>JABWBQ010000014.1 GCA_013360395.1 Flavobacteriales bacterium
AGCGCCTATGTCTTCCGTACCTTGAGCGAGGTGCGCGAGAAAGCCGATGAGTGGATGACCGACTACAACCATCACCGCCCACACAAGGCGCTCGGCTACCGGCCGTCAGCGCCTATCCAACCCTAACACAATGCCCCTGGAGCCTCTCGTTATGATCGGCCCGAAAACAGGGAAAGCTTACACTATCGCTCTGCACCAGCAGTACCCGGTAGAAGGCAGTGCCGAACAGATCATGCTCCTGCACCTGGCCAACAACGACCTGGCCAGCGCCCGCGCCTGTGTCAACGCTGCATTGCCCGTCGATCACACCGCCTGGTGGGAGGTGCAGGACCATTACCTGTACCAACTAGAGAATGGCCTCGATATGGAGGCTCTGGATCCCGGGCTGGAAGCGCAGTTGAGCGCGATCGCAACGGGTAGCGGGCCTGGTACCAGCGCCGCGAATGCCTGGTTGGCCGCTGCGAACGGCATACAGCCCGAAGCCAACGTAGAGCTTCCCAACATGAACCGATCGCTACAGCTATTGCCACAAGCAGTAGCGCAGATGACCGAGCCGGAATACTTGGAAGTATTCCCCAACCCCAGCCAAGGGGAGACCTACCTCACCTACACGCTGCCCGAAGGGATGGACGTTGCCGAAGTGGAAGTGTTCGATGCCACTGGGCGGATGATCTGGCAGCAGGTGACCGGCCAGATCAGCGGCATTGTAGGAATACCCATTGCACTGCGTGCCGGTTTGTACCAAGGTGTCCTCCGGAGTAATGGCTCTTTGGTCGGTTCGACCAAGTTCACTGTGGTTCACTGATGTGCTCAGCCATGGTCCGTGCGGGCTTTGTGCTTGCACTGCATGGGAGCATCTGCTCCCATGCAGTAGCACAGGGCTTCCACCTGCGCCTTGACACCATTGGCCCCGGCTGGGCGCAAACTGGCAGGGCCATCCTTGAGATGGACAATGGGGATTTTGCGATCTCAAGCAATGGTGCTTGGATACACGACTCCCTTTACTGGAGTTCCACTACTAGCTTGATCATTCTGAACAGCGCAGGGGGTTACGTCTCTGTCTCTAACATAGACGTGCCCGATAAACTGACCTACAATGGGCGAAGTCGATCAATGGTGCAATTGAGTGATGGCCGTTTCGTGATCGGCGGGAATGCGGTGGACACGAGTTTGGTCGGCCTACCGGCCTTGTACTGGTTCGATGTCTATGGACACGCACTTTCCTACGCTGAGATAGCCACCTTAACGCAATACATCGTCAGGCAGATGAACAAGGCCCACGACGATGGGTTCATGCTGGTCGGCGATGTTCGAGTTGGCCCGGACATTCAAGCCTTCTTGCTGAAGACGGACAGCGCCGGTCAACTGGAATGGTCGCAACTGTTCGGTACCACTACCTACGACGATTACTTCTGGAGCATCGAACGTGCACCCGACGGCACCTACTACATCGGCGGGGTAAAGGGGGTGGGCAACAACTCCTGGGATCCCTGGCTGCTCCGTGTGGACAGTTTGGGCAATGAGATCTGGTCCTTCACCAACGGTACCCCTTTCGATGATCTTGGACAGGCTCACCTGGTCACCTTGCCAGATGGCAACTTCGTGTACGGCAGTGGCGAACCCACGGGTAACAGCACGGATCAGCGACCGCAGCTGGTCAAAGTGGATACTGCGGGTACCATATTGTGGTCGAAGACCTACGACGTGGCTACCCATGGCGCTACCATATTGGGTGTCAAGGACGTCCAGCCTAGCGGCGACCTGATAGCTTGCGGAACCAGTGTGCCGATCACACCCTATATCGATGGCTTCCTATTGCGCACCAACAGCCAGGGGGATAGCCTGTGGTTGAGGCATTACTGGTACACCGACAGTATCATGAACGATGGCACGGGCCTCTTCTACGATGTGACCCCAACCAACGATGGCGGCTTCGTGGCCGTGGGTGCGGCCTATGGCAGCGTCAGTGGCAACAACCCACCCGGCCTCAGTCAGGATGTGTGGGTGCTCAAGGTGGACAGCCTGGGCTGCGTGGAGCCGGGTTGCGACCTGGTCACCGGCATCACCGCACAGGTCACCAACCTGAAGGATGCCCTCCGTGTGTGGCCCAACCCGGTGGCCGGCGGCTGCAGCGTTACCGTAGAGATCGCCCTGCCGGAGGGCTTGCGCAAGAGAGCGCTGCGCCTCAGCCTCATCAGCGCCGATGGCCGGCTGGTGATGGAGGAACCGATCCCTGCATCGGCGTCCAGTTCCAGCTTTCCTATCTCCGCTCTTCCTGCGGGGCTCTATTTCCTGCACCTCAGCACCCCGGACACCTGGTTGAGCGGAACTAAATTGGTGGTGGAATGAGCTGGTGGGCCTGCCGTCATGCGTGACAGGCAAGGGAGGCCCAACAACGCGAAGCCCCGCTCATCGCGGGGCTCCGGACTTCAGCGTTGGCCGACCAGGGCTTCCCGCCTACCCCAGCACCGAACCGCCCCGTGCGCAGCGTTGGCCGACCAGGGCTTCCCGCCTACCGCGGCACCGCCACGCCCCGCGCGGGATGAACTTCTCGCCCTGTCCGGCCCAACAACGCGAAGCCCCGCTCATCGCGGGGCTCCGGACTCAGAGTTGGCCGACCAGGGCTCGAACCTGGACTCTTCTGAACCAAAATCAGACGTGTTGCCAGTTACACCATCGGCCATCGGTGCACCTGGGCTTCGGGGTGGGGTTCCGCCAAAGCGCGGCAAAAGTAGGCATTGGTGGGCAACCCCGCGCAAGGGTGGTCCCGGGGCGGCGGTGCGCACGCGGGCCGGATCGCCCGGAAGGGCCCCCGGACCATCCCCTCCCGCCGCCTTTCGGTACTTTCGCCCTCGCCTTGCCGGAACCCCCTGATCCCGTGGCGGGTAGGCAGGCCTCATTCCCCGGACCATTCCCCGCATGGACTTCAAGCGCCTCAACATCATCACCGGCTGGCTCGTGTTCCTGGTGGCCGCCTACACCTACATCGCCACCATCGAGCCCACCAGCAGCTTCTGGGACTGCGGGGAGTTCATCGCCACGGCCTACAAGCTGGAGGTGGGCCACCCGCCCGGCGCCCCCCTGTTCATGATCCTGGCCCGGGCCTTCAGCGCCTTCGTGAGCCCCGCGCAGGTGCCGGTGGCCATCAACGTGCTCAGCGCCCTGGCCAGCGCCTTCACCATCCTGTTCCTCTTCTGGAGCATCACCCACATGGCCCACAAGCTGGCCACGCGCGACGGCGAAACCCTCTCCGCCGGCCGCAGCATCGCCGTGCTGGGCAGCGGCCTGGTGGGCAGCCTGGCCTACACCTGGAGCGACAGCTTCTGGTTCAGCGCCGTGGAAGGCGAGGTGTACGCCCTGTCGAGCTTTTTCACGGCCATCGTGTTCTGGGCCATCCTGAAGTGGGAGAGCGAGGCCGACCAGCCCCACAACAAACGCTGGCTCATCCTGATCGCCTACCTCATGGGCCTGAGCATCGGCGTGCACCTGCTCAACCTGCTCTGCATCCCGGCCATCGCCTTCGTGTACTACTTCAAGAAGCACAAGGTGACCCCCCTGGGCGTGCTGTGGACCCTGGTGATCAGCGCCCTGATCCTGGGCGCCATCCAGGCGGTGATCATCCCCGGCCTGGTGAAGATGGCCGGATGGTTCGAACTGCGCTTCGTGAACGGCATGGGCCTGCCCTTCAACACCGGCAACCTGGTGTACGGCCTGCTGCTGCTGGGCCTGATCGTGTGGGGCCTGCTGTGGAGCCAGCGCCAGGGCCGCGACATCCTCAACACCATCATCCTGGGCGTGGCCGTGATCATCACCGGCTACAGCACCTACGCCCTGATCGTGATCCGCAGCACCGCCAACCCGCCCATCGACGAGAACAACCCGGAGAACGTCTTCAACCTGCTGAGCTACCTGAACCGCGAGCAGTACGGCGACCGCCCCCTGCTGCTCGGCCAGTTCTGGGACAGTGAGCTGAGCAATGAGCGCGAGGACGGCACCCCGGTGTACACCGCCACCTGGCAGGCCACCAAGAACGGCCGCCCGGTGAAGCAGTTCTACGACCGGTGGACCGCCCAGCACTGGCTGGAGGCCAACCCCGGCCACGAGATCGACCACGCCTACGTGGTGACCGACCCGCGCAAGGGCACCGAACCGGTGTACGACCCGCGCTTCACCATGCTCTTCCCCCGCATGTACAGCAACCAGCGCGGCCACGTGCAGGAGTACAAGACCTGGAGCCGCTTCAAGGGCACCCCCATCCGCACCACCGACCGCGAGGGCAAGCCCACCATCATCCACAAGCCCACCTTCGGGGAGAACATGCGCTTCTTCGTGGATTACCAGCTCAACTGGATGTACTGGCGCTACTTCATGTGGAACTTCGCCGGCCGCCAGAACGATGTGCAGGGCCACGGCAACATCATCGACGGCAACTGGCTCACCGGCATCGACATGATCGATGCGCAGCGCCTGGGCGACCAGAAGGACCTGCCCGGCAGCATGACCTGGAACAAGGCCTACAACCGCCTTTACCTGCTGCCGCTGCTGCTGGGCGTGATCGGCCTGGTGTACCAGCTGTTCCGCCACCTGCGCGACTGGACCGTGGTGATGCTGCTGTTCTTCTTCACGGGCATCGCCATCGTGATCTACCTGAACCAGACCCCGCTGCAGCCGCGTGAGCGCGATTACGCCTACGTGGGCAGCTTCTACGCCTTCGCCATCTGGATCGGCCTGGGCGTGTACGCCCTGTTCGATGCGGCCCGCTCGCTCACCCGCCGCGACCTCACCTACGCCGTGGGCGGGGGCCTGGGCCTGGGCCTGCTGAAGTACCTGGTGGAGTCCCTCGGCGGCGACGACCACGCCGTGAGCTACTCCCTCTTCTTCCTCGCGGCCGGCGGCGGTGCGGCGCTCGGCCTCTTCCACCTGCTGGGCAGGGCCACGCGCGGCGAACGGGTGCCTGCCCTGCTCGCCACCGCCCTGGGCCTGCTGGTGCCCCTGCACATGCTCAGCGAGGAATGGAACGACCACGACCGCTCCATCCGCACCCCGGCACGCGACCTGGCCAGCGACTACCTCAACAGCTGCGCCCCCAACGCCATCCTGTTCACCAACGGCGACAACGACACCTTCCCGCTGTGGTACGCCCAGGAGGTCGAGGGCATCCGCACCGACATCCGCATCGTGAACCTCAGCCTGCTCAACACCGACTGGTACATCGACCAGATGCGGCGGCGTGCCTACGAGAGCGCCCCGGTACCCTTCGGCCTGGCCCCCGAGAAATACCGCCAGGGCACGCGCGACATCGTGGCCGTGCTCCCCGGCCAGAACAAGAAGGGCGTGTATGTGGACGTGAAGGCCGCCATGGACTTCGTGGCCAACGACCGCAACATGCAGCCCCTCTTCCAGCGCGGCACCAAGGATGCCTACTTCCCCACCAACCGGTTCCGCATCCCGGTGGACAGCGCCAAGGTGGTGAACAACGGCACCGTGTCCCTCAAGGACACCGCCCTCATCGTGGACAACGTGGACTGGCAGATCAACAAGCAGGTGCTGCTCAAGAACCAACTGATGGTGCTGGACCTGCTGGCCAACTTCAACTGGGACCGCCCCATCTACTTCGCCGTCACCACCGGCCCCGACAGCTACCTGAGCCTGCAGGACCATTTCCAGCTGGAGGGCCTCACCTACCGCCTGGTGCCCATCCTCGCCAAGAACGACAACCCCAACCTGAGCGGCCGCGTGGGCACCGACGTCATGTTCGACAACGTGATGAACAAGTTCGTCTGGGGCAACATGGACAGCCCCAAGGACATCTACCTGGACGAGAACATCCTGCGCATGACCACCAACCTGCGCCTGCAGCTGAGCAGCCTGGCCGACGCCCTCACCGATGAGGGGCGCAAGGAGGACGCCCTCAAGGTGCTGGACCTCGCCATGGAGAAGATGCCCGAGCGCAACGTACCCTTCGACCGCATCATGCTGCCGGTGATCGAATCCTTCTACAAGGCCGGCGGAACGGAGAAAGCCAATGTGCTGGCCGAACGCCTGTTCACCATCATGGAGGAGAACCTGCGCTGGTACACCAGCCTGGAGCCGCGCTTCGCCGAGAAGCTGAGCAACGAGATGGCCATCACGCACGCCGTGATGGACCGCCTGGTGACCGCCGCCAAGGTGATGCACAAGCAGCAGGCGCTGGCCGACCGCCTGCAGCCGCGCCTGGAGGCCGCCGAACAGGCCTACGAGCAGAAGCTGATGGAGCTGGAGAGCGGAGATCGCAAGACCAGCAAGATCCGTTTCTGACCGCCGTGGTGCCGGCCCGCCCACCCTGGCTGCTGCGCGTGCTGATGCCGGGGGCCCTGTGGCGCGTGCCCACCCCCGAGCGGGTGCTCTACCTCACCTTCGACGACGGGCCCGACCCGGACCTCACCCCCTGGGTGCTGGAGCAACTGGCCGCAGCCGATGCCCGGGCCACCTTCTTCTGCCGTGGCGACCGCGCCGCGGCCCGCCCGGACCTGGTGGCACGGATGCACGCCGCCGGCCATGCCGTGGGCGGCCACACCTGGGACCACCCCGACGGCTGGCGCACCCGCCTGCGGCCCTACCTGCGCAACGTGCTACGCGGCCAGCGGACCTTGGGCGGCACCCTCTTCCGCCCGCCCTACGGCCGCCTCACTCCGGCCCAATACACCGCCCTGGGCAGGCGCTACCGCCTGGTGATGTGGGATGTGCTCACCGGCGACTGGGACCACCGCCTGAGCCCGCAACGCTGCCTGCTGCGCACCCTCCGCGCCACACGGCCCGGCTCCATCGTGGTCTTCCACGACGCCCCGAAGGCCGCCGAACGGTTGCGGTCGGTGCTGCCCGCGGCACTGGAGCGCTGGCGCCGCGAAGGCTATCGCTTCGCGTCCCTGGCGTAGGGCACCGTCGGCAGGCCCGCCTCCTTCCACGCCTCCATGCCGCCCACCAGGTCGTACACCTCGGTGAAGCCGAGCTCCTTGAGCTGTTTGCCGGCACGGTAGCTGCGGCCACCGGCCGCGCAATAGACGTACACCGGCCGGGCCTTGTCCAACTGGGCCGGGGCGGCGGCCTTGAACCCGCCGGCGTTGAAGTCGATGAACCGCGCGCCGGCGATCACCCCGGTGGCCCATTCCTCGGGCGTGCGCACATCGAGCACCTGCCCCGGCTTCTCGGCCATGAGCTTGGCGAAACGGGCGGGGTCGCACTCCACGGCGGCTTCCTGGGCGCAGGCGCCCACGGTGAAGAGCACGGACAGGGTCAGGAACAGGCGGCTGATGGTCTTCATGGGTCAGGGACGGATCTCGGTGACGGTGTATTCCACGCGGCGGTTCTCGGCGTGCTCGGCCTCGGTGCACTGCACCCCGGGCACACAATGGTTCACAAGGCGTGTGCCACCATAACCCTTCGCCACCAGGCGGTCCTTGGGCACGCCCTTGGCCACCAGGTGGTCCACCACGGCCTGGGCCCGCCGTTGGGTGAGCTTCAGCCGGGCCTCGCCGTCGCCGCGCGCATCGTCATGCACGGCCAGCTCCACACGCAGGGCGGGGTTCACCTTGAGCCGTTCGGCCAGCTGGTCCAGCTCGGTGCGCGCCAGGGGGTCCAAGGTGGTGCTCCGGTCATCGGCCCACTTGACGAACTTGAGCCGCACCGGCCGGCCCAGCTCCACGGGCTCGAAGCTCAGGTCGAAGGCCCCGTTGAGGTCGATGACCCCATTGCGGATACCGATGGAGGACACCGGCAGACTGCGGCTGTAATACCCGGCCTTCTCGAACAGCACCTCGAACTCCTCGTTGGCCTGCAGCCGGAAACTGAAGTCCCCGCCCTCGCCGGTGACCTGGCTCTCGGAATAGAAACTGCTGAGGTTCACGACGCTCACCGTCATGCCCTGGATGAAGCCCAGCCGGTCCTTGTAGCGCACCGCACCGCGCAGCCACACGCCCGCATCGGGCACCAGGTGGATGTCCCGCGCCGCGATCTGCTGGTCCTCGATGCGCTCGGTGCTCAGGTGCTGGCTGCCTTCGTAGCGGCCCTTCATGCGCACCACCACCCGGTATTCCTTGTCCTTCTGCACGCCGAAGGAGTACTCGCCACGGGCGTCGGTGGTGGTGGTGGCCAGTACGGCGCCGCCCATGTCCTGCAACTCCACGGCCACCTCGGGCACGGGCGTGCCGCTCTCGTCATCGATCACGGTGCCGGTGCACAGGAAGCGCTGCTCCAGCGGTCGGTGCATGGTGAAGGCGTAGATGTCGTCGTCGCCCTGGCCACCGGGCCGGTTGCTGCTGAAATAGCCGTGCTTGCCCGCCGCATCGATGATGAAGGAGTGGTCGTCCTTGGGGCCGTTGAGCGGCGCCCCCACGTTGATGGCGGTGGTGAAACGGTCGCCCGCAGCGGGCGGCGCCGCGAAAACGTCCAGCCCCCCCAGCCCGGGATGGCCGTCGCTGCTGAAGTACAGCGTGCCGTCGGCGGCGATGAAGGGCGTCATCTCGTTGTACGGCGTGTTGACCGACGGCCCCAGGTTCTCGGGCTCGCCCCATTGGCCGCCCAGGTCACGGCACACGTAGATGTCGCTGCCGCCCAGGCCTCCGGGCATGTCGCTCACGAAGTAGAGGCGTTTCCCGTCCGGGCTCAGCGCCGGATGGCCCACCGAGCACTCGCTGTTGTTGTACAGGAAGGGGTCCACCCCGCTCCAGGACGAACCGTCCCGACGCGCCCGGTAGATGCCCAGGCGGGTGATGCCCTTGCGGCTGCGCGTGGCGCTGTTGCGCGTGAGGTACAGGGTGCTACCGTCGGCGCTGCACACCGCAGGGCCGTCGTGCAGCGGGCTGTTGGCCTTGCCCTCGAGCCGCACCGGGGTGCCCAGTGTGCCGTCAGGGTCCCGGGATGCACGGTACAGGTCCAGGAAAGGCTGGTCGTTCCACGCCGCGTGCCGCCGGATGCCCACCTTCTCGTTGCGGCTGCTGGTGAAGATCACCTGGTCGGTGCCGCACCAAGTGGCGCCCATGTCCGTGTACGGCGTGTTGATGGGCAGCGCGGTGATGGTGAAACGGTCCTGTTCCTCGGTGAACTTGCGCGCGAAGCTGGTGATGTTGCTGCGCTGGGGCCCGCCCTCCTGCGGCCGCGTGGCCAGGTAGCGGTCCATCCACTCCTCGGCCAGTTCGTACTTGCCGTTGCTCTTCAGGGCCTGGGCATAGGCGTAGAGGTCGCGTGGTTCGCGGTTGAGGAATTTCACCACCAAGGCGTACCAGCGCTCGGCCTCCTCGGTATCGCCCAGCTTCATGCTGCATTCGGCCAGACGTTTGGACACATGCTCGTTCACCGCCCCCAGGTCGGCGGCGGTACGATACTCCTGCATCGCCGGTGCGTAAGCCAGCTGCGCGAAGTGCTGGTCGCCCGCCCGGATGTGCGCATCGGCGCTGCCCTGCGCCAGCACCCCGCCCGCCAGCAGCAGCGCCAGGAACAGCGGAAGGAGCGAGCGAAGGGTGCGCATGGCCTCAGAAGTAGCGCGGGGAGATGGTGCGCCCCTTGGTGAACTGCAGATCGTAGCTCAGCATCACCTCGTGCGTACCGGCGTTATAGGCGCCCACACGGGTGGTGGTGAGGTCGAAGGCGTAGCCGGCGCTCAGCTGCTCGTTGAACCGGTACTGCGCCATCACCCCGAAGGCGTTGCCCACGCGGTACATGCCGCCCAGCCAGATGCGCTCGCGCAGTAGCACGTTGAGGTTCACGTCCAGCGAGAGCGGCGCACCGGCCACCGCACGCAGCATCACCGACGGTTTGAGCTTGGCATCGCGCCCCAGGTCGATCACCGCGCCGCCCAGGAGGAAATAGTGGCGGTCCTCCTTGGCGGTGGTCACCACGGCGCTCTGCGCCTCGGTGAGGGTGTTCTCCAGCAGCTTGGGCGCCGAAAGGCCCACATACCAGCGCGGGGCGTGCCAGAAGATGCCGAAGCCGAAGTTGGGCAGCAGCTTGCTGCTGATGCTGGTGGCCGAGGGGTCGGTCTCCACGGTGCTGAGGCCCGCCAGATCGGCCTGGAAGATGTTCGCCCCGCCCTTGAGGCCGAAGGCCAGCCGGGTGTGCGCGCCGGTGCGGATGCGGTAGGCCAGGTCCAGGAAGGCGCCCGTCTGTCGCACCGGCCCCACACGGTCGTGCAGCACCGTGCCGCCCAGGGCCAGCCCGCCCGCAGGCAGAGGCGAGTGCAGGGTGAGGGTCTGTGTGCTGGGTGCGCCTTCGAAACCCACCCACTGGTGGCGTGTCAGGGCCATCACCGTGAACACATCGCCGCTGCCCGCATAGCCCGGGTTGAAGGCCAGCGTGTTGAACATGTACTGGCTGTACAGCGGGTCCTGCTGGGCACGCGCCCGCCCGCCCGCTGCTCCCAGCAGGAGCAGCAACGGCAGTGCCCGGGTGAAGAAGTGCGCGCTCATCGGTTCAGGTACACGTAGCCCTTCAACGGTGGGCGGCCGGCGCCAAGCTCGATCACATAGTAGTAGGTGCCGCTCGGCAACGGACCCGCCAGGCCGGCGCGTTGCGAGGTGCCGTCCCACACCACCGCATGGTTGTCGTAACCTGCGGCACTGTACACCTCATCGCCCCAGCGATTGAACACCGCCACGGTGTTCCCCGGCCACCCTTCGATGCCCGGCAGCTGGAAGGTCTCGTTCACCCCGTCGCCGTTCGGGGAGAACAGCTCCGGCACGAACACGTCGTCCTCGAACACGCAGGGGCTCTCCCCTTCCACCAGCCGCGGCGCGCAGTCGTTCCCGTCGGTCACGGTGCAGCTGAAGCCCTGGCTGGTCAGGATGGGCACGCTGGTGAAGACATGGGGTGCGGTGCCGGACAGCACACCCTCCAGCCCGGTGACGGTGTAGGTGGCCGCATCGCCGCCGCTGACGGTGAACTGGACGACATAGGTGCGGTCCTGCTCGTTGCAGAGGCGCGTCACTTCACCCACGCTCACACCTTCCTGCAGGGTGATCGTGACGATGGCCGCGGTGGGCGCGCAACCCGGCACCTGCACCGCGTACTGGAACCCATAGGTGCCGGGGCCCAGCAGGGTGCTGTTCAGGGCACCGTCCGCCACCGTGCCGGTGGAGTTCAGCTCGGTCCAGGTGCCGCCCACCGCGGGGTCGCCGCCAAGGGCCTCGAACAGCGCGAAGGCGGTGTCGGTGTTGCACATGGTGGTGCTGCTGTCCACGCCGGCACTGAGCGGCTGGTTCACGCTGACGTTCACCGTGGCCGTGGCGACGGGGCACGGGGCCACGCCCGGGACCGTGTAGGTGTAAGTGCCCGGCGGATCGGTCGCCGGCTCGAAGCTGCCGTCGTGGGCGGCACCCAGCGGGCCCGTCCAGGTACCGCCGGCCTGTGGGCTTCCCGTGAGCGCGGCGAAAAGGTCCACCGATGCGGCATTGGCGCAGGTCTGCACCGTACCGGGGCCTCCGGCGTCCGGGGCGGGGGCCACGTGGATGATCACACCCACCGACACCAGCCCGCAGGCCACGGTCTGCACTTCATAGCTGAACGGATAGTTGACACCGGTGGGCAACTGACCGGCCTGGAGGATCGATCCGCTCAACTGACCCGTGCCCGAGCCATCGGTCCAGGTGCCCGTTTGCACCGTGCCCGCCGGCAGGGAGTTGAACAGGTCGTACGGCCCGTTGCCGCAGATGGTGTCGATGGCCCCCGTGCCGATGTCGATGCCGGCGGAGACCTCCACGGTGACCGTGGCCTGGTCGTTCGGGCAGGGGCTGGTACCGGCCACGGTGTACACGAAGGTGTAGGTGCCCAACCCGGTGAGGGTGGCATTGAAGAGGCTGTCGGTGAGCGCACCGGTGCCACCCGGGTCGGACCAGACACCACCCGGGTCGTACGGGGCTTGCAGGCCCTCGAAGAGGTCCTGGGCCATCTCGGTCACGCATACCGGCAGGGTGAGGCCGGTGCCTGCGTTGGGTTCCTGCACTTCGTTCACCTGGAGGGTGGCCGTATCGTTGGCACAGGCACCAGCCCCTTCGATCACGTACTGGTAGTCACCGGGGCCGTTCAACGCCGGATCGTACATGGCGGTGCCGAGCGGCAGCTGGTCGGGACCGAGCCAGTAGCCGCCCTGTCCCGGGGTACCGCCCAACTGCCCGGTCATATCGAAGGGCGCCTGGGAGGAACACACATCCACGGCATTATCCCAGCCCGCGTTCACCGCCTGGTTCTCGGTGATGGTCACCGTGGCCTGATCGGGGAAGCAGAACAACGACCCCTGCACGTTGTACACGTAGAGCCCGGGGTTGTGGATCGCCGGGTTGTAGATGCCGCTGTAGGGCACATTGCCCGGGGCCAGCCATGCCCCGTCCGTGTCGGCGCCCGGCAGCAGGCCGATCAGCGCCACCAGGCCACCGTCGCTGCACACACTGAGGCTGGTGTCCGGCCCGGCATACGGCGCCTCCTCCACCGTCATGGTCACGGTGGCCTGTGCCTGGGGACAGTTGCCGATGGCAGGCACCGTGTAGGTGTAAACCCCCGAGCTGTCCACCGCCGGGTTGAACTGGCCGCTGTGGACCTGCCCGCCCGGCCCCGTCCAGGTGCCGTTGGCGTCGGGGTCGCAGCCGTTGCCCAGGAACTGCACCAACAGGAACGGATTGGCATTGTCGCACACCGTCTGGGCGCTGGAACAGCCCGCGTTGGGCCCCTCCAGCACGGACACCACCAGGTTCGCCGTATCGCCCTCGCAGGTGGACGACGGTGCCAGGATGTACGCAAAGGGCCACTGGCCCACCCCCGCCAGTGTAGCGTTGAACACCCCGTTGGCCATGGCCCCCGAACCGCCCAGGTCCATCCAGGTACCTCCGGGTTGCGGTGTGCCTTGCAGCAGATCGAAGAGCAACACCAGGCTTTCGCTCTCGCACACGTCGGCGGCGCTGTCATCACCGGCGTCCAACCCCTGCACCACCTGCACGGTGACGGTGGCCGATGCCGGGGCGCATGGGGTCGTGCCGGCCACCGTGTAGGTGAACGTGTAGCTGCCCGTGGGCACACCCGTGGCGTTCCAGGTGCCTCCGTTCAGGGTTCCCTGGCCGCTGTTGTTGGTCCAGCTGCCGCCCGGTTGGGGCGAACCACCAAGGCCGGTGATGAGGTCCACCGACGGGGCATCCACACAAACAGGCAGCGCACCGGATTGGCCGGCGTTCGGGGCGGGCACGATGACGATCTGCACCGTGGCGCTCACCGTGGTGCAGGGCGCTGCCGCCTGGATGGTGTACACGTACGCACCGGGCGGATCGCTGTTCGGATCGAAGTTGCCGGTGGGCACCGGGCCGTTGGGGCCGCTCCACGTGCCGCCGGGGTCCGGGGTGCCGTTCAGCAGGGTGGCCAATGCGACCACCGGACCGTTGCTGCACAAGGTGCGCGCCGCATCCACCCCCGGGGTGGGCTGTTCGTTCTCGAAGATGGTCACCCGTGCCGTGTCGTTCACGCAGGGGCTGTTGCCGTACAGGATATAGCTGTACGTGCCTTCGGCCGAAACGCCCGGCACATAGGTGCCCGAGAAGGGCCCGAGGTTGGGGTCCCGCCAGGTGCCGCCTGGTTCCGCGCCCCCTTGCAACAGGGCGAAGAGGCTGAACGATGGTTCGGTGCTGCAGACCTCATCCACCCCATCGGTGCCCGCCCAAGGCTGGTGGTTCTCGATCACGGTCACCGTGCTCGAGTCGGCAGGGCAGGCCTGCACACCTCCCACGCGGTAGGTGTACACCCCTGCGGGACTTGTTCCGGGGAAATAGATGCCCACCACCACGGTCCCGTTGGGGTCCCGCCAGGTGCCGTTCAGGTCCGGGCCACCGGTGAGCAGACCGATCAGGCCGAAGGGGTCCTCATCGTCGCACACGATCGCCACCCCATTCCCCCCTGCATCGGGTGCGTCGTTCACCACCACCGTCACCCGTGCCGTATCGTTCGGACAAGGCGCCTGGGCCGTGCGGATGTACTTGTACACGCCGGCCGCATCGAGGCTCGGCTGGAAGAGCCCGTTGTGCGGGAGGTTCACGGGGTTGAGCCAGTTGCCCCCAGGCTGCGGGCCACCGGTGATCTGGTTGAACAGGTTGATCGTGGGGCCCGGACGGCAGACCACCGTGGTGACGTCGTTGCCGGCATTCACGCTGGCGCTCACCCCCACGGTGACGGTGGCCGATACCGCCGGGCAGGGTGCCGGGCCGGTCACCGTGTACACGTAAACCCCGGGCGGGTCCTGGCCGGGGCAGAAGACCCCGTCGTCCGTCCCGAGCGGCCCGCTCCAGCTGCCCCCCGGCGAAGGCGTTCCGCCCAGTTGGGTGAAGAGCGAGAAACAGGGCTGGGTGGAACACACCGATCGCGTGACGCTGACGCCAGGACTGAGCGGTGTGCTCACCGATACGATGACGGAGGCCGAATCGGCCGGGCATGGCGCCGTTCCCTGCACCTTGTACTTGTACGCCCCCGGCGGGTCGGTCGCAGGGTTGAACAGGCCGCCGTGCACCTGCCCCAGCGGGTTGGTCCACACCCCGGTGTTGTCCGCACCGCCCAACAAGGGGAACAAGTTCACCGTGCCACCCGTGGCACAGACCGTGGTGGAGGTGCTGACGCCGGCATTGGCGTGGGTGTTCACGAACACACTGGCCACGGCGCTGTCGGCCGCACACGCCCCAGTGGAAGGCACCACGTAGGTGTAATCACCGTCGGGGTCCACCAGGGGGTCGAACAGCACATCGGTGGGCAGCCCGCCGGGGTCCAACCAGAAGCCACCCGGATCAGGCGTGCCGGTGAGGACCGTGCTCAGCAGGAAGGAGCCCGCATCGTCACAGACCGAGATCTGGCCGTTGCCACCGGCATCGGGCTCCAGGTCCTTGGTGACCGTGAGGACAGCGAAGGCGTTGCTGCACGGGAAACTCCCCGCCACGGTGTACACATAGGCCCCTGCGGGATCGACGCCCGGCACGAACAGGTTGGCCTGGGGCAGGTTCCCCGGGTCGGTCCAGGTCCCGGTGAGTTGAGGCGTACCACCCAGGCTATCGGTCATCACGAACGGCGCATCGCTCTCGCACACGCTGGCCGACCCTCCCAAGCCCGCGTTGGGCGGTGCCGTTTCACTTACCGTCACCGTGGCGATCGCGTCCTGGCACGGTGTATTGCCATTCACATGGTATTGATAGACACCGGGCTGGTCGACCAGGGGGTTGTAGCTGGGCGAATGGGGCTGGTTGTTGAACTTCCAGGAACCGCCCCCGTCCGGCGAACCGCCCAGGACACCGAAGAGCTGGAAGGAACTGCCGTTGCCACAGACCACGGTGTCGGCGCTCAACCCGGCATCCGGAGCACCCACCACGTTCACGGTGAGCACCGCCTGATCGTCCGGACAGAAACCACCCCCGTCCAGGAAATAGGTGAAGGTGTAACTGCCCGGGGCCACCAAGGTGGCGTTGAACAGCCCGTTGGTCACCGCGTTGGTGTTGTCGTTGTCGATCCAGTTCCCGCCCGGATCGGGGCCGCCGTTCAGGTGCGCGAACAGGTCATAGGCCACCGTGTTGCCGCACACCGACCGGAACGTGTTGTTCCCGGCGTCCAGCTGGGGCACGATGGTGACCGTCACCTCGGCCGTGTCATTGGGACATTGGCCCGAACCGGGCACCACATACAGGAGATCGTAGTCGTCGTTCGGCAGGCCGTTGGTCTGGAGCACACTGCCGGTCAACTGTCCGGTGCCGTCCACATCGATCCATGTGCCGCCAGCGGTGTACGGCGGCTGCAACAGGGTGAACAGGTCCAGCGCACCCGAGTTGGTGCACACGGTCGCGTCCCCATCACCGCCGGCCACGGGCGCATTGTTCACCACCACCGTCACGGTGGCCGAGGCCGCCGCGCACGGTGGCGTCCCGCTCACGGTATAGGTGTATTGACCGGCCGGGCTGGTGCCCGGGGTGAAGGTGCCGTTCATCGCACCCCCGGGACCGCTCCACGAACCGCCCGGGGCCGGCGCGCCTGCGAGCGCCTCGAAGAGCGCGAACGCCGGTGCGTTGCTGCAGACGGTGATGGTGCTGTCGCCACCGGCATCGGGCGGTGCCACCTCCTGCACGACCACCGACGCGGTGGCGTTCGCACAAGGCGGGGTCCCGGTCACGGTGTATGTGTACACGCCGGCCACATCCACCTGCGGGTCGTAGATGGGGCCATGCGGGTCGGTGCCCGGTCCGGTCCAGCTTCCATTCCCATCAAAGGGGCCCACCAGCACCAGGCTCAAGGCGAACGAGGAGCCGTTGCCGCACACCAGGGTGTCGCCGGTGATGCCCGCGTTCGGGGCCTGGACCACGCTCACCGTGGCGAAGGCCGTGTCGTTGACGCAGGGTGCGATGCCGCTCACCACGTAGCGGTAGGCGCCCGGCGGGCTCTGGCCGGGGACAAAATCGCCCGAAGGCACGGGCACACCGTTGGGGTCGGTCCAGGCACCCGTGGCCATGGGCGCGCCGCCCAGCACCGACAGCAGGGCGAAGCTGCCGGTGTTGCTGCAGACCGTGGTGCTGCCATCGTTCCCCGCGCGCGGGGCGATGCGTCGCGTGATCTGCACGGTGGCCGTCGCATCCGCACAGGGAGGCGTGCCGACCACGGTGTACGTGTAGGTGCCGCCCACATCGGTGGCCGGGTCGTACTGCCCGGAATGCGGTTGGCTGCCCGGGTCGGTCCAGGTCCCACCGGGGTCGGCTCCCGTCAACAACGCCAGCAGGTCCACCACCGGATCATCGCTGCACACGGTGAGCGTCGTGCTGGTCCCGGCGTGCGGTGCCGTGGATTGGTCCACATCCACCGTGGCGACGGCATTGGCGCAGGGGGCCAGCCCCGTCACCGTGTACGTGTACAGACCGGGCGGTGAGGTGCCCGGGACATAGTTGCCGGACGGCACCGCCTGCCCGTTGGGGTCGGTCCAGGTCCCGTTCACCGCCGGCGAGCCCCCCAGGCTGTCCACCAAGGCGAACACCGCGTCGGTGCTGCACACCAGGGCCGAGCCCGGGCTGCCGGCGTTCGGTGCGGGCGTCACCCCGATGGTCACCGTGGAACTGGCATCGGCGCACGGTGCCTGCCCCTGGACCGTGTAGGTATAGATCCCCGGCGTATCGGTGCCCGGATCGAAGGTCCCGGCGAAGGGCTGCGCGTTCGGATCGGTCCAGCTGCCGCCCGCATCCGGGGTGCCGCCCAGCACCGTGAACAAGGACACGGGGCCATCCGTGGAACAAAGCTGCAGGGTGGCGTTGGTGCCCGCATCGGGCGCCATCACCAACTGCACGGTGACCGTGGCGGTGGCCGGAACGCACGGGGCCTGTCCGGTCACGGTGTAGGTGTACGTGCCGGGCGCGCTGGTGCCCGGGATGAAGGTGCCGCTGAAGGCCGCGTTGCCCGGATCGGTCCACGACCCGGTGAGGTCCGGTGATCCGCCCAGGGAGTCCACCAGGGCGAAGGAGCCGTGCGTACTGCACACCACCACCGTGCGCGAGCTGCCGGCATCCGGGGCCTGGCGGATGGTGATGGTGAGCTGCGCGGAAGCGTCCGCGCAGGGCGGGACCCCGGCGACGGTGTATGTCCAAACCCCGGCTGGCCCGGCGGCCGGGTCGAACTGGTCTCCGGGGATCGGACCGTTCGGACCCGTCCATTGGCCTCCGGCATCGGGGTTTCCGTTCAACTGCCCGGTGAGGGAGAACGGCGCATCGTCGCTGCACACGGTGATGCTGCGGTCACCGCCAGCATCGGGCGCGGCCTGCTCGTTGACCGTCACCGTGGCCGTGGCGTCCACGCAGGGGGGCGCGCCGGGAATGGTGTAGGTGTAGAGTCCCGCAGGCGACACGCCGGGGGTGTAGGTCGGCGGGTGCGGCCCTCCGGGACCGGTCCATGTGCCTCCCGGGTCCGCGGTGGGGCCGAGCAGGGCGAACAGGCTGAAGGGTGCATCACTGCTGCAGACCCCGGTGGAGGTGCTCACCCCGGCCACAGGCTGTTGGTTCACGGTCATGGTGACGGTGGCCGAGGCCACCGGGCACCCCCCCCCCGCGCTCACCGTGTAGGTGTAGGCACCGGGAGGGTCCACGGCGGGGTCGAAGGAGGAGCCGTGCGGCGCGCTGGTCGGGTCGGTCCAGGAACCGCCCGGATCGGGGGTGCCGCCCAAGGCGGCGAACAGGTCCACCGGCCCGTCGGTGTCGCACACGGTGACCCCGGTGGAGCTGCCTGCATCGGGCGCCGGGCCGATGCTGGCCGCCCAACCGGCCAGGTGGTCCGCCCCATCGCTCACCCAGTGGAAGGTGAGACAGCCGCTGGGGCCGCTGGCCGTGATCGTCTGGCCCAGCAGGGAGTTGTTCCCGTTGCCCGTGGCCAGCAGGGGGTCCGCCGTGCTGGTCCCGTCATGGATGAACAGCTGGTCCGCCGTTCCCGGCGCGACGGCCCAGGCCGTGAAGGTCACCGACACGTTGGAGCCTGAACCGGCCCCGTTGGCCGGGCAAAGGGTGGCCGTCAGGTCCTCGTTGTCGCCATACGGCCCACCGGCCCCGCCGCTGTCCAGGAACTCGCCGCTGCACGCCTGCCAGGCGGCGTTGCCCATCACGAAAGTCTGGGCCTGGAGCGGTGCCGGATGGAGCAACGCCCAACCCAGGGCCGCGCCGAGCGCGAGGACGGGAAATGGGGTGCTGCTACGGATCACGTTCGGGCGCGAGGGGGTGCAAGGTAACCAAAACACCCCTTGGAGGTCCAGCCCAGCGCGGGTTTTCGGCCGGTCGCACACCGTTGCCGATGAAGGGTCCCAACGTCCGGATACCGCATGACCGGGAGCCTGGGATCAAGGCGTGGGGGCCGCGGCGGGGACCGCAGGCACCTTGGCCGCAGGTCGTTCCTTGCCGAAGGTGATGGCCAGCATCACCTCGTGCGTACCCTGGCTGTAGCGGCTCAGGCCGGTGGTGGTCAGGTCGAAGGAATAGCCGAACTGGAACATCTTCTTCAGCCAGCAGCCCACCATGAGCGGAATCGCATCGTTGGAGCGCCAACCGCCACCGATCCACAGGATGTCCTTGTAGTTCAAGGTCAGGTTGAGGTCGAGCTTCGGAGGCACCGGGTTCACGTACTTCACCAGGAAACTTGGTTCCAGGCGAAGATCCTCCGAGAACCGGATGCGGTATCCACCGGTGGCGAAGTAGTGCCTTTCCAACCGGCTGAGCGCCTGTTCCTGCGTATCGAAGAACCAGATGCGGTTGTTGAACAACTGCGGGGCCGTGGCGCCGAACCAATAGTTCGGGTGGTGCAGCAGGAAGGCGAAGGTGGCGTCGGGCAGCACGTCCCCGCGTAACTGGTCGTCCATCACCGGATCGCTGCCGTCGTGGAAGGTGATCTTCGATCCGTCGATGAGGAACTGCACCAGCCCCCCGCTGATCGAGAGGCCCAGGCGGAGCTTTTCGGTGAGCTGCAGATGGTAGGCGTAGGTGAGCTGGAAACCGGTGCGCCGCGTGGGGCCCACGTTGTCGGTGAACAGGAAGCCGCCCAACCCCATGTGCCGGCCCACGGGCGTGGTGGCGCTCAGCATGAAGGTGCGCGGCGCATCCTGTACGCCCACCCACTGGTAGCGGTGCGCGCTGCGCAGCTCGAACCAGGGCCGTGATCCCGCCACGGACGGGTTGTAGAGGTAGTCCTGGCTCACATACTGGCTGAGCTGCGGCAGTTGCTGTGCGCTCGCCGTGCCGGCGACCATCAGCAGCGAAAGAACTTGGTGGCGCAGGTTCATGGCGTCAGCGGATGACGGTCAGCGGACCGGTGAAGGGCTCGGGATAGTCCGGATGGTTGAGGCGGATGGCGTAGTAGTAGGTGCCCACCGGTACGAGGCCTCCGTGGTACCGGCCGTCCCACGGCTCCTTGTAACCCACGCTTTGGAACAGCAGCTCGCCCCAGCGGTTGTAAACCTCCACCTCGCATTCGGGGAAGAGCTCGATCAGGTCGATCTGCCAGGTGTCGTTCCACCCGTCGCCGTTGGGCGTGAAGCCCGAGGGGATCACCACTTCCGGCAGGACCGTCACCAGCACCGAATCGACGGCCGTACAACCGTCGGGCATGGTCACCGTGAGCACGAACCAGGTCGTCTCCTCCGGCGTGGTCACCGGCGCACCGGACGAGGCATTGTCCAGCAGCGAATCCGGCTGCCAGCTGAAGGTGGCGCCCGGCGGACCGCTGGGATCCCCGCCGAGCGTGGTCTGGCCATGCAGGAAGATGGTCCGGTCCGCACCTGCATCCGCCGTGGGCGTGGACAACACCACCACGGTCACCTGGTCCTGCGCCGAGCAGGGGCCGTCCGTCACGGTGAGTGTGAAGCTGTATGTGCCCGGCGGCAAGCCGGTGAGCACCACCGTGGCTTGTTCACCCACCGTGCTGCCCTGCCCGTCGGTCCACAGCCAGGTCACCGCGCCCGTGCTTCCGCCACCGTCCAGCGTCACCACGGAGCCGCCGCAGAGCTGCTGATCGGGGCCCGCATCGGCGGTCACTGTCGCCAGCGCATCCACCTGGGCGTTCGCGCTGGCCGAACAGCCGTTGGCATCGGTGACCGTCACCGTGTACGGTCCGGGGAGCAGTTGCACAAGGTCCTCCTGGTTGCTGGTGAAGCCGCCCGGGCCCGCCCACATCACCACGTAGCCGCCCACACCGCCGGTGACCGTGATGGCGATGGAGCCATCGGCCGCCGTGTTGCAGCTGGCCGCCACCACCGCGTCCACCGTCACCTGCATGGGCGCAGGCTCCTGGATGGTGAAGGAGGCCGTGGTGTCGCAACCAATGCCGTCGGTGATGCTCACCGTCCAGGTTCCCGGGCACAGGCCCGTGACGGAGGCGGTGCCCTGACCGTTGGGCGGTGCGGGGGACCAGACGTAGCTGAAGTTGCCGAACCCGCCCGTGGGCGCCAGGGTGATGGTGCCGTTGCAGGCCCCGCTGCAATGCACATCGGCCACCACGGCGTTGGGCACGATCGGCGTGAAGGGCAGCACGGTGAAGGCCACCGTGGTGTCGCAACCCAGGCTGTCGGTGATGGTGATCGACCAGTTGCCGGCGCACAATCCGGTGGCGTTCGGCGTGCCCTGGCCGGCCCCCGGTGCGGGTTGCCACAGGTAGGTGAACCCGCCCATGCCACCAGTGGGGCTCACGCTCGCCGTGCCGTCGCATGGCCCGAAGCAGGTCTCGTTGGTGAAGAGCAGCCCCGCATTGATGGCGTTGCCCTGCGTGATGGTGAAGGGCAGGGCCACCGTGCACCCGGCGGCATCGGTGACGGTGAGCGTATGGTCCCCCGCGCACAGACCACCCACGAAGGTGGTGTCCTGCGCCAGCGGGACCCCGCCGGCATCGGTCCACGTCAAGGTGTACGGTGGAACACCGCCGTTGAGAGCGGCCGTGGCCGTGCCGATGCAGGTGCCGTGGCACGTGTTGTGCGTCAGGGCCACCTGCACTTCGAGGACGGGCGGTTCGTCCACGATGAAGCTGAGCGTGGTGTCGCAGCCGTTGGCATCGGCCACCAGCACGGTGTACGTGCCGGAACAGAGCCCGAAGGCCGCATTGGTGCCGTCACCGTTCGGGGGGTCGGGCGTCCAATCGAAGCTGTGGCCCGGGGTGCCGCCCGTCACGGCGAGCACGATGCTGGCGTCACACGTCCCGTTGCAGGTCACCGGCTCCACCACGGCCGTCACCACCAGCGGTGGCGGCTCCAGGATGAGCACCGCCAGGGTGTTGCTGCATCCGCTGGCATCGGTGGCGGTGACCGCATAGGTGCCCGCGCACAGGTCGGTGACCTGCGGTGTTCCATCCCCGTTGATCGGATCGGGCGACCAATCGATGATGTACGGGGCCACCCCACCGCTGACGCCCACCGTGGCCGTTCCGTCGCACACGCCGCTGCAGGTCGCCGGCGTGGTGCTGAGCTGGAGCACGATGGGGTCGGGTTCCGCCACACTGGCCGTGTCGATGGTGATGCAGCCCGATCCGTTGGTGACGGTGATGTAATACGCCCCTGCGCACAAGCTGTCCAGGGTGGTCCCCGGCTCGTTCAGATCGATGCCGAAGGCGTCCGTCCACACCACGGTGCAGGGCGGATCGCTGCAGGCGAAGGTGGCCGACACCTGTCCGTCGCATGCGCCCGGGCAGCTCGTCAGGCCGTCGGTGGTGGCGACCGCCTCGCCGTTGCTGTCGGTGATGGGGACCGCCAACTGGGCCGTGCATCCGTTGGCATCCTGCACCGTCACCAGGTACAAGCCTGCGCAGAGGTTCGACGCGGTGCTGTCGGTCCCGATGGGCATGCCGTTGAGCGTCCAGCTGTAGGCATAGGGCGCCGAGCCGCCCATGGCCTCCACGGTGGCCGCGCCGATGCACAGGCCGCACTCGCTCGGTGTGGCGCTTGCCGTCAACACCAGGGGCGGCGGCTCGGTGATGGTGAAGGTGAGCAGGGTGTCGCAACCGTTCGCGTCGGTGATCAGCAGGTCGTAACTCCCCGCGCACAGGCCGAACGCGGCGTTGGTGCCGTCGCCGTTGGCGGGCACCGGGGTCCAGGCATAGGTGTAGGCGCCCGACCCGCCCTGCACGGCCACCACGATGCTTCCGTTGCAGAGCCCCTCACAGCCGGCGGCCTCCACCACCGCCGTTGCGGCCAGCGGCTGCGGTTGTGTGATCAGCAGGTTCACGAGCGTGTCGCAACCGGTGCCCTGGTCGGTGATCTGCACACTGTACACCCCGGCGCAGAGGCCGGTCACCTGCGGCCCGCCGTCCCCGCTGATCGGGTCGGGCGACCAGTCGAAGGTGTACGGACCCACACCGCCCGTCGGGCCCACGGTGGCGGTACCGTCACAGACGCCCGCACAGCTCGCCGGCGTGGTGGACAGGCCGGGAACAAGCGCGGTGCCCGGTGTCACCACGGCAGTGTCGATGCGGATGCAGCCCGCACCGTTCCCCACCGCCACGAAGTAGCTGCCCGCGCAAAGGCCGGACAGCACGTTGCTGTTCTGCGCCAG
Organism: Flavobacteriales bacterium; assembly: GCA_013360395.1. Lineage (GTDB taxonomy): Bacteria > Bacteroidota > Bacteroidia > Flavobacteriales_F > PHOS-HE28 > PHOS-HE28. Next base: position 23,028 of record JABWBQ010000014.1, read on the forward strand.
CGTGTCGCCCAACGCGTTCGTCCAGGTGACCGTACAGGGCGGCACCGCGCAGGTGAACTGCACCTCCACGGTGCCGTCGCACGTGTTGCCGCACGAAGTGCTGCCGTCCAGGACCGTCAGCACCTCCCCGTTCGCATCGGTCACCGGCACCACCTGGCTGGCGCTGCAGCCCCCGGCATCGGTCACGGTCACCGTGTAGAGCCCGGCGCAGAGGCCGGCGATGGCAGGCGCATTGCCCACGGGCAGCCCGTTGCCGTCGGTCCACTGGATGGTGTACCCGGGCGTACCACCGGCGATCGCCACTTCCGCAGTGCCGTTGCACACCTGGCATTGGCTCGAGGTGCTGTTGGTGGTGAGCACCAGGGCGGCCGGCTCCGCGATGGTGTAAACCACCGTGGTGTCGCAGCCGTTGGCATCGGCGATGGTCACCGTCCAATCACCCGGACAGAGGTCCAGCGCGGAGGCCGTGCCCTGACCGTTGGGCGGCACGGGCTGCCAGAAGAAGGTGTATCCTGGCGTTCCGCCGGTGGGGTTCAGGACGATGGCGGCATCGCAACTGCCCGGGCATCCTTCCGGGGTCACGGTCGCACCCGGGTCGAGCGGTACCGGAGCCAGGATCAGCGCATTGACCAGAAGCGTGCATCCGCCTTGGTCGGTGATCAGCAGTTCGTAGGTGCCCGCGCACAGACCGGTGGCCTGCGGGGTGCCGTCCCCGCCCGGCGGGTCGGGCGTCCAGTCGTAGGTGTAGGGCGGCACGCCACCCACCGGGCCCACTGTGGCCGTGCCGTCGCAGCTTCCCGCACAGGTCACCGCCGTGGTGCTCAGGTTGGCCGTGATCGGCGGCGGCGATGCCACCACCGCGGTGTCGAGGCTGATGCAGCCCGAGGCGTTGGTCACCTGCACCAGGTAGGTTCCCGCGCAGAGGTTGGAGGCCGTGTCCGTCGGCTGTCCCAGGTCCACACCGAGGGCATCGGTCCAAAGCACCGTGCAGGGGGGGTCGGAGCATACGTACTGCACGCTCACCGTCCCGTCGCATCCGCCGGGGCAGCTGGTGAGGCCGTCGGTGGTGGCCAGCACCTCGCCGTTGCTGTCGGCCACGGGCACCGGCAGGGAGAAGAGGCACCCGTTGGCATCGCTCACCAGCACGGTGTACATGCCGGCACAGAGGTTGGCCACCAGGCTGTCCGTGCCGATGATCACGCCGCCCTGGCCGGTCCACTGGTAGGAATACGGGGGCGTTCCGCCGACCGGCACCACGGAAGCCGTGCCGATGCACTGCTGGCACTGGCTCGGCGTGGTGCTCAGGACGGCCGTCAGCGGGTCAGGCGCATCGAGGACGAAGGTGACCGTGGTGTCGCAGCCGTTGGCATCGGCGATCGATACCGCATAGGTGCCCGGGCAGAGGCCGAAGGCGCTGTTGGTGCCGTCGCCGTTGGGCGGATCGGGGGTCCAGTCGAAACTGTAACCCGCGGTGCCGCCGGTCACGTTCAGCACGATGCTGCCGTCACATTGGCCCGCACAGGTGATGGGCTGGACGGAAGCGCCCGGGTCCAACGGCTGCGGCCCCGTGATGAGCACCTGCACGGTGGTGTCGCAGTTGAAGAAGTCGGCGATGGTCACCGTGTACACGCCCGCGCACAGACCCGTGGCCTGCGGCGTGCCCTGGCCGCCGCCGGGTGCCGGGGCCCACACGTAGGTGTAAGGCGCCTCACCGCCCGTGGGCCCCACGGTGGCCGAACCATCGCAAGCGCCCGCGCAACTCGCCGGCGTGGTGCTCAGGTTGGGCACGATGGATTGGAACGGCAGGATGGTGTGGCTCTCGGTGGTGTCGCAGCCCAGCGCGTCGGTGATGGTGAGGCTGTAGGTGACCCCGGCGCAGAGCCCGGTGGCGATGTTGGTGCCCTGTCCACCGCCCGGCGCAGGCGTCCACACGTAGGTGTAGGGGCCGCCGTTCCCGCCCGTGGGGAAGGCCGCCGCACTGCCGGTGCAGGGCCCGTCGCAGGTCTCATCGCCCCACTGCAGGCTCGACACGATGGGCGGTGGCTTCACCACGTTGAAGGTCACCGTGGTGTCGCAACCGTTGGCATCCGTCACCGTGAGGGAATAGATCCCGTCGCACAGGCCGGTGACACTGTCCGTGCCCTGCCCACCGCCGGGTGCCGGCGACCACAGGAAGGTGTACGGACCGGTCCCCCCGCTCGGGGTGGAGGTCGCCGACCCGCTGCAGGTGAGCGCGCAGATGCCATCCACCACCACCAGGCCCACGTCGATGGGCTGTTCCGGAAGGATGTCGAAGGTGAGGGTGCTGTCGCAGCCCCCGGCATCGGTGACGACCAGGGCGTAGGTGCCGGCACACAGACCCGTGGCGTTGGGCGTGCCCTGCCCGCCGCCCGGGGTCGGCGTCCAGAGGTATTGATACCCGGGCTGCCCACCGCTCACGGCCACGCTCGCCGTGCCGTCGCAGGGCCCGTTGCAGCTCTCGTTGGTCACGGTGAGCACGGCGTTGAGCGACGGCGGGGCCGGCACGTTGATCACCAGCACCGTATCACATTGCGCCTGGTCGCTCACCACCACGGTCCAGTCGCCGGCGCACAGCCCGCTAACGTTCGCGGTGCCCGCGCCCACAGGCGGGGTCGGCGTCCAGCCGAACGTGTACGGACCCACACCGCCGCTCACCGTCAGGCCGATGGCCCCATCGCATACATCGGCACAGCTCGCCGGGGTCACTTGGGGCACGGCCTGGATCCCGCTGGGGGTACTGATCGTGAAGCTGATCGTGGTGTCGCAGCCGCTGGTGTCGACCACTTCCAGCACATAGGCCCCCGGGCACAGGCCCGTCGCCGTCGGAGTGCCCTGTCCGCCACCAGGAGCGGGGGTCCAGGTGAACGAGTAACCCGGTGTTCCGCCGTTCACCACGGCACTGGCCGATCCGTCACACGAGCCGCCGCAGCCGGCAGGAACGACCGTCAGTTGCACGTCCAGCGGGGCCGGCGCATCGATCGTGAAGGCCAGCGTGGTGTCGCAACCCGCCGCATCGGTCACCGTCAGGCTGTGTGGACCCGCACAAAGACCGGTGGCGGTGGGCGTGCCCTGTCCGCCGCCCGGCGCGGGGGTCCACAGGTAGGTGTGACCCGGGGTGCCACCAACCACGGTGGCCGTGGCCGTGGCATCGCAGGCATCGGCACAGGTGGCTCCGGTCATGGCCAGTTGCACGTTCAGGGCCGGTGGTGCCTGCAGATCGATCGTGAGGGTGCTGTCGCAGCCGCCGGAGCTGATCGTCACCGTCCATAGGCCGGCGCAAAGGCCCGTGGCCTGCGGTTGGCCCTGGCCGTTGGGCGGCTGCGGCGTCCAGGAGTAGGTGAAGGTCCCACTGCCTCCCGTGGGCGCCAGGGTGATGCTCCCGCTGCATGCGCCGGCACAGGTCGGGGCCACCACCGTCTCGTTGGGCAGGATGTCCGGCGGGGCGGTCACCGTGAAGGCGATGGTGCTGTCGCAGCCGAGCGCATCGGTCACGGTGAGCTGATAGGCACCGGCGCAGAGGCCGGTGGCCGTCGGCGTGCCCTGGCCCGCACCCGGGGCCGGGGACCACAGGTAGGTGTAGCCCGGCGTGCCGCCGGTGACGATCACCCCGGCCTCACCATCGCACATACCCGGGCAGGATGCGTCCTGGACGTTGAGCGAGAACTGCAGGGGCACCGCGTCCAGGATGGTGTGGTCCACCGTGGTGGTGCATCCGTTCGCATCGGTGATGAGCACGCTGTATGCGCCCGGGCAGAGGCCGGTGGCATCGGGGGTCCCCTGTCCACCGCCCGGAGCCGGGGACCACAGGTAGGTGTAGCCCGGGGTGCCGCCGCTCACCACCACGGAGGCCGTGCCATCGCACTGTCCACCGCAGGAGACGTCCGTGTGGGAGGAGGAGGCGTCCAGCGGCGGAGGTGCGGTGAGCGCGAAGGTCAACGTGGTGTCGCAGCCGTTGGCGTCCATCACCGTCACGCTGTACGGACCGGCGCACAAAGCGGTCGCCGAGGGCCCGCCCTGTCCGTTGGACCAGTTGATGGTGTAGCCCGGGGCGCCGCCGGAAACCTGCAGCGTGGCCGCACCGTCGCAAAGACCGGCACAGCTCACCGAGGTGGTGTCCAGGGCGACGACGAGCGGGGGCGGTGCGGCGATGGTGAAGGCGATCAGGGTGTCGCAACCCGCCGCATCGGTCACCAACAGGGTGTGGTTGCCGGCGCAGAGCCCGGTGGCGTTCGCCGTCCCCTGTCCCGCGCCGGGTGCGGGGTCCCAGAGGTAGATATAGCCCGGGGTGCCGCCGCTCACCACCACACCGGCACTGCCGTCACACGCGTTGGCGCAGGTGGCATCCACCGCGGTCAACGTGGCCAGCAGCACGGGCGGCGAGCCGATGCTGAAGGGTACGAGCGTGTCGCAACCCGTGGCCTGGTCGGTGATCAGCACCGTACCACTGCCGGCGCACAGGCCGGTGGCCGTGGCGGTGCCCTGCCCGCCCGCCGGCGCCGGCGTCCACTGGAAGGTGAACGGGCCCGCCGCACCGGTGGGGGCGACCGTGGCCGTGCCGTCGCAGGCATCGGCGCAGGTGGCCGGAGCGGTCACCAGGTTCGGCACGATCGGCGCAGGCGCCACCAGGTTGAAGGTGATCAGCGTATCGCACCCGTTCGCATCGGTGACAAGCACGCTGTGGCCACCACCGCACAGGCCGGTCACTTGGGGTGTGCCGTCGCCCGCCGGCGTACCGGGCTCCCAGTCGTAGGTGTAACCCGGCGTGCCGCCTGTGACGGTCACCTGGGCCGTTCCGTCACAATCGCCGGCACAACTCGGCGGGGCGCTCTGCAGGGTGGCCTCCAGGGGCAGCAGGGCGATGGTGAAGGTGGTGTCGAACACACAGCCGTTGGCGTCCGTGATGCGCAGGGTGTTCGTGCCGGCGCAGAGCTGCACGGGGTTGGGGTCCGTCTCGGCCCCGTTGTTCCAGTCGTACTGATAACCGAAGCCGGTGCCACCACCGGGGAAGGTGATCGCCGTACCGTTGCACACGTTGGCGCAGGCCGGCGGGTTGAGCCCGAAGAACACCACGCTCAAGGGCGGTGGCGGGGATACCAGCACCGAGGCGAAGCAGCCCACGTTCTGCCCCAGGTCGGTGACGATCACCAGCTTGTTGCCCGAACAGATGTTGGTCCACGGCAACGCGGTGCCCGTTCCACTGGGGCCGCCCTGCCACTGGATGGCGAAGGGCCCGATGCCGCCCTGCACGGACACGTTCACCGCACCGTCGCACGCCCCGCTGCAGCTCACCCCGAAGCCGTTGTAGTCGCTGGTCAGCAACGCGTTCACCTGGAAGGGCGTCTGCCCGGCCCCGGTGCCGCAGTTCACGGCCTGGCGCATCAGTTCCTCCTGCCCCACCGGGGTGCCGTCCCAGTGTTGCGCGTTGCCGTTCACCAGCAGCACGGTGGACGGGGACCAGGTCACGTGTGCGGCACCAGCACCCTCCAGCCGCCCCACGAGCAACGTGGCTCCCTGGGCTTCCAGCCCGCTTGCGGCCTTGGGGCCCACCGAGAGAGCGCCGGCCTTCAGCACACCGCCGTTCATCCGAAGGGCGCCGCGCTCCAACCGCAAGGTGTGCGCATCGTCGATGGCCAGGGCGCTCAGCACGTCCCATCGTCCGCCACCGTCCAGCACCACATCGCTCGCCACCTCCGTCCCGTGCAGGTCCAGCACCGCGTCGCCCGCCCGTCCGCTCAGCCGCACACCGCCCGGCACGGCCACGTGCGCATCACCGGCCATCACCCATCCGCCGGCGATCACCAGGTGCGCGCCCTGCGCACCCACCACGCGCACCCGTGCCGCGCGACCGTCCACATGCAGCGTGCGACAGTGCGCCGTACCTCCCAGGTGCACAGCGGCCTCGCCCGTCCCACCGATCCGCACTTCGGTGCCCTCCCGGGGCACGCCCGCACCGCCCGCACCGCCCGGCATGGCCGCCCACATGCGCGCATCGCTCCAGCTGCCCGTGCCGCCGGTCCAGTACAGGACCTCCTGCGCACCGGAAGCGCCCCAGGCCAGAAGCGCCAGGAGCAACAGTACCGGTCGGAAGTAAGGGCGGGGTCCGTGGTGATTCATGGGGTCCTATTCGAAGATGGGGCAGCTCACGATGCGCTTGCTGGGATCGATCGGGATGCAGGGCGTGATGCCCAGGATCACCTCGTGGGTGTTGCTGCTCGCCGCCTTGAGCTTCGAGGTGGTGATGTCGTAAGCGTAGCCCAGGGTGAAGAACTTCAGGAAGCCGAACTTCACCATGGCCACCAGTGCGTCCTGGTTGCGGTAGCTCGCCCCGATACCGAACACGCGGTTCCACTCCAGCATGGCGTTGATGTCCATGGCCATCGGCGATCCCGGCGAGAGCTTGATCAGCGCACTGGGCGTCACCGAGGTCTTGCGGCCGATGCGCCAGCGGTAACCCGCGCTCACCATGTAGTGCGGGCTCAAGCGCGAGTCCACCCCGATGCCGGGAACACGGTTGTTCAGCAGTTGATGCACGCTGAGGCCCGCCCAGTAGGTCTTGCTGTACAACCAGATCCCCGGGGTGATGATCGGAAAGACGAAGGCGGAATTGCGGCTGGCCAGCACCGGGTCCGTATTGTCGGCCACCAGCGTCTGGCCTACATCGAACTTCTGCTGCTTGACCCCCAGGAAGGTGCCCATGGCCAGGTAATGGTCCATGTTCATCCGCACGTGGTAGGCGTAAGCAAGGTTGATCAGGGTGTAGCCCAGCGGACCCGTGTCGTCGGCCTCCATGTAACCGCCGATGCCGTGCTTGCCCTTGAGGTAGGGTTTGCGCTTGTTGCGGATGGTGGCGTGCACACTGGCCCAGCCCGTGGTGGGTGCGTTCTCGAAGCCCACCCACTGCTTGCGGAAACCCAGGCGCACGTCGATGCAGTCCTTGCTGCCCGCCACCGCTGGGTTGATGTTGAAGTAGTTGAGGACGTTCTGTGAGTACTGCGGCACCTGCTGGGCCCGCACCGTGGCGGTGCAAAGCACGACCGGCAGCAGCAGCAGCGCCCTCATCGCACGATGGTGATCGAGCCGGTGTAGGCCGCCGCCGAGCCGCCCTCCCGGGTGTTGAGCACGATGTGGTAGTAGTAGGTGGCCATCGGCAGTCGCGCCCCACCGTTGGTGCCGTCCCACGGCTCGTCATACCCCACGCTGCGGTGCACGCGCTGGCCCCACCGGTCGTAGATGGTCACCTCGCACGATGGGTAGTCCGAGATCCCGAAGATGGTCCAGGTGTCGTTGTGGCCGTCGCCGTTCGGGGTGAAGGTGTTGGTGGGCTGGATCCTCCGGATCACCTCCACCACCACTTCGTCGCTGTACGTGCAGCCGTTCAGTTGCGTGGTCACCGTGTAGGTGGTGGTCTCCGACGGGTTGGCCACCGGATCGGCAATGGCGTCGCCGCTCAGCCCCGCGTTCGGGGTCCAGGTGTAGGTGGTGCCCCCCGTGGCCTCCAGCTGCGCGTACTCGCCCTCGCCGATCTCCACGTCGTCACCCGCACTGAAGTCCACCCCCACGATGTCCGCCCCGGGGCCTCCGATGGTGACGCCGAACTCGCACTGTGCATTGATCGTGGCGCCGTTGTCCGCCACCCCGCTCACCAGCACCCAGTACTGCGTGTTGGGCGCCAGGCTGTCGGTGATCATGGTGAAGTCCACTGAATCCTGCGTACAGTCGCCCACCGCCGTGAAACTGCCCGGCAGGCAGCTGCCATCGCCGCTCAGGACGATCACGTTCATCTCATTGTCCATGCCGGCCACCGCCGGACAGTCGAGCCCGTTGATGGCCACGTTCACCGCGCCGCCCTGCGAGTTGGTGGTGAAGCTGTACCACAACACGTTGTTGGTGCCGGGGCAGAAACCCGGGATGCCCACCGCGCCCGTGTTGTTGCCCGCCAGCGGCTGCTGGGCACAGAGCGTCAAGGCCGATGCACAATCGTCGTTCACCGGTTGCGCCCAGCACAGGAGCGCATGCACCAGAAGGGGCGGCAGCAGGGCGGTTCGGAGCGGGTTGTGCACGGTCATGGCCGGACACACGGGCGGCCGTGCCGAAAGTACCCGGGCGACCTGCGGAGCACGCCCGTGCCCATGTTCAAGTTGCGCACACGGGCGTGTTGACGGGCCGCACGACCGTTGGCGCGCTCCATGCCGCGGGTTCCGACCACCCCGGATGCCCTCCGGACGCGATCCGTTCGGAAAGCCCTGCGGAAGTGGCCCTGCGCGGACCTGATGTCAGGGCCTGGCGACGATGGGACGGCGGCCCCGGGCAGGCCCTTGGTCACAGGCCCAGCATCACCTTCAACTGCAGCTGCAGCACCGCCCCCATGGTGGTACACCGCTTGAAATCCGGGCAGCCGTGGTAGGCGGCCAGCTCGCTGCGCAGCAGGGCCACATGCTCCGGCAGGCTGATCACCTCGGTGTGCATCACCTCCAGCAATGCCTCCACCTGCTCGGCACCAACCTGGTAACGCTTGCGCAGCAGCGAACGCTCCTCCTCGGCATATTGCTCGGCCGTGGCCGGACCGATGTGCGTGCGCGCCAGCGCCACAAAGGGCAGGTTCTCCTTGTAGAACTGCGGCAGATAGATGCGGTGCCGGCCTTCGAAGCATTGCTGGTCGAAATCGATGCTGCGCAGGCGGTACTGCACCTGGTCGAAGTCCTGCACCACGTCCACCACGAAGTTGTACGCCCGCATGTCGCCCAGCAGGCGCACGAAGCAGCGCTCGTTGAACTTCACGAACTCCTTGCACAAGCGCACCGGATTGAGGTGGCCGCCGTAGCGCCCGGGATCCTTGATGAAATCATCGCCCGGGATGCCGATGATGTGCTCCTCCACCAGCGTGCCCGCCGAATGGATGTAGTTGATCTTGTTGGGGCTCAACAGGTGCTCCAGCTCCAACCCGTACACCCGGCTGGCATCGGCCTTCTTGATGTAGAAATAGTCGTGGTTGTCGTTCAGCTGGTTGAGGATCTTCACCCGGAAGGGCTGGCTGTTGCCGAAACCACAGAAGTCGATACCGGCCACGGCCAGATGCGGCAGCGGCCTGCCGTCGCCGGTGAGCATGCGGTAGAGCTCCACCAGCCTCCGGTGGGTGTCCTCCATCTCGGCGGGGCGCAGCAGCACCGTGGTCCACAAGGTCTCCCGGCCGTTGGCATCGTGGTGCGCCATCAGCCCGTCGTGGCGCAGCAGGTCCTCGTAGGCGATGGGGATCCGGTCGCTTCGGCCATGCCGCTCCAGGTAGCCCGACAGGCCGGGGCCCACGGCATAGCCGGGCTTGCGCAGGGCGATGTGGTTGCCCGGGCGCCTTTCGGCCCGCTGCGACCGGAAACTGTGTGCACTGGAACGCATGGGCGCGCGTTGCACGGTCCACGGATGCAGGGAACGCCGCATCCGGGTGCGGAAGGTAGGGCATCCGCAAGCGCACACGGGGCCGGTCCCGCCGGAAGCCCGCTCCCCGCCGGCACGGGCAACCTCTCGCACGCCGTCCGTCACCTTTGTACCAACCCTCGCGCGGCCCGTCCCGTAAAAGGCACCTCTTCCCCCAGCACACCCCCGCACCATGGCCGATCAAGCCTACCTCAAGTGGCTCCACGATGTTGAACTGAAGGACATTCCCACCGTGGGTGGCAAGAACGCCAGCCTGGGGGAGATGATCCAGCACCTCGCCCCCCTGGGGGTGAACGTGCCCGGCGGCTTCGTGGTGACGGTGGCCAGCTACACGGCCTTCATCGCGCACAACGAACTGGACCAGAAGATCCGCGACATCGTGGCCGGGCTGGACACCGATGACGTGGAGAACATCCGCCGCACCGGCCTGGCCGTGCGCAACCTGATCAAGAACGGCAAGTTCCCCGAGCCCATCTGGAAGGGCATCATGGCCCACTACGATGAGCTCAGCGCCAAGTACGGCCAGGAGGCCACCGACGTGGCCGTGCGTTCCTCCGCCACGGCCGAGGACCTGCCCGATGCCAGCTTCGCCGGCCAGCAGGAGACCTTCCTCAACATCCGCGGCCACCAGGACCTGATCGCCGCCGTGCGCAACTGCTTCGCCAGCCTGTGGACCGACCGCGCCATCGTGTACCGCCAGAGCCTGGGCTACGACCATTTCGACGTGGGCCTCAGCGTGGGCGTGCAGAAGATGGTGCGCTCCGACCTGGGCGCCAGCGGCGTGGCCTTCAGCCTCGACACCGAGAGCGGCTTCAAGGACGTGGTGCTGATCAACGGCAGCTATGGCCTGGGCGAGATGGTGGTGCAGGGGGCGGTGAGCCCCGATGAGTTCATCGTCTTCAAACCCACCCTGGCCAAGGGCTACAGCGCCATCATCGAGAAGAAGATCGGCATCAAGGACCGCAAGATGATCTACGGTGTGGAGCCCGGCAAGCCCACCCTCACCATCCCCACCGAACGCGCCCAGCGCAACCGCTTCTGCATCTCCGACGAACAGGCCCTGGAGGTCGCCCGCAACGTGGTGGCCATCGAGAAGTACTACAGCGACAAGAAGGGCCACTGGTGCCCCATGGACGTGGAATGGGCCGTGGACGGCCTCACCGGCGGCCTGTTCATCGTGCAGGCCCGGCCCGAGACCATCCACAGCCGCAAGGCCGACGACCGCGTGGTGGAATACCGGCTCGAGCACCCCGAGGGCGCTGCGGCCCCGCAGGTGATCACCAAGGGCATCGCCATCGGCGACCGCGTGGGCGCCGGCACCGTGCGCATCCTGTACAGCCTCGACGGCCGCGGCGGCGGCATGGACGGCAAGGACTTCCAGCAGGGCGATGTGCTGGTCACCGACATGACCGACCCCGACTGGGAGCCGATCATGAAGAAGGCCAGCGCCATCATCACCAACAAGGGCGGCCGCACCTGCCACGCCGCCATCGTGGCGCGCGAGATGGGCGTGCCCGCCATCGTGGGTTGCGGCAACGCCACCGAACTGCTGGACACCGGCATGCAGGTGACCGCCAGTTGCTGCGAGGGCGACAACGGCGTGATCTACGCGGGCATCATCCCCTTCCGCAAGGAGGAGACCCTGCTCACCGACCTGCCCGAGGTGCGCACCCCCATCATGCTCAACGTGGCCAGTCCCGACCTGGCCTTCAAGTTCGCCGCACTGCCCAACGCCGGCGTGGGCCTGGCCCGCGAGGAGTTCATCATCAACAACTACATCCAGGCCCACCCGCTGGCCCTGCTGCAGCACAAGGAGCTCGGCGATGTCACCCTCAGCGGCAAGATCAGCTACCTGATCCACGGCTACGAGGACGAGGAGACCTACTTCGTGAAGCGCCTGAGCTACGGCATCGCCAAGATCGCCGCCGCCTTCCACCCCAACCGGGTCATCGTGCGCTTCAGCGACTTCAAGAGCAACGAGTACCGCAACCTGCTGGGCGGCGAGCACTACGAACCGCACGAGGAGAACCCCATGATCGGCTGGCGCGGCGCCTCGCGCTATTACAGCGACACGTACAAGGAGGCCTTCGGCCTGGAGTGCAAGGCCATCAAACGCGTCCGCGAGAAAATGGGCCTCAAGAACGTGGTGGTGATGATCCCCTTCTGCCGCACCGTGGAGGAACTGCTCGCCGTGAAGAAGGTGATGAAGGAGTACGGGCTCGAACGCGGCAAGGAGGGCCTTGAGCTCTACCTCATGGCCGAGATCCCCAGCAACATCCTCATGGCCGAGGAGTTCGCGCAGCACATCGACGGCTTCTCCATCGGCAGCAACGACCTCACCCAGCTCACCCTCGGCCTGGACCGCGACAGCGCCCTGGTCTCACACCTGTACGACGAGCGCAACCCCGCCGTGAAGCGCATGCTGGAACAGCTGATCCGCACGGCCAAACGCACGGGCACCAAGGTGGGCATCTGCGGCCAGGGCCCCAGCGACCACCCCGATTTCGCGCAATTCCTCGTGGAGCTCGGCATCGACTCCATCAGCGTGACGCCTGACAGCCTGCTGAAGACACGGCGCGCCATCGCCGAGGTGGAACAGGCCGTGCTGGTCAAAGGGGCGTGAGCGGCGGCGGGGCGCATCGCCCATCGCCATACCACGGGACCGGTCCGGCACTGGCGCCTCATACCATTTCGCAGTAAGGCGCAGGGGTGCCTCAAAGATCCTCGAACGCATGGCGCGCCGCTCTCATTCGTCCGGACGAGGCGCTCCGAAGAGAGGCTACTGGATCGAAGTAACCGACTGAGGAGCGACAAAGTATGGGCGCATGAGCGCAAGCGTTGACCGCTGTGCTCCTTGCTCATGTACGCCGCACGCCGTCGCTGAAGCTATGGCTCAAGCGACGGGAACGAGGTTCTTCGAGGTACCGATCAGCCCATCACCGGGGCCATGTAGCCTTGGTGCGCAAGCCTCTCGCCGATGGCCATGTACGCCTCCTTCGGCTCGGGCCGCCAGGTGGCCAGGCCGTCCACGTAACGGTTGTACATGCAGAAGGCGGCGGCGATCAGCACCGTGTCGTGGATCTCCACGTCGGTGGCCCCGGCGGCGCGTGCGGCCGCCACATCGGCGTCGGTCACCTTCAGACCCCCCTCCTGCACGTGCCGGGCCACGACCAGCAGGGCGCGCATCTTCGGGCTCAACGGCTCATCGGGCAGGCCGGCCTTGATGGCGTCGATGAACGCGGGGCCGCGTCCCAGGTGCGCGGCCGCGGCGGCGCCATGGCTGCTGTGGCAGAAGTGGCAGTTGTTCCACCAGCTCACCGAGGAGGCGATGATCTCTCGCTCGCCGCTCGTCAACGTGGAAGGGCCGCGCAGCAGCACCTCGGCCAGAGCGTTCAAGGGCCCGGCGGTCTCCGGGCGGAAATCCATGAGGCCGGTGATACCCGGCAGTGCGTCGTTCTGCAGTGTGATGTGTGCCATGAGGGATGCTTGAGGTCGGACAAGTATCCGCGATCGGCAGGCGGGCCCGGGTGCGGTCCGTGCCGGATACCGGGTGCCGCGGTGCGGATCGGCCGCGCGCGGGTGTGGAAGCCGCCGATGCTACCTCCCTCCGGCCGCCCACACCGTGTCGATCACCGCACGTTGCGCGTCGGTGGTGAGGTGCAGCGGGTCGCGCCAAAGGGCCTTGTCCGCAGCAAAGAGCCCGGGGCGGTCCAGGTCGATGACCGGCGCCAGCCGCCGCAGGCGCTCGAGATAGGCCGTGCGTTGCGGCTCCAGACCGGCCTCGGCATAGATGCGCTGCACATCCGGGTGCGTGGGGTATTCCACGAAACGCAGCGCACAACCCATCGCGCGGCACCGGGCGGCGATACGCTCCAGGCGGCCGAAGGCGGCGCTGTCCGGGGTGAAGTCCGTTGCATTGGCCCGTTCCATGTCCAGCACACGCTGCCATTGGTCGGGCGGCAGCACATCGTACCGCACGGTGGCGGGCAGCAACGCGCTGCACAGGTTCAGTACGGTGGCCTCCAGCACGCGCCGGTTGCTCAGGTACAGGAAGGGCTGGTCCAGCAACAGGCGCGGCTCACCGTACAGGTCCCAGTCCATGCCGCGGTTCATGCCGCGGAAGGAGACCTGCACCAGCACCTCCTTGAGCGGGGCCTGCGCCGCGTAGGTGAACAGGTCCGCCATGGTGCGCGTGTTGCCGCCAGGTACGCCCAGGTTGTACCAGCGGTGGCCGCTCACCCGCTCCAGATGATCCAGGTCGAAATGCGAGAGACGCGAATCGCCCAGGAGGATGCGGTCCTGCGGGGTGTGCCGCAGTTCGATCAGCTTCCACAGCAGGTTGCTGAAGGGCATGGTACGTCCGTCGTGGTACAGGTTCTTCCGCTTGAGCGTGTCCGGGATGGCGTGGAACAGCCCGAAGTAGTTGTACGGGTCCACCACCAGCACAGTGCCGAAGACCAGCGCGAAAGGCAGGGCCAGTGCGGCGATCCAGCGGAAGAGTCGGCGGGTGCCCATTCAGAACTGGAAGTAGATGAAGGGCGAGGTGTGGTAGTAGCTGCCCAGGAAGATGATGCTGCCGATGAGGCCGGTGTACAACGCCCAGCGCTGCCAGGGACTGCGCTCGGCCAGCCAGACGACGGCGCCCTTGCGGCGGTCCAGCCATTGCACCGCCTCCATGGCGACGATGCCGGCCACGGCCAGGAACATGTCGCTGCGCCCCGCCCCCACCAACGGCGCCCACAGGCTGAAGGCGTCGGTGGTGAGGAAGCCGCCCAGGCCGGTGAAAAGGTTGCCGGTGATGTGGAAGGCGTCCTGCACGCTGTTGGCCCGGAAGAAGATCCACGCCAGGTCCACCAGCAGGAAGGTGGTGAGCACCTGCTGGGCCGCATGCAGCCGCGGCCAACGGTGCAGACCGAGCCACCGGCCCAGGCGCCCCCGCCCGCCTTCGGTGACGATGGCGCCGATGAGGAACAGGCCGTGCAGCCCGCCCCAGATGATGTACGTCCAGGCCGCGCCATGCCACAGGCCGCTCAGCAGGAAGGTGATCAGCAGGTTGTAGTAGCGGCGCCAGCGCACCACGCGGTTGCCGCCCAGCGGGATGTACACGTAGTCGCGGAACCAGGTGCTGAGGCTGATGTGCCAGCGGCGCCAGAACTCGCTGATGCTGGTGCTGGCGTAAGGCGTGCGGAAATTGCGCATCAGGTCGATGCCCAGGCAGCGCGCGGCCCCCAGGGCGATGTCCGTGTAACCGCTGAAGTCGCAATAGATCTGCACGGCGAAGAGCAGCGAGGCCAGGATCAGCGCCGGCCCGTCGTGCAGGTGGGGCGCATCGTACACATGGTCCACCATGGCGCCCACACGGTCGGCGATCATGATCTTCTTGAAGAAGCCCCAGGCCATCAGGCGCAGGCCGCTGGCCAGCAGGCCGGGGTCGAAGACCTTGGGCTCGTGCAGCTGCCGCAACAGGTTGCCGGGGCGCTCGATGGGACCGGCCACCAGCTGGGGGTAGAACATCACGTAGAGGCTGAAGATGCCCAGGTGGCGCTCGGCGCGCTGACGGCCGTAGTACACTTCGATGGTGTAGCTCAGGCTTTGGAAGGTGTGGAAGCTCAGCCCGATGGGCAGGATGATGCCCAGGTCGGGGATGGTATAACCCGTCCATCCGGCGGCCCGCACCACCGCCTCGATGTTCTCGGTGAGGAAGCCGTAGTACTTGAAGATGGCCAGCACACCCACGTTGGCCACGATGCTGGCGGTGAGCCAGCGCCGGCGTGCGGCACCGCCGCTGCGTTCGATCAGCAGCCCCGCGCCATAGTCCACCACGATGGTGAAGGCCAGGATCAGGATGTACACCGGCACGAAGGCCATGTAGAACCAGCAGCTGGCCGCCAGCAGCATGGGCCAGCGCCAGCGGTGCGGCAGCAGGTGGTACGTGGTGGTGACCACCACGAAGAAGACCAGGAAGGCGATCGAGTTGAAGATCATCGGCCCCCCGCGCCCCGCGGCGGGAGGCAAATGTCGGTGAACCGCGCCGCACCGGCACGCCCCAGGTGGCTCCCATCCACGTACAGGCTGTCCGGCCAGCGGTGCGCGTTGGCGTCGATCACCGTGTGGCCCAGGGGTTCCAGAAGGTCCCGCAACCGCCCGGTGTGCGCCCGCTGCAGGGCATCGACGGCCGGGGTGCGCAGGCCGTCGCGGTAGGCGCATTGCAGCACCACCAGCCTCACCCCGCGGTCGTGCAGCCAGCGGGCGAACCCGGCGAAGGCCGCGTAACGGGCCTCGTCCAGCTGGTCGGCCGAAGGCGGCGCTTCGTTGAAGCGCGCACGGTCGATGCGTGCGGCGGGCACATCGAGCGTGGCCCCGCCATGCCCGTCGAAGCCGAGGTATTCGTAATTGCCCGGGTCGTGGAAGCGGATGCGGTTGGCCTCGGCCTGGCGCAGCAGGTAGGGCGCGTCCCAATGGCGCAGATGGCCCGCCCAGCGGGACCCGCCGTCCAGGTAGCGCGCCATGGCCGCACTGTCGGTCCCCAGCTGGCGGCCCGCGCTGCGGAAGTCCATCAGGTTGGTGGCCACCAGCACCGTGTGCGGCCGCAACCGGTCGGTGAGCAGCGTGCCCAGCACCGGCAGCTCGGCCGCGCCCAGCCCCCATGCGGCGGCGTTCACGTAGCGCTCCGTGCCGAAGTGCGCCACCACCCCCGCGCTGGCCAGGTTGTTCAACGTCATCGAGGAGCCTACCGCCAGCACGTCCACCCCGTCCGGGAAGCGCTCGCGCACGAAGGCGAGCTTCTCGTTCAGGGCGATGTTGTTGGTGATGCGCGGTGCAGGCACGGTCTCGCGCAGCGTCCACAGGTAGGCACCGGGGATCGCCAGGGCCGGAAGGCCCAGCAGCAGGCAGCGACGGATGAAGCGGCCCACCATCAGAACTGGAAATAGATGAACTCGCCACCACCGAGCGGGGCGGCCAGGGTGAGCACGACGATCAGCCCGTAGTACACCAGGCGGCGCACGGGCATGGGCAGCAGGCCGTCCAGCTGCAGCCCGTACTGCCGCTCGCGGGCCAGCCACTCCAGCGCCAGGGTGAGGCCGATGCCCAGCACGGCGAAGGCCAGACCCTTGCGGTCGCCCAAGGCCGGCGCCTCCAACAGGCCAGGCGAGGCGATGGCGCCCAGGATGTCGAAGGCCTGGCCCATGCTCTCGGCGCGGAAGAAGGTCCATGCGAAGCAGGCCAGCAGGAAGGTGGTCAGCATCTGCACCGCCTCCCGGGCGTTGGGCAGCGCGCGGCCCGCGGCCACCGTGTCGCTCATGGCGTGGTGCGTGTCGCGCAGCAGCAGCGGCAGGAAGAGCAGCCCGTTCACCGCGCCCCAGGCCACGAAGGTCCAGTTGGCCCCGTGCCAGAAACCGCTCACCAGGAAGATGATGAGCACGTTGCGCACGGTGCGGGCCCTGCCGCCACGGCTTCCGCCCAGGGGGATGTACAGATAGTCGCGGAACCAGGTGCTGAGGCTGATGTGCCAGCGGCGCCAGAACTCGGCGATGTCCCGGCTGAAGTAGGGATAGGCGAAGTTGCGCATCAGCTCGAAGCCGAACAGACGCGCACACCCGATGGCGATGTCGCTGTACCCGCTGAAGTCGCCGTAGATCTGGAAGGCGAACAGCAGCACGGCCAGGGCCAGGGTGCTGCCCGCCTGCGCCTCGTGGTCGCCGAACACGGGGTTCACGAAGGCCGCGCAGTTGTCGGCCACCACCACTTTCTTGAAGAGGCCCCACAGCATCTGCCGTACCCCGTCGTAGGCCGCCGCCTCGTCGAAGCGCCGTTCGGTGCCGAACTGTGGCAGCATGTGGCGCGCGCGCTCGATGGGGCCGGCCAGCAGCTGGGGGAAGAAGCTCACGAAGGCGAAGAAGGTGGTGGCCTCCCGCACCGCGGGCAGCTGCCGGCGGTACACGTCGAAGGTGTAGCTCAGGCTCTGGAAGGTGTAGAAGCTGATGCCCACCGGCAGCACCAGGCCCAGCGGGCGTGCATCGATGGGCCGGCCCAGCAGGGTGAAAGCGTCCACGAAGCTCTGCAGGAAGAAGTCGTAGTACTTGAAGAAACCCAGCAACCCCAGGTTGGCCGTCAGGCTCAGGCCCATCAGCACCTTGCGCCGGGCGGGGGCCTCGGTGCGGGCCAGGCCCAGCGCCACCAGGTAGTCCACCCCCGCCGTGAAGAGCCAGAGCCCCAGGAAACGCCAGTCCCACCAGCCGTAGAACACGCAGCCGGCCACGATGAGGAAGGCGTTGCGCCAGGCCACCGACCGCCGGAACACGCCCCAGTACAGCAGGAACACGATCGGCAGGAAGACCGCGAAGTCGATCGAGTTGAACAGCATGCGGGTGTGCGGAACGGCTTCTACGCGCCGGCCCTCGTGCGGGTTCGGACGGGCGCAGGCGGCGACGGGTGCGGGTCAAAGCTATCGGTCCCGACCCGGGCCGGCAGGCTTATCTTTCGTAAGCCATGTCCTTCCAGCCGCGCAGCATCGCGACCCGCATCGCCACCATCACCCTGGTGCGCCCGGGCTTCCTGGAACAACGCTACCACCCCGGCGAACGCATCGACCTGCCGGGCTTCGCGGAGAACAAGCGGGCACGGCTCGAACTGACGCAGGGCATGCCCTGCGTCATGCTCAGCATCATCCCGCGGGACATGGACTTCGACATGGAGGTCACCGCGGTGGACCACTTCGGACCGGAACGTGGGCAGGACACCCTGCGCGCCCTGGCCGTGGTGGTGCACGACAGCATGGCCGAAATGGTCACCAAGTTGTTCTTCACGTATTTCCCCACCGTGTTCCGCACGCAGGTGTTCAACCAGGAGACGGAGGCGCGGCGCTGGCTGGAACAACAGCTGGCGGAGATGCGCCAGGAGGCCGGGGAACTGGGGCCGTGAGGGCCGCCACGGTTCCAGGGAAGCGGCAACGTGCCGGCCGGTGCCCCGTTACTTGAACGCGGGGATCCCCGTCACCTCGTGGCCGGTGATCAGCAGGTGGATGTCGTGCGTGCCTTCGTAGGTCACCACGCTCTCCAGGTTCATCATGTGGCGCATGATGGGATACTCGTTGGTGATCCCCATGCCGCCGAGCATCTGCCGCGCCTCGCGGGCCACGGTGAGGGCCAGGTGCACGTTGTTGCGCTTGGCCATGCTGATCTGCTGGGTGGTGGCCCGGCCCTCGTTGCGCAGCACGCCCAGCCGCCAGGTGAGCAGCTGGGCCTTGGTGATCTCGGTGATCATCTCGGCCAGCTTCTTCTGCTGCAGCTGGAAGGCCCCGATGGGCTTGCCGAACTGGATGCGCTCCTTGCTGTAGCGCAGGGCCACGTCGTAGCATTCCATGGCCACGCCCAGCGTGCCCCAGGCGATGCCGTAGCGCGCGCTGTCCAGGCAGCCCATGGGGGCGCCCAGCCCGTTCCTGCCCGGCAGCAGGTTGGCCTTGGGCACCTTCACGTTGTCGAACACCAGCTCGCCGGTGGGGCTGGCGCGCAGGCTCAGCTTGCCGTGCGTGGTGGGCGTGGTGAAGCCCTCCATGCCCCGCTCCACGATGAGGCCATGGATCCGGCCCTCGGTGTTCTCGGCCTTGGCCCACACGATGGCCAGGTCCGCGAAAGGAGCATTGCTGATCCACATCTTGGCGCCGTTCAGCAGGTAGTGGTCGCCCTTGTCCTTGAAGGTGGTGACCATGCCGCCGGGGTTGCTGCCGAAGTCGGGCTCGGTCAGGCCGAAGCAGCCGATCTTCCTTCCCTGCACCATGTCCGGCAGCCACTTCTTCTTCTGCTCCTCGCTGCCGTACTTCCAGATGGGGTACATGGCCAGCGAACCCTGCACGCTGCACAGGCTGCGCAGGCCGCTGTCGCAGCGCTCGATCTCCTGCATGATCAGGCCGTAGCTCATCTGGTCCAGGCCGGGGCCTCCGTACGCCTCGGGCACGAAAGGCCCGAACGCGCCGATCTCGGCCAGGCCGGGAATGATGTCCTTGCTGAACTCGGCCTTCTCGAAACGCTCCTCGATGATGGGCTTGAGGTGCTTGCTCACGTGCTTGCGCGCCGTGTCGCGGATCAACTTCTGCTCGTCGGTGAGCAGTTCGTCCATCAGGTAGTGGTCGTGGTGCTGGAAAAGGTCGGTGGCGGCCTTGGCCTTGCCGAGGGTGGTGGTGGAGGACATGCGGTGGGGTTCTCGCCGGCGTGGCCTGGCCGCGCCGGGGCGGCAAAAGTAGCACGGCCTACCCGGCGCCGCCCCGATACCTTTGCCCGCCACCATGGGCGAACCCCGGACCATCGACCCCCTGAGCCCGGACTGGGTGGTGGTGCTGCTGCTCGTCGTGGTGGCCCTGCTGGCCTGGACCAACGTGGCCTCGCCCCGCAAGTGGGGGCTGGTGCTGGAGGGCGCGTTCCGCACCCGCGTGAGCCGCCGCAGCCTGCGCGAGGACATCGACCTACAGGCCCGCTCCATGCTGGGGCTGCTGCTGGCCCTGCTGGCGGGCATGGCCCTGTTCGTGCAACAGGCCCTGGTGATGCGCGGGACCCTGGGCGCGGGCCCCGGCGCCTACGCCCTGGTGATGGCGGCCCTGGTGCTGCTGTTGGTGCTGCAGGTGCTGCTGCTGCGCGCCCTGGCCTGGTTCTTCCAGGGCGACGGCGGCCTGCAGGAGTACGCGTACGCCCTGGTCCTCAACCATCTGGTGCTGGGCGCCGTGCTCCTGCCCCTGGCCGTGCTGGTGGCCTACCGCCCCGCCCTGCGACCCGCGCTTTTGTCGACCGGTGCGGTGCTCGCGGTGCTTATCGTCGTGCTGCGCTGGGGGCGGGCGGTCTTCATCGGCCGTTCCTCGGGGATGCCCTTCAGGCACATTTTCCTGTACCTTTGCGCCGCCGAGATCCTGCCGGTGCTCCTGGCCCTGCGCACCTTGCAGCACCACGGCCCACCTGCGTTCCACCTTCCCTAACCGAGCGGCCTTGAAGATCAAGACCATCCTCGTTTCGCAACCGGAGCCCACGGACGTCAAGTCCCCCTACCACGAGCTGGGCCGCAAGTACGGCCTGAAGATCGACTTCAAGGCCTTCATCAAGGTGGAGTCCGTTCCCGCTCAGGACTTCCGCCAGGAGCGCATCAACATCCTGGACCACACGGCCATCGTGCTCACCAGCCGCAATGCGGTGGACCACTTCTTCCGCATGTGCAAGGAGCTGCGGATCACGGTGCCCGAATCGATGAAGTACTTCTGCGTGAGCGAAAGCGTGGCCTACTACGTGCAGAAGTACATCGTGTACCGCAAGCGCAAGGTGTTCATCGGCAAGAACACCTTCCAGGACCTGCTGGACGTGATCAAGAAGCACAAGGAGGAGACCTACCTGGTGCCCTGCTCCGACATCCAGAAGGCCGAGATCCCCGCCCTGCTGGACAAGGCCGGCGTGAAGTACACCAACGCGGTCTTCTACCGCACGGTGGCCAGCGACCTCAGCGACCTCAAGGACCTGAAGTACGACATGCTGGTGTTCTTCAGCCCGGCGGGCATCGAGAGCCTCTTCCGCAACTTCCCCAAGTACGACCAGAACGGCACGGTGATCGCCGCCTTCGGGCCCACCACCAGCAAGGCCGCCCGCGATGCCGGCCTGCGTCTGGACATCGAGGCCCCGCTGCCGGAAGCTCCCAGCATGACGGGCGCCATCGAACTGTACATCAAGAAGCTCGGCAAGAAGAAGTAGGCCCCGCACATCACGGGACCAACCTCCCGGACCTCCGGGCCACACCGGTCGGCATGGAGCGCCATACCTTCCCCAAGCAGGAGCGCCTCTGCGGCCGTCCACGCATCCAACGGCTCATGGACCAGGGGCGCTCGGTGCATGTGCCCCCCTTCCGCCTCACAGGCCTGTTCATGGAGCTCGACCAGCCCGTCCCCGCCCAGGTGGCCTTCGCCGTGCCCAAGCGCAACCTGCCCCGGGCCGTGGACCGCAACCGCGCCCGACGCCGCATGCGCGAAGCCTACCGCCTGCACAAGCACAGCTACCACCCCCTGCTGCGCGACCTCGGCCGCCAATGCGCCTGGCTCTTCGTGCTCCAGGGCCGCACCGTGCCCGGCTTCCAGGAGGTGGAAAGCAAAATGATCCGCGCCCTCGACCGTTGGTTCAAGGAACATGCGTAAGCCCCTCACCGCAGCCCTGGTCGCCCTGGTGCGTCTGTACCAGTACGCCATCTCCCCGCTGCTGCCGGGCGCATGCCGCTTCACGCCGACCTGCAGTGCCTACGGCGTGGAGGCCCTCGAACGGCACGGCCCCTGGCGCGGAGGCCTGCTCACCCTCAAGCGCTTCCTATCTTGTCATCCATGGGGCGGCCACGGCCACGACCCCGTCCCTTAGCCCTTTTCCCCGCCATGCAAGCACCCCGCACACCCCGCCTGCGCACCTGGATCATCGGTGGCGCCCTGGCCGCCTCCGGCGCCCTCACCCTCGCGGCGGGCGACAACTACTTCGAGATCTCCAAGAACCTGGAGATCTTCACCGAGCTCTACAAGGAGCTCAACGTGTACTACGTCGAGGACACCAAGCCCGGCACGCTGATGAAGACGGGCATCGACGCGATGCTCACCTCCCTGGACCCCTACACGCAGTACATCCCCGAGAGCGACATCGAGGAGTACCGCTTCCAGACCACCGGCCAGTACGGCGGCATCGGTGCGCTCATCAAGCGCCAGGGCGAGGGCATGGTCATCAGCGAACCGTACGAGGGCTTCCCCGCGGCCAAGGCCGGCATCTGGGCGGGCGACGAGATCCTGGAGGTGGACGGGCGCAAGGTGCGCGGCCTCGACACCGAGGAGGTGAGCAAGCTGCTGAAGGGACAGGCCGGCACCCCCGTGCGCGTACTGCTGAAACGCGGGGAGGAGGCTCCCCGGGAAATGCTGCTGACCCGCGAGGAGATCAAGATCCCCGATGTGCCCTACAAAGGCATCGTGGACGCCACCCACATGGTGGGCTACATCAAGCTCAACAGCTTCACCCAGACCGCCAGCACCGACGTGCGCAACGCCATGAAACAGCTCAAGCAGGAAGGTGCGCGCCACCTGATCCTCGACCTGCGCGGCAACGGCGGCGGCCTGCTGCGCGAGGCGGTGAACATCGTCAACCTCTACGTGCCCAAGAACGAGCCCGTGGTGGAGACCAAGGGGCGCATCGCCGAATGGGACAAGAGCTACCGCACCCTGAGCGACCCGGAGGACGCCACCATGCCGCTGGTGGTGCTGGTGGACGGCGGCTCGGCCAGCGCCAGCGAGATCGTCAGCGGCGCACTCCAGGACCTGGACCGCGCGGTGATCATCGGTGAACGCACCTTCGGCAAAGGGCTGGTGCAGCAGACCCGCGACCTGTTCTACAACAGCAAGCTCAAGGTCACGGTGGCCAAGTACTACATCCCCAGCGGGCGGTGCATCCAGAAGCTCGATTACGCGCACCGCGACAGCAGCGGCAAGGCCACCGTGCGCACCGACACCGGCCTGGTGGCCTTCAAGACCCGCAACGGCCGCACGGTGTACGACGGCCGTGGTATCCTGCCCGACGTGCTCGTCGAAGAACCCGAGCTGGCCAAGGTGGTCGGCGGTCTCTACGCCGAGGACATCCTGTTCGACTTCGCCACCAACTACCGGCGCACGCACGACAGCATCGGGCCGCCCGAACGGTTCCGCATCAGCGACGATCTCTACCACGAGTTCACCGCCTTCGCCCGCGAACGCGGCTTCAGCTACGACACCGAGAGCATGGAGGCCTATGCCGCACTGGAGAAGGTGGCCCGCAAGGAACGGTACTACGACCACGCACAGAAGGCCTTCGAAGAGCTCCGCAAGGAGCTGGCACCCGACCCGGCCGAGGAGCTGGACCTGTTCCGCAGCGATGTGGAGGAGATGCTGCGCAACGAGATCGTGGCCCGCTACGACCTGCAGACCGGCAGGGCCAAGGCGGCGCTGGTCACCGACCCCTACGTGCAAGCCGCGGTGAGGACGCTCACCGACGGCAGCTACCCGGGCATCCTCGCCGGCACCAAGCCCTGAGCCGCCCGGCAGATGGCCGCCGCAAGCCCGGCCGGGAACTGGGCCCGTCGCTTCGGCCAGGTCCGCATGGCGGGCCTGTTCCTGGCGGCCGCGGCCCTGCCGTGGAACAACGTGGTGCTCAGCAACGCCCAGATCCTGATGCTGATCGGGTGGCTGGGCGAAGGTCTGGCCGCACGCACCTTGCTGCCCGACCTGCGGCGCGCGTTCACCGGCCCGTGGGCCCCGGCCTTCATCGCCCCCTTCCTGCTGCACGCCGCCGGCATCGCCTGGTCCGAGGACCTCGCCTGGGCCACGGACCTCACGCGCATCCTGCTGCCGGTACCGGTGTTCGGCATCGTGCTTTCCTCCTCACCCCCCTTGGGCGAAAGGGCCATCCGCGATGTGCTGCGCACCGGGGCCTGGAGCGTGGTGGCCAGCACGGTGGCCTGCCTGCTGGTGGCCGGTGGGCAGCTCCAGAGCGGCGACCACCGCGCACTGAGCATCTTCATCAGCCACGTGCGCCTCGGTCTGCTGCTGGCGCTGGCCGCTTGTGTGTTCTTGCGCGACCGGCCGCAACAGCGGTGGCTCCGTTGGGTCCATGCCCTGGCGGCTCTCTGGGCGGCGGGCTTCCTGGTGGGCATCGGCAGCCTGAGCGGGCTGGGGGCCCTGATCGTTGCCCTGCTGGCCCTGGCCTGGCGCGGGCTGGGAGGGACACGGCCCCTGGTGCGATGGACCCTGCGGGCCGCCCTGCTGCTGCTGCCCGCGCTCGCCCTGGCCGGCCTCGCGGGCCTGCTCCGACCCGGGACCAAGCGTACGGTCCGGGCCCAGGACCTGGCGTCACGCAGCGCCGGGGGCGAACCGTACTACCATGATCTGCACGACCCCCAGTGGGAGAACGGGAACCCGGTCTGGGTGCATGTGGCCGACGAGGAACTGCGGCGCGGCTGGGCCCGGCGGAGCCGGCTCGAGTTCCACGGGAACGATGAACGAGGCCAACCCCTGCGCGGCACCCTGGTGCGGTACATGGCCAGCATGGGCCTGCGAAAGGATTCCGTCGGCCTGATGGCCCTGACGCACGAGGATGTGCGCCGCATCGAACAGGGCATGCCCAGCATGCGCACCGGCCACCAGCCCTTGCTCGCGGCCCGCATGGAGCAGTTGCGCATGGAACTGGACCGCTACCGCGCCACCGGCGATGCCGACGGGCACAGCCTCACCATGCGCCTCACCTATTGGCGCACGGGTTGGTGGATCGCCCGGCAGCACCTGTGGACCGGCGTGGGCACGGGGGATACGCGACCGGCCTTCGCACAAGCCTATGCCGCGCTGAGCAGCCCGCTGGCACCACGCTGGCGCAACCGCGCGCACAACGAGTACCTCACCCTGCTCATCACCTTCGGCCTGCCAGGCTTGTTGTTCATCCTGGCCTGCTGGGCGGCGCCGGTGGTGGCCTACCGTGCCTGGCGCCATCCGGTGTTCGTGGCCTGGGCCGCCATCCTGCTGGTGTCCTGCCTCACCGAGGACACGCTGGAAACGCAGACCGGTGCGACCTTCTTCGCGTTGTATTACGCCCTGTTCGTGTTCGGTGGCCGCTGGCTCAACGCACAGGCGGGGCTGCCAACAGGGCCGCCACCCGCGCCGGGGCGATCCGTGTGATGCAATCGCAGGGCCGGCCCGCCGCGCAGGCGACGCAGGCCGGATCGTACACCAGGGCATGCGCATCGCGCCCCAGCGGGGCCCAGCGGCCCGGATGGATGGGACGCCGCGGAGCGAACAGGCCCACGGCGCGGATGCCGCTGGCCGCCGCCAGGTGCAGCGGTCCGGTGCTGGCGGCCACCAAGGCCTGGGCGCTCCCGATCAAGGCCATCAACTGTTCCAGCGAAAGCCGCCCGCCTGCATCCACCGCCCGCGCATGATCCCACGGCAGGTGCGGCCGGTAACGTTCCGCCTCGGTCGCCGTGCCGGTGACCACCGTGCGCACACCCCCGGCATGCAGCAGCCGCATCAGCGCCGCGTAGTTCCCGAAGCCCCACTCCACCGCACTGCCCTGCGAACCCGGATGAAGCACCACCGTGCGGCCTGCGGTGGCCAGCAGATCGGCGGGCACGAGGGACGCCGGCGGCACCCGGTAGCCCGTCAGCGACGCCAGCTCCGGCAGCGTCGGGGGGTCCCCCGGCCCCAAGGGGCGCAGCAGCAGTGTGTTCAACTGGGCCTCGTGCAGATCGCTGCGCCGACGGCTGAAGGACACCCGGTGGGTGCAGGTGGTCCAATGCCACCAGCGGTGGGAGGTGCCGATCCGCATCGGGATGCCGGCCGCCCGGGCCCAGCGCGCCACCGAACGGTGCGGGAACACATGCACAAGGGCATCGGCACCCAAGGACCGCAGCACGGCGGGCGCATCGCCTTCGGCCAGGTCCTCCACGGTGAGCACCCGGTCCACATGGACGCAACGTTCCAGCACGGGCGCCGTGTAGCGGCGACCGATGAAGGTGATGCGGGTACCGGGGTAACGTTCCTTGAGCAACCCGGCCATCGGCAGGGTGAGCATCACGTCGCCGATGCTGTCGGGACGGCTCAGGACGATGTGCTCAAGCCTTCGCCGCATGGTGGAGCGCGTGCAGCTTGGCATACTTCAACCGGACGGCCCGGGCGCTGAGCACGGCGATGTGCCAGCCGGCCTTCCCGTCCAGAAAACCCGCCTGCAACAGGTAGCCCTGCATGAACTTGGCCAAAGGGGAAAGCCACCGCTTGAGGACACCCGCCCGACGACCCGCCCGGAACATGGCCTGCGCATGCAGATCGCTGTACCGTTCGATGCGCTCCTGGTGGTCCTCCAGCGAGTTGTAGCTGTAGTGCAGCAGATCGCCCCGAAGCAGGGTCTCGGGCAAACCGGGCGCCGGTTCGAGCACCTCATGCACATGGTCCCCGCTCCAATGCGCGCCCCCCTTGGGGAACAAGCGGGTCTTGGTGTCCGGATACCACCCGCCGTGGCGTACCCAGTGGCCGCAATAGTTGGTGAGGCGGTGCATGCGGTAGGTCCCGTGCAACCCTGCGGCCGCCGCCGCCCGGATGGAACGGGCCAGTTCCGCGGAGGGAACCTCGTCGGCGTCCACGCTCAGGATGTAGGCCTGGGTGGCCAGCCCGTTGGCGTAGTTCTTCTGGTCGCTGTAGTTGGTCCAGGCCCGCTCCACCACGCGGGCACCGTGCGCCTCGGCGATCCGCCGGGTGTTGTCGGTGCTCCCGGAGTCCACCACCACCACTTCCTGCACCAGGCCCTTCAAGCCCTCCAGGCAGCGGGCGATGTTGGCCTCCTCATTGCGCGTGATGATGACCGCCGAAATGCCCATCGGGCTGAAGTTAGCCGGCCGGTCGTCGCAGCGCGCTCAGTGGGCCACCATCAGCTTGCCCCGGCCCAGCTCCACGCCGTTCTGCACCACCCGGTAGAAGTACAGCCCATCGGCCAGCCAGGCGGTGGTGAGGGTGATGCGCCCGTTGCCGGAACTGCGCCGCTCGATCACCTGCCCCGCGTTGTCCATCAGGTCCACCGTTACGGGCCCCTGCCCGTTGGCGCCGAAGACGTTGAAGAACACGTCGCGATCGGCCGGGTCCGGGAAGTGCACCACCCGCACACCGGCGGTCGCCTCGCCGATGCCGGTGCCGGGGTCCTCCAGGGTCACACAATAGTCCTCGGTCTCCCCGTAATCATAGCCATTCTCGCACCCCGAACCTGCGGCCGCGTCGTACACCATGATCACCCGCATCCGGGTGCTGCCCGGTGCCGCCCAGGTGGGGATCGCGATGGTACCGTTCATCGTGGTCGTGGCCGCAGGGGAAGTGTACAGCAGCTCGCCCGTCGTGCCGAAGGTCCCGTCCTGGTCCAGGTCCACCCATACGGTGAAGTACTCCTCGTAGGCCAGGCCCGAATAGCCCGGGGTGAGGGCGATGGGATAGCTGTTGCCCAGGCTCAGCACGGTGCTCTGACCGGTGTGGTCGCCATAACCCCCGTCGCTGCCGGTGCTGTGGTTGAGGGTGCCCACGGTCACGTTGGCGATCCACTCCTCGCTGGCATTATTGCTCTGCGATGCGCAGTACGTGTTGTCCAGGCAGGCCCCGCATCCCGTGGTTTGAACACTGATCGTGTCGCCCCAGGCGGTGGGGGCCCCGTTGCACAGGCAGCGCACACGAACATCGTAAGCCATGCAGGCCGTGAGGCCGGTGACCACGTAGCTGGTGTCCAGGATGCCCGTGTAGGCCGTCCAGTTGCCCGCACCGGCAGGGCTCACTTCCACTTCGTAGGAGGTGGCCGCGAGCACGGGGCTCCAGGTCAGGCCGGCCTCGTTCGCCCCGGTGGTCGCGACCTCCAGATCGTCCGGCGGCGCACAGCAGCCCTCGGTGGTCCAGGTGTACACGTCGCTCGTATCGCTGGTGAGGGTGTCGCAGGTGGCGACGACCACGAACTCGTACGGGGTGCAGGGGGTCAGGCCCGAAGCCATGAACATGGTGTTCACCAGGCCGCCCTGGGTGGTCCAGCTGCTGGTGCCCACCGGGCGGTAGAGCAACGTGAAGGGCCCGGCGGCGGTGCTCCCCCAGGTGAACTCCACCTGGCCGATGGCCGTGTTCTCCGCATCCAGGTCGTACGGCGGCGGGCAGGGGCCGCAGTTGGCCATGATGGCCTGCAGGCTGTTGTGGGCATTGATACGACCACCGGTGACGGTGTTGCCCGGCAGGTTGCCCACTTGGTCCACCCCTTCGAACAGCTTGTCGCGCACATACAGGGCGGCCGCCTCCGGATCGGCCTGGGCCAGGGCACCAAGCGTCGCACAGGGTGCGCTGTACAACAAACCGATGACCCCGGCGGTGAGCGGGCTGGCGAAGCTCGTGCCGCTGGTACTGCCCGTCCCACCGCCCATGCTGGTGGTCACCACGTCCTCGCCCGGCGCACCCACATCAATGGTCGTGGCACCGTACCCGCTGAAGGTCCGCATGTCGTTGTCGTTGGTGGCCGTCACGCTCACCATGAAGGGGCTGGGGCAGGCCGTGGGCAGGTCGCCCTCCACGTCGATGTTGATGTTGAGGTTGGCCGTGGCCCCGCAGTTCAGCACCCCCGCCGCACCCAGGGTGTCGTACATCGCGCACCACAGCGGTGCATCGGCCGGATCCCCGTAGTTGATGCCCCAGCTGGCGTTGGTGGCCACCACGAAGGCGCCCTTGCTGCCCCCGGTCTGGTTGTACTGGCGGCGCATCACCAAGGGATAGGTGTAGCTGGCCAGCACCTCGGCTTCGCCCACCCCCTGGCGGGTCACCACCATCATCTTCACGTTCCAGTTGGCCCCGGCCACGGCCGTGCCGTTGTTGCCCTTGGCCCCGATCATGCCGGCCACCTGGGTGCCATGCCCTCCCCCGTACACGTCGTCGTCGTTGTTCGCAGGGTTCCAACCGCGATAGTCGTCCACATAGCCGTTGGCGTCGTTGTCCAACCCGTCGTTGGGGATCTCCAGATGGTTGAACCAGGCGTTGCCGATCAGGTCCGGATGAGGCAGGTCAGCGTTCTCGATGATGCACACCACGATGGTATCGCCTGCGGCCGTCACGCCCCCGGTGGTGATGTCCCAGGCCAGGTCGCTGTCGATGTCCGCATCGTTGGGGTTCACATGGTGCCACTGCTGGCCGAACTGCGGATCGTTGGGCACGATGCGGTCGGTGACCACGTGGTTGTTCTGGGCGAGCTGCGCGGCCGGATGGCGCTGCACGGCACGCAGCATCACCCCCTGCGGCAGGGCCGGCTGGTCGTAGTGCAGCAGCCAGGTGCGCAGGGGCGCGCTCACCTCCTTCACCGCACGCAGGCCGGTGGGAAGGCCGTTCACCACGCGCAGGTCCCCGGTGATGGCCGCCACATCGGCTCCCGGCTGCAGCATCACCAGCACGTCGCCGGCGAGGTAGGCGGGTCGACCGCTCTGGGCCGGCAGCAGGACCGGGAACAACAACGCCAGGACGAAGGGCAGCACGTGCTTCATGGTCGGGGGCTTGGTTTCGGGCCGCAAAGGTACCCTCCGGACGCATGCGACCGGCCGATGGGCTGCCTGTTCCACAGGCATGCTGAACCGCTGCCTTGGAAGCCTGCCGTCACCCGTGCACGAACACGCGCTTCACCCGCTGGCTGATGGCCGTGAGCGCCTCGTACGGGATGGTGCCCATATCCCGGGCATGGTCCTCCAGCGGCCGCCCGGGGCCGAACACCGTGACCGCATCGCCGGGCGCGCAAGGAATGTCCGTGACGTCCACCATGCACATGTCCATGCATATGCTGCCCGTGAACGGGGCCCGCCGGCCGTGGACGAGCACATGGCCGACGCCATGACCCAGGCTGCGGAACAGGCCGTCGGCATACCCGATGGGCAGCACCGCGATGCGCTGCGCGGCCTGCACGCGGTGACGGCGTCCGTAGCCCACGCTGTCACCGGGCGGCACCGCCTTCACCTGGGCGATGGTGGTGCGCAGCCGGGCCGCGGGCCGCAGCAGGGCGGTCTCGGCGGCATCGTGCCCCACGCCGTGCAGACCGATGCCCGGCCGCACCAGGTCCAGATGCGCTTCCGGGAAGCGGCTGATGCCCGCCGAGTTGGCGATGTGCCGCGTTGGTCGGCCGGCCAGCACGGCCTCCAGGCGGTCGGCCGCAGCGTTGAAGCGCGCCAGCTGTTCCCGGGTGAAGGCATCGTGCGCCGGGTCCTCGCTGGCCGCCAGGTGGCTGAACACGGTGGCCACCCGCAGGAAGGGTGCCCGGCGGAGGGCCGTGATCACGGTGTCCAGATGACCAGGGTCGAAGCCCAGCCGGTGCATCCCGGTGTCGATCTTCAGGTGCACGGGGGGCGCATCGGCGTGCGACCGTGCGTGGTCGATGGCCGCTTCCAGCGAACGCAGGTCGTACACCACGGCCTCCAGCCGGAAGCGGTGCAGCACTTCCTGGGGCACCGGCTCGGGGTTCATCACCAGGATGGGCAGGGTGATGCCGTCCTGTCGCAGGGCGATGCCCTCGTCGGCATAGGCCACGCCCAACATGTCCACCCGTTCGTAGGCGAACAGGCGTGCCAGCTCGGTGGCACCGCTGCCATACCCGAAGGCCTTCACCATGGCCAGCACCCCGGTGCCCGGACGCAACAAGCCCCGGAAGTGGTTCAGGTTGTGGCGCACGGCGTCCAGGTCGATCTCCAGCACCGTGCCGTGCACCTGCCGCTGCCAGCGCTCCACCACCCGCTCCAGGCCCAGGCTGCGCGCACCCTTCACCAGCACCGCCGCATCGCGCAGCTCCTCAGGTGCCACCCCGCGCAACAGGTCCTCCGCGCCGGGGAAGAAGCGTGCCCTGCCGCCGAACAGCGCGGCGTGGGCGGCGATCCGTGGGCCCACCCCCAGCAGGCGCTCCACACCCGCGCGGCGCAGCAGGCCTGCCACCCGGCCGTACAGCACGTCCTGCGCCTCGCCGCTGTCGTGGATGTCGCCCAGCACCACGACGCGCTCGCGGTCGGTGGCATGGGCCGCCAGGTGGTCCAGGGCGATGGCGAGCGAGGCCGTGTCGTTGCTGTACGCGTCGTTGATCAGCAGGCTGCCGTTCACCCCGTCCAGCAGCTCCAGGCGCATGGCCACCGCATGCAGCTGCGGCAGGCGCTCCTGCACCCACGCCGGGGTGCGCCCCAGGTGCAGCAGCAGCGTGATGCACGTCATCGCATTGGCCACGCTCGCGTGGTCGTCGAAGGGCAGTTGCACGGCGAAGTCGTCGGCACCGTGGCCGATGGTGAGCCGCAGCCCGCCCTCCACCCGTTCCTCGCGCAGCAGATGCACGAAGGCCGATCCCTCGCGCGACCACGTGCGGGTCAGCAGGTGCCGGTCCAGTCCCAGGGACTTCACCGCCGCATGCAGCGGCGCGATGTCGCCGGGATACACCAGCACCTGGGCATCGCGGAACAGCTCGAGCTTCTCGCGGGCCTTGGTCCCCTCATCGGGGAAGTTCTCGCCGTGGGCCGGACCGAGGCTGGTGAACACCCCGATCGTGGGCCGGATGATCGGGCGCAGGCGTGCCATCTCACCGGGCCGGCTGATGCCGGCCTCGAAGATCCCCATGGTGTGGCCGCGGTGCAGGCCCCACACGCTCAGCGGCACGCCCACCTGGCTGTTCCAGCTGCCCGGGCTGCGGGCAATGTGCTCCTCGCGGCCCAGGAGCTGGGCGAGCCACTCTTTCACCACGGTCTTGCCGTTGCTGCCGGTGATGCCCACCACGGGCCCGTGGAAGTGGCCGCGGTGCCAGGCGGCCAGGCGTTGCAGCGCGTCCAACGTGTCGGGCACCACGATCGTGTTCAGGCGGTCGTGCAACGCCGGGGGCGGGGGCTCGCTCACCAGGGCGTTGCGCACGCCGCGCGCCACCAGCTCGTGCAGGAAACGATGCCCGTCATGCCGCTCGCCCCGCAGGGCCACGAACAGCGTGTCGGGCTGTACCTGCGACCGGCGCGTGTCCAACAGCAGGTCCACCACCGGCCCATCGCCCAGCGGCATGTGGAGCGCACCGCCCACGGCTTCGGCGATGCGGCTCAACGGATGCGGCTCGTTCATCGCTGCATGGCCGCATCACGGGCCGCGGTGACCTGCTCCTGGCGGGCGGCACCGAAGCAGCCCCGGCACAGCGGCACGTAGCTGTCGGTCTCCCCCAGGTGGATCAGGTCGGTGCTGGCGTGCGTGCGGTGGCTGAAGGAGGCCAGCTGGCCGCAATGCACGCAAATGGCGTGGACCTTGGTGACATGCTCGGCCATGGCCATCAATTGGGGCATGGGGCCGAAGGGCCGCCCCTGGAAGTCCATGTCCAGCCCGGCGGCGATCACCCGCACCCCGTTGTCGGCCAGCTGGGCGCACACCTGCGCCAGGCCCTCGTCGAAGAACTGCGCCTCGTCGATGCCCACCACATCGATATCGCTGGCCAGCAACAGCAGGTTGTTGCTGCCGGGCACGGGCGTGCTGCGGATGCTCGTGGCATCGTGGCTCACCACCTCGTGCTCCGCATAGCGCGTATCCACGGCGGGCTTGAAGATCTCCACCTTCTGGCGGGCGAACTCGGCCCGTCGCAGCCTGCGGATCAGCTCCTCGGTCTTGCCGCTGAACATCGACCCGCAGATCACCTCGATCCAGCCCTTGCCGGGGGCTTGGCTGCGGACGCGCTCCAGGAACATCGCGGCGGTGCCTTGGGGGGCGGGACGGCATCGATTTTGCGCCCCGGCACGAAAATAGGCATCTTCGCGTTGGAGCAGAGGCCATGCAGAAGGTGGGCGACAAGCCGTACAAGCGGGTCCAGGACCTGCTGAAAGCGCTGAACGAGGCCGAGCGCGCGCTGGGAGGCGGCGCGCTCAACGTGGCCGGCCTGGAGCAGGCGTGCGACGATGCACGCGAGCTGTACGAAAGGCTCGTGGTGCTTCGCCACAAGGCCCGCGAAGGGGAGCGCCCCCATCCGCCGGCCGCCGCCATGGCCCTGGCCGCCGAACCACCCG
>JABWBQ010000076.1 GCA_013360395.1 Flavobacteriales bacterium
CCGGCTCGGTCATGCGCCCCTCGCCCACCAGCCCGCTGGCCAGCTCGCCGTGCTCGGGGCCGATGGTGCGCACGCCGCGCTGCTGCAACAGGCCCAGGTTGTGCTGCGTCGCCGGGTCGCGCCACATCGCCAGGTCCATGGCCGGGGCCGCGAACACCGGACAGGTGGCGCTGAGCACGCAGGCCAGCAGCAGGTTGTCGCACAGGCCGTGGGCCATCTTCGCCAGGGTGTTGGCCGTGGCCGGGGCCACCAGCACGGCATCGGCCCAGCCGGCCAGGTGCACATGGTCGTTCCAGTGGCCGCTGCCGTCGCGCACGAAGAGGTCGGTGAGCACCGGTCGCCCGCTGAGGGTGCTCAGGGTCAGCGGCGTCACGAAGTCGTGCGCCGCCGGGGTCATCACCACCTGCACCTCGGCACCGGCCTTCACCAGCGCGCGCACCAGCAGGGGGGCCTTGCAGGCCGCGATGCCGCCGGTGACACCCAGCAGGATGCGGCGAGGCAGCACGACGGACATGGGGGTGCCGGCGTTGCCGGACGGCTTAGGCGTTCTCGGTCGCCGGGGCCGGGGCCGTCTCCCCTTCCTCGGGGCGGCGGATGTGCAGGCGACCCTCGATCAGCTCCTGCACGGCGATCGCCGAAGGCTTCGGCATCTTCTCGTAGAGCTTGCTGAGCTCGATCTGTTCGCGGTTCTCGTACACCTCCTCCAGGTTCTCGCCGCTGCTGGCGAACTCCTCGAGCTTGGCGCCGAGCTCCTCCTTGATGCCCAGGGCCACCTGGTTGGCGCGTTTGCCCAGGATCACCACGGTCTCATACACGTTGCCGATCTCCTGATCGAGCTGGGCCACGTTGCGGGTCACGGTGGTCTTGGCGGCGTTCTGGTGCTTGGGGGTCATGGCGTCGGTGCGGGGGATGATGCTTGGAGCTTCTGGCGGCAGGCTTCGGCCATGCGTTTCACCGCAACGGTCCGGTCGGCCTCCGGAAAAGCGTCCGCGAAGGTATCACAACTCTTGATCGCGGCGCGCAGGCGTTCCTGGCGCTTGCTCTCGATGCTGTTCTCGGCCAGCTGAACGGCGCTCTCGGCCGCCAGGTACAGGGCCTCCTCGCGGAACCGGCTGTTGGGCCAGGTGCGCAGGAACTGCTCGGCCGCCACGCCCGTGGCCTGGTGGTTGCGCAGCTTGTGGTACTGCCGCACACCCTCGAAGTCCTTCACCTCCAGCTTGTTGCGCAGCACGTCGATCAGCGTGTTGCAGCTGTCCTTCAGCGTGGAGGCCGGGTAGCGCACCAGGAAGAGCTGCAGCGCATCGATGGCCGATCGCGTATCGGTCTGGTCCAGCTCGTAGCTGGGCGAGTTCTTGTAGTGGCAATAGGCCGTGAGGAAGGCGCATTCCTCGGCGTACTGGCTGGTGGGGAAGGTGCGCGTGAAGTTGCCCAGGTAATAGCCGGACATGGTGTAGTCCTTCATGCCGAAGAAGCTCTTGGCATGCAGGTAGTTCACCCGCTCGCTCATGGACGAGCCGCGCGTGAGCGACACCAGTTCCTCCAGCAGGGGCAGCGCCTTCTCGAAGAGCCCCTTGTCGTAGAACTCCTGGGCCGTGCGCAGCTTGAGGTCCAGGTCGTTGCTCTTGAGCGCCTTGTTGAACTTGCCGCACCCGGCGCACAGGGCCACCACCAGCGCCAGGAGGGCGAGCGGCGCGAGGTGGAACGGACGGACGGGGAACAAGGCCGGGCGGAAAAGGCGGGCAAAGATAGTCCACCGCACCCAGCCCTCCGGCCCCGCCCGGGCGGCCCGGTCCACGGCTTTTCAACCGCCCGCGTTCGTATCCGCCACGGTCACCGTCCGTCCCCCATGCACGGGGCGATGCTACTTTCGCGGCGCGAACCGCCCCGCCATGAACGACATCTTCGACAAGATCCGCAAGGACCTCGGCCCCATCGGCCGCCACGCCAAGGACAGCCACGGCTACTTCAGCTTCCCCAAGCTGGAGGGCGAACTGGGGGCGCACATGACCTTCCGGGGCAAGCCGGTGCTGGTGTGGAGCCTGAACAACTACCTGGGCCTGGCCAACCACCCCGAGGTGCGCGCCGTGGACGCCCAGGCCGCCAAGGACTGGGGCATGGCCTACCCCATGGGGGCGCGCATGATGAGCGGGCAGACCCGGTACCATGAACAACTGGAGGACCAGTTGAGCGAATTCATGGGCAAGGAGGACACCTTCCTGCTGAACTACGGCTACCAGGGCTGCATGAGCGCCATCGAGGCGCTGCTGGGCCGGCACGATGTGCTGGTGTACGACAGCGAGTGCCACGCCTGCATGATCGACGGCGCCCGCCTGCACATGGGCAAGCGCTTCGTCTATCAGCACAACGACATGGCCAGCCTGGACAACATGCTGGAGAAGGCGGCCAAGGTGACCAAGGAGACCGGCGGCGGCATCCTGGTGATGACCGAGGGCGTGTTCGGCATGGCCGGCGACCAAGGCAAGCTCAAGGAGATCGTGGAACGCAAGGCCAAGTACAACTTCCGCCTCTTCGTGGACGACGCCCACGGCTTCGGCATGATGGGCCGCGACGGACGCGGCACCGCCGATGCCCAGGGGGTGCAGGACGGGGTGGACGTGTACTTCGGCACCTTCGCCAAGGCCATGGCCACCATCGGCGCCTTCGTCAGCGGGCCCGAGGATGTGATCATGTACCTGCGCTACAACATGCGCAGCCAGACCTTCGCCAAGAGCCTGCCCATGCCCGTGGTCATCGGCGCCCTCAAGCGCCTGGAGATGATCCGCACCCGGCCCGAGTTCAGCCAGAAGCTCTGGACCATCACCCGCGCCCTGCAGGACGGGCTGCGCAAGGCCGGCCTCGACATCGGGGTCACCAACAGCTGCGTCACCCCGGTGATGATGCACGGCAGCATCCCCGAGGCCACCAACGTGGTGCTCGACCTGCGCGAGAACCACGGCATCTTCTGCAGCATCGTGGTGTATCCCGTGGTGCCCAAGGACACCATCCTCCTGCGCCTCATCCCCACCGCGGTCCACTCCCTGGAGGACGTGGAGCGCACCATCCGCAGCTTCGCCCAGGTGAACGAACGCCTGCGCACCGGAGCCTACAAGGCGGACAAGGTGGTGGAGATGAAGGTGTGATCCAAATGGGAGCGCCCCGTTCCAACCTCCGGGGCCGGTCCCAAGGCAGCACACCCCATCGAAGCGCTCAGGCGAGCTGGCGGGCCGTGTGGAGGCGGACCTTCCGACGCTTATCCCGGTTGGATATCCGAGCCCGGCCGCTCTGTTTGCTTTAAGACCATCTCAAAAACACCCTTTGGGCGGCGCGAGGGTCTTTCGCGCCCAAGCGTCGTTGTGAAAAGCCTTATACCACTTCGCACTAAGGAGTAGGCCGCTCTACTCGGTCTTTTTTCACAAGACATCTCCATCGTGATCGTTCCGTAGCACCGGCCCTCGGTAGCGGCGCTCCCTGCGGCCACCCCTAAGGCCTTGCGACAGGAGATCCCCGTACCGGCCTGTGAAGAACAGCCGCGCAACCACGGCCGCACATGCATGTCCGAACGGTGTTACTGGAACTTGAGCCGGTCGATGCTGAAACGCCCGCTTCCTGTGAACATTAAGGTGCTGAAGGCCAGGAGGTAGAATAGCCCCAGTTCACGTTCGCTGAGAGGTTCGCCGGCATCCACCACGAACACCACCACTCCCATGGCGATCAGCAGGGGGATCACGGTGGCGCGGGTCCAGAGCCCCAGCAGCACCAGGAGCGCGCAGATCGCCTCGGCGAACACGATGAGCGCCAGGGAGGCGGCGGAGCCGATGCCGAGCGGGTCCGAGAAGTTCTCCATGCGTTCGCCGAAGTGCATGAGCTTGGGCAGGCCGTGGTGCCAGAACATACCGCCCCCTGAGGCCACACGTAATAGCAACAAGCCGAAGTCCTCGTTCACCGGTTCACTGTTCAGCAGCATGGCGATGGAATTGGCCGCGAACATACCGGGCGGCGAACAGGCCGGCGTGCACCACGGGCGGAACTATTCCACCGGGCGGCGTGAACGGCCTGAACCCGCGGGGCTCCGATCCCGTTGAAGGGGGCCATGCGCAGCTTCCTCCTCGCCACCGCCCTGCTGTTGGCCGCGGCCGTGCAAGGCCAACAGGCCGACGATGTCTTCGCGGACGGACTGGCCGCCATCCGCCAGCAGGAACACCGCACCGCCGTGGACATCTTCACCGGCGTGATCGCCCAGCGCCCCGCCCAGGCCAAGGCCTGGTACTACCGCGGCTTGAGCCGCGAGGCCCTGGGCGACCGCACAGGTGCGCTGCACGACCTGGACCGCGCGCTGCTGCTGGAGCCGGCCGACCTCAACATCCGCCTGCGGCGGGCCGAGACCTTGGTGCACGCCGAACGCTACCGCGAGGCCGAAGCCGACCTGCAGGCCATCCTGGAGGCCGCCCCCGGCCAGGCCATTGCCCTCCACGCCCGATACACCCGCGGGCAGGTGCTGGTGGCCCAAGGCGACCGCGAGGGTGCGCTGGCCGTGTACGACGAACTGGTGCGTCTGGCCCCCGGCGATGCCAAGGCCTGGTGCAACCGCGGCCTGGTGCGCAACGGCCTGGGCGAGCACGAGGCCGCCGTGGCCGACCTGGCCCACGCCCTCTCGTTGGACCCCACCCTGGTGAAGGCCTACGGCGGCCGGGCGCAGGCCCTCATCGCCCTGGGCCGCGCCCAGGAAGCCTGCGCCGACATCGTCAAGGCCCGCGAGCTGGGCGATGCCGGGCTCGACGAACTGCTGATCATCTACTGCCTCTGAGCGCATCGGCCGGGCGCGGCATACCGTTATCTTCGCGCCCCTTTCGCGACCACCGTTCGTAAGGTGGCCGGAATGTTCCGATGACCCTCCACGTCACCCTCCCGGACGGCAGCGTCCGCGAATTCCAGCAGGGCGCCACGGCCATGGACGTGGCCCGCAGCATCAGTGAAGGCCTGGCCCGCAACGTGCTGGCCGCCAAGGTCAACGGCGAGGTGCGCGACGCCGGCCGCCCCCTGCCGGGCGACTGTACTCTGCAGCTGCTCACCTGGAACGACGCCGAAGGGAAGGCCACCCTGTGGCACAGCAGCGCCCACCTGATGGCCGAGGCCATCGAGGCGCTCTACCCCGGCACCAAGTTCGGCATCGGCCCGCCCATCGAGAACGGCTTCTACTACGACATCGACCTGGGCGACCGCAGCATCGGCGACGGCGACTTCGCGGCCATCGAGGCCAAGATGAAGGAGCTGGCCGCCAGGAAGGAGGTCTACGTGCGCCGCGAAGTGCCCAAGGCCGAGGCCATCGCCTACTTCAAGGAGAAGGGCGACGAATACAAGCTGGAGCTGATCGACGGCCTGGAGGACGGCAGCATCAGCTTCTACACCCAGGGCAACTTCACCGACCTGTGCCGCGGGCCGCACATCCCCGACACCTCGTTCATCAAGGCGGTGAAGGTGCTCAGCGTGGCCGGGGCCTACTGGCGCGGTGACGAGAAGCGTAAGCAGCTTACGCGCCTGTACGCCATCACCTTCCCCAAGCAGAAGGAACTGGAGGAGCACCTCGCCCTGTTGGAAGAGGCCAAGAAGCGGGACCACCGCAAGCTGGGCAAGGAACTGGACCTGTTCACCTTCAGCGAGAAAGTGGGTTCGGGCCTGCCCTTGTGGCTGCCCAAGGGCACCGCCCTGCGCGAACGGCTGATCGACTTCATGAAGCGCGCCCAGGAGCGCGACGGCTACGACCAGGTGGCCACCCCGCACATCGGCGGCAAGCAGCTCTACGTCACCAGCGGGCACTGGGAGAAGTACGGCAAGGACAGCTTCCGCCCCATCAACACCCCCCAGGAGGGCGAGGAGTTCCTGCTCAAGCCCATGAACTGCCCGCACCACTGCGAGATCTTCGCCAGCCGGCCGCGCAGTTACAAGGACCTGCCCGTGCGCCTGGCCGAGTTCGGCACCGTGTACCGCTACGAGCAGAGCGGCGAACTGCACGGCCTCACCCGGGTGCGCGGCTTCACGCAGGACGACGCCCACCTGTTCTGCCGCGCCGACCAGGTGAAGGAGGAGTTCATGAAGGTGATCGACCTGGTGCTGCTGGTCTTCAAGGCGCTGGACCTCCACGATTACGAGGCGCAGATCAGCCTGCGCGACCAGGTGGACCGCAGCAAGTACATCGGCACCGACGAGAACTGGACCAAGGCCGAGCAGGCCATCATCGACGCGGCGGCCGAGAAGGGCCTGCGGACGGTGGTGGAGTACGGCGAGGCCGCCTTCTATGGCCCCAAGCTCGACTTCATGGTCAAGGACGCCCTGGGCCGCCGCTGGCAGCTGGGCACCATCCAGGTGGACTACAACCTGCCGGAGCGTTTCGAGCTGGAATACGTGGGCGCCGACAACCAGCGCCACCGGCCGGTGATGATCCACCGCGCCCCCTTCGGCAGCCTGGAACGGTTCGTGGCCGTGCTCATCGAGCACACCGCCGGCCGCTTCCCCCTTTGGCTCACGCCCGAGCAGGCCATCGTGCTGCCCATCAGCGACAAATTCCTGGACCGGGCCCGGCAAGTCGCTGGGGATCTGAAAGATTCCGATATTCGCGCCGCCGTTGACGAGCGCAGCGAGAAGATCGGCCGCAAGATCCGCGATGCGGAACTGGCCAAATTCCCGTTCATGCTCATCCTCGGCGAAAAGGAAGCCGCCGAAGGCACCGTGTCCGTGCGGGAACAAGGCCGGGGTGACCTGGGCGCCATGAGCGTCCGGGCCTTCGCCGACCTGGTGAACGAACGGGTGCGCCAGCAGCTCGGCGGCCTCTGAACGCAACAGGAACCAACACCCCCTTCGTGGCAGGACCACCCTTCAACCGTCCCAGCGGACCACGCCCTCCCGGCGGGGGACCGCGCCGTCCCTTCCGTGGCCGTGTGGTCAAGGAGGACCCCCACCGCATCAACGGCCGCATCTACGGGGTCAGCGAGGTGCGTGTGGTGGGCGAGAACGTTGAACAGGGGGTGTACCCGTTCAACGTGGCGCTGCGCATGGCCGAGGACCTTGGCCTGGACCTGGTGGAGATCAGCCCCACGGCCGTGCCGCCCGTGTGCCGCATCACCGACTACAAGAAGTTCCTCTACGACCTCAAGAAGAAGCAGAAGGAGATCAAGGCCAAGCAGGCCACCGTCGAGATGAAGGAGATCCGCTTCGGGCCCAACACCGACGAGCATGACCTGAACTTCAAGACCAACCACGCCCGCAAGTTCCTGCTGGAGGGCCACAAGGTGAAGGCCTTCGTCTTCTTCCGCGGCCGCACCATCGTGTTCAAGGAACGCGGCGAGATCCTGCTCCTGAAGTTCGCCCAGGAACTCGAGGATGTGGGCGTGGTGGAGAGCATGCCCAAGCTGGAGGGCAAGCGCATGATCATGTTCCTGATCCCCAAAAAGAAGAAGTGAGGCGAAGCCCGCCCCGCCCATCGCGCATCACGATCAACACGAACACCCGACCGACGTCCATCAACGCAGAGAGGCCATGCCCAAGATGAAGACCAAGTCCGGCGCCAAGAAGCGGTTCAAGCTCACCGGCACCGGCAAGGTGAAACGCAAGCACGCGTTCCACAACCACATCCTTACCAAGAAGCACAAGAAGCGCAAGCGCAACCTGGCCAAGATGGCCGTGGTGCACAAGCGCGACGAGAAGAACATCCTCGAACTGCTCAAGTAAGGGACCCTCCCGCTCCGGGTCGAACAGGTAGCGTTAACCAGGACGTGGAGCCGCCAAGCGAACGCCCACAGCGCGTTCCGCCCACGCCCGAAAACCCAAGGCATCATGCCCCGCAGTAAGAACAAGGTCGCCAGCCGCGCCAAGCGCAAGAAGGTCCTCAAGCTGGCCAAAGGCAGCTTCGGCCGCCGCAAGAACGTCCTCACCGTCGCCAAGAACAGCGTGGAGAAGGGCCTCACCCACGCCTACTCCGGCCGACGCATCAAGAAGCGCGACTTCCGCGCCCTCTGGATCCAGCGCATCAACGCGGCCTGCCGCATCAACGGCACCAGCTACAGCGTCTTCATGGCGGGCCTCAAGAAGGCCAACATCGACCTGGACCGCAAGGCCCTGGCCGAGATCGCCTACAGCGACGCCG
The DNA here is from genome assembly GCA_013360395.1 of Flavobacteriales bacterium. Lineage (GTDB taxonomy): Bacteria > Bacteroidota > Bacteroidia > Flavobacteriales_F > PHOS-HE28 > PHOS-HE28. Next base: position 8,138 of record JABWBQ010000076.1, read on the forward strand.
AAGCCTTCAAGGCCATCGTGCAGAAGGTGAAGTGATCCCGCCGGAGGCCCGGCCACGGGTACCGGCAGCAAGGGGGACCGCGGGTCCCCCTTGTCGTTACCGGGGTTCACGGACCTGGGGAAAAGCCGCGTAGCTTTTCGCCAACAAGACCCCGCCATGCATCCCCGGACCCACCTCCCGATCCTCGCCGGCGTGCTGTTGCTGTGCGCCTGCCGCCGCGAACCCGCCGCCGGCCCCGCCGACCAGCTCCAGGAGCCCGTGCTCGTGGAACGCGCCCAACGGCACACCCCGCCGCAAGGCCCGCCGCTCGACCAGGAGGCCCTGGACCGCCGCATCATCGCCACGCTGGAGGCGCACAACGACTTCCAGTGGGACATGGTGGACCTGCACACGCTTTGGAGCGCCACCCTGTACAACGACCACAGCGTGAGCATCGGCTACCGTCCGGCGAAGGCCACCGCGGTGGAGGAGCGGCTCCACCGCATCGACATCCGGTCGGCGGAATGGCGTGCCGTGCACGACGCCCTGCTCGACCGCGTGCTGGGCCTGATGAACGAAGGGCGCCGCGACCCGCTCGTGCTACGCGACATCGTCGTGGAGGACGACCCCGTGCTTCCGATCCTCACCCTGCGCATCGACGACCCCCGCGTGCTCACGATGCTGGCCGATCTGGAGAACGTGCGTTACGTGGAACCCCTGGACTATTGGCCCGCTGCGGCGGACCGCAGCACCAGCGGCTGCAGCCCGAGCACCTACGCCCTCCACCCTGCCGACGTCACCGTCATCAGTCCGGATGCGCGCCTGCCCTGGAACTTCAACAACCACACGGTGCCGGCGGCCTGGGCCACGGCGCAGGGGCAGGGCATCACCGTGGGTGTGATCGATGCGGGTCTCAGTGCCGCGCAGACCTATCTCGGCGCCGACTTCAACGACGGGGAGAGCAACGTGGGCCGCACCGTCACCGCCTCGGCCACGCTGGGCGGTTCACCCTACACCGCCTGCACGCACGGCACCAGCATGGCCGGGCAGGCCGTGGGGCCGCGCAACGGCGGCGGTACCACCACGGGCGTGGCGTACAAGAGCGGTCTGCGGTTCATCCGGGCCAGCGAGGACGTGGTGCTCGACAAGAGCAGCGAGCGCACCGCCGTGAAGAACGCCCTGGTGGCGCTGGGCGCCGATCCCGCCGTGCGCGTGATCAGCATGAGCCTGGGCACGCCCTTCGGCTCCAGCGTGCTGCGCGACGGGGTGAACTACGCGCATGGCCAGGGCAAGCTCGTGTTCGCCGCAGGCGGCACCAGCTTCAGCTGGACCAGCTGGTGGGGCGTGGTGTATCCGGCGGCATACAGCAACTGCGTGGCCGTGACCGGGGTGAAGGAGAACGGCAGCAAGTGCAGCAGCTGCCACGACGGGTCGCAGATCGACCTCACGATATGCATGGAGCGCAGCAGCAACAGCAGCCGCAACTCGCTCACGCTGCCGGCCAGCGGCACCACGCCCGGCTACATCGGCGGCAGCAGCAGCGCCACGGCCACGGCCGCGGGCATCGCCGCAGTGGTGTGGAGCGCCCGGCCCACGGCCACACGCGACCAGGTGCTCCAATGCCTGAAGGCCACGGCCCAGTTCGCCAACGGACCCAGCGGCAGCAAGGGCTACGGCAACATCAACGCAGCCGCCGCGGTGAATTGTGCGCTGGCGCTCTGACCGCGGGACCGGACCACGGCCCCTGCCTCATTCCGGGATGCGGGGCCATGCCGTATCCTTGCCGCCCCGCGCCCCATGCGTAACGCGCTGATCCGGCTCCACATCCACGCCAAAGGCCTGCTGCTGCTCCTGCGGCCGCACCGGTGGCTGGGCTGGGCGGCGCACCCGCTGCGCTTCGGTGCCAACACGCTGGCGCTCTCGGCCTGGATCGCACGGCAACGCAAAGGGCCCGACGTGCCCAACGACTTCCACACCTTCCGGCGGGTGCACGCCCGGCGCGAACGGCTGCACGAGCACGTGGTGCAGCGGTTGGGCCTGCACGACAGCCCCATCGACTACCTGGAGTTCGGTGTGTTCGACGGGCGCTCCTTCCGCTGGTGGCTGGCCCACGCCCGCCACGCCGACAGCCGCTTCCACGGCTTCGACACCTTCGAAGGCCTGCCCGAGCAATGGGGGGCGTTCGCCAAGGGCGACATGGCCGCCGCCATCCCCGCGCTGGACGACCCACGCGGCCGGTTCCACAAGGGCCTCTTCCAGCAGACCCTCCTGCCCTTCCTGCGCACGGCGCCCTTCGTCGAGGGGCGGCGCAAGGTGGTCCACTTGGACGCGGACCTCTACTCCTCCACCCTCTTCGTGCTCACGGCGCTCGGCCCGTACCTGCGGGCGGGCGATGTGCTGCTGTTCGACGAGTTCAACGTGCCCAACCACGAGTTCGCCGCACTGCAGGCGTTCCAGGCCGCGTGGTACGTGCGCACCGAACTGCTGGGCGCCGTGAACAACCACTACCAGGTGGCGCTGCTGGTGCTGTGAGCGGCACCGACGCCCCGGCACACGGCCCTCAGCGCACTTCCCCGCCCGGGCCCACCGCATCCCTGGGCTGCACGAACACAAGCCGCCCGCCCGCATCCTCGGCCATCAGCACCATGCCCTGGCTCTCCACACCGCGCATTTTGCGCGGCTCCAGGTTGGCCACCAGCACCACCTGCTGGCCGGCCAGCTGTTCGGGTGCGTAGTGCGCTGCGATGCCGCTGACCACCGTGCGCGGCACGGCCTCCCCGATGTCGATGGCCAGCTTCAGCAGCTTGTCGGCCTTGGGGACGCGCTCCGCAGCAACGATGGTGCCCACGCGGAGGTCGAGCTTCGCGAAGTCGTCGAACGCGATGGTCGCCTTCGCGCTCACCACACCAGATCCGCCCGCTTCGGCGGACCGATGTTCGGATTTCGCGACCGGCGCAGCCTGCTGCCCCTGCTCCTGCCCCTGGGGCGCATTCGCATGCAGGCGGTCGATCTCCGGCTGGATCTCCGCATCGGTGATGGGCTTGAAAAGGTGCTCAGGCTTGCCCAGTTCCTGCCCCTCGCCGATCAGGTCGCTGCGGAAGGCATGCGCCCACGGCAGATCGCCCAGGCCGAGCATGCGGCGCAGCTTCTCCGCCGTGTGCGGCAGGAAGGGCTCCAGCACGATGCTGAGCACCGCTGCCACGTTGAGGCTGTTGGCCAGGATCGTGCGCGTGCGCTCCGGATCGGTCTTCTCCAGTTTCCACGGCTCGTGGTCGCTGAGGTACTTGTTGCCCGCACGCGCCACGTTCATGGCGCTGGCCAGCGCATCGCGGAAGCGGAAGTGGTCGATGTGGCGCGCCACCTCCTCGGCGCTGGCATGCACCGTGCTCCACAGGGCCAGGTCCTGCCCGGTGGCCGCACCCGCTCCGGGCGCCCGGCCGCCGTAGTACTTGTGGCAGAGCACGAACACGCGCTGCACGAAGTTGCCGATGATGGCCACGAGTTCGTTGTTGTTCTTCTCCTGGAAATCCTTCCAGGTGAACTCGCTGTCCTTCTGCTCGGGGAGGATGGTGCCCAGGCAGTAGCGCAGTTCGTCCTGCCGGCCGGGCCAGCGCTCCAGGTACTCGTGCAGCCACACCGCCCAGTTGCGGCTGGTGCTGATCTTGCGGCCTTCGAGGTTGAGGAACTCGTTGGCCGGCACGTTCTGCGGCAGCACGAAGCCGCCGTGCAGCTTCAGCAGGATGGGGAAGATGATGGCGTGGAAGACGATGTTGTCCTTGCCAATGAAGTGGATGAGCCGCGTGTCCTCGGCCTTCCACCATTTCTCCCAATCGGCGTTGTGGTCCTTCGCCCAGCGCTTGGTGGCGCTGATGTAGCCGATGGGCGCGTCGAGCCACACGTAGAGCACCTTGCCCCTGGCGTCGGGGAGCGGCACGGGCACGCCCCAGTCCAGGTCGCGCGTCATGGCCCGGGGGCGCAGCCCGTCCTTCAGCCAGCTGTTGCACTGGCCGAGAACGCTCGCCTTCCACTCGCGGGGATCATGGTGCATCGCACCATCCAGCTCGCCGGTGTTCATCCATCGCTCCACCCATTGCTGGGCCTCGTCCATCCTGAGGTACCAGTGCTGCGTGGGCTTCAGCACGGGCTTGGCGCCGCTGAGGGTGCTGCGCGGGTCGATCAGGTCCTTCGGACTGAGCGCGCTGCCGCACCGCTCGCATTGATCGCCGTAGGCATCGGGGTTGCCGCAGGTGGGGCAGGTGCCCATGATGTAGCGGTCGGCCAGGAACTGCTTCGCCTCCTCGTCGTAGTACTGTTGCTCCTCCTGCACGCTGAAGGCGCCGTTCTCCAGCAGCTTCAGGAAGAAGGCCTGCGAGGTCTCGCGGTGCAGGTCGCTGCTGGTGCGGTCGTAGATGTCGAACCGGATGCCGAACTCGCGGAAGGCCCGGTCCATCAGCGCGTGGTACTTGTCCACGATGGCCCGCGGGGTGGTGCCCTCCTTCAAAGCCCGGATGGTGATGGCCGCGCCGTGCTCGTCGCTGCCGCAGATGAAGAGCACCTCCTTGCCGCGCTGGCGCAGATTGCGCACATGGATGTCGGCGGGCAGGTAGGCCCCGGCGATGTGGCCGATGTGCAGCGGCCCGTTGGCGTAGGGCAGGGCCGCGGTGATGGTGTGGCGCTTGATCTCCTTCACGGTCCAGGACTTGGCCCGCGAAGGTACCGAAGCGCGCCGGGCGGGCGGGGCAAGGCTTGTGGCCAGGGCGGTGGTGCGTCGCAGCCCGGTGCGGCCGGGTGTTCCGGTGGGCAGGGCGCCCTCAGGCGGCCGCTGTTCCCGGCGCCCGGTGCAGGGCCACCGCACGCAGGTAGTGGAGCAGCTCGCCAGGGCGGGCGGCAGGACCATCGCCCACGGGCAGCGACCGGGCATCGTCACGACGCCACCACAACCCCTCGCGCGAGGCCTCGTCCCTGCACAGGATGCCGGCCGCGAAGAACGCCGTGGCCTGTGCACGCCATCCCGGTGCCCTGCCCGGACCGGCCGCCCCGATGGTGACCACCACCGGCACTGCGCTGTGGAGCACGGCGAACAGCCCCGGCCCGTCGGCATCGGGCACCAACAGGACGTCCGGTCGGAACGTGCGCAGCGTTCGCTTCAAACGCCAGCGGTCGCGCAGGCCCAGGGACCAGGACCCCGCGCGGACCCGGTGCTCCTGCACCGTGGCGCCCGTGGCCTCCAGGCCATGGGGCGCGGTGGCCCTGCCGCGGACCACCAGCACGAGCAGGCTGCCCTCGGGGCGGGTGGCGTGCCGGTCCAGTTCGGCCCGCACGTGCGCCACGTCACGCCATGTGGCCCAGCCCAGATAGCCCAGGGCGCCCACCATCACCCAGGCCATGAACACGGCCGGTGTGGGCACCACGAAGTGGAACAGGCTTCCCAACAGCAGCAGCAGGAAGGCCGTGCTGAGGTTGATGCCGTTGCGGGGCGTGTGGTAGTAGGCGTCCAGCAGGCTGCGCAGCCCGATGAACACCCCGAAGGGCAGTGCGCCCAGGAAGGCGATGCGGCTCATGTCCACATAGTGGTCGGCCGTGGCCCCCAGGTAGAGCTCCAGGATCGGTCCGGCGGCAAGCTCGAAGGCGATGGTCATGGCCGCGGAGGCCAGCAGGGTCATGCGGGAGAGGTGGCCGATGCGGCGGCTGAGCCCGGCATGGTCGCCGGCGGCGAGCTGTGAGGCCGACGAGGGCAGCAGCACCAGGGACAGCGGGGCGAAGAGCGCGGCGGTGATGTTGAGCAGGGTGGCACCGAAGCCCACCTCGCCGCTGGCGGCCAGCCCGTGGGTGCGGGCCACGGCGTACACCGACACGGTGAGCAGGGCGCCGAACGCCAGGTCGCC
>JABWBQ010000129.1 GCA_013360395.1 Flavobacteriales bacterium
CGGTGGCGCCACCGGCGCGCTCACCGGACCGGGGACCTGCCCCGCCCGCACTTCGGCCAGCAGCGGCTCCACACGGCGGGTCCGTTGTTCCAGGGCCATGATCCGCGAGGCGGTGTCCACGTTCAATTGTTGCAGGTAGAGGGCGGCCTGGCCGTCATTCAACGTCGCGGCCCCCTTCAGCCGTTGGGCGATGGCACTGAGCGAATCACCCCGCTGGCCGAGCTCCACCGCACGCGCCCGCATCACCTCGATCCGCGCACGGACCGTATCGGCCGGTGCCCCGGCGGACCGCGCCTCGGCGGCCGCAGCCTCCTGCACCAGCGCCTGCGACAGCGTGCGGTACGCCGCCTCCTCCTCCAACGCATCCGTCGCCGCCTCGCGCTGTTCCATGGCCTTCACCTTGGCCTGGAAATACCGGCTGCGATCGGTGTTGTCCATCACCAGTTGCTGCTCTTCCGAGCTCAGGTAGTAGTAGGCCCGAAGCTTGTCGGCGAACGCCTTGGCCTCGGCCACGTCCCGCTGATGTTGCTCGAGGGCGCGTGCATCCTCCGCCGACCGCAAGGCGGCCTGCTGCAGCGAATCGGACAGCACTTGCAGGCGCAGGGCTTCGCGCTCCAGTGCTTCCCGCACCTTCCGCCGGGCCACCATGGCGCTGTCGCGCAAGGCCACGGCACTGTCACCCAGCGCGACCGAACGCTGCTCATCCGCCTGCGCACGCGCCAGGGTCTCCCGGGCTTGCGCACCGAGGGCGGTCTCATCCTCCACCAGCAGCATGCTCATGCCGCTGGCCGGCAACGTATCGCTGTTCAGGAAAGCCGTGTACCGCGCCTGCCCTGCGGGATCGATCGGCACGACGGGCCGTTGCGTGTTCGCGCCGGCCGCCTGTGCGCCGGTCGGAAGGGCTTCCTGTTGTTGCGTACGCCCCTCGGTGCCCGGTGCCGGCCGCTCTGCGGCAAGGTCCTGTCGGGCCCCGTCGTCACGCACCACGCTGTCCGCCGGAACGGTGGCCACACGGGCCCCCGGATCCGCTGCCGCGATGGTATCCACCCGGGCTGTTTCCGTAGGCGCCGCAGACCCTGGCTCCGGGGCGGCCTGAGCTCCCGGTTCACGCATCGGCACTTGCGCCACGGCGGTGGCCGGACCGAACATGCGCGCCTCCACTTCGGCCATGCTGAGCGCCTCGCCGCGCCGGAAGCGGTCGCCCTGGATGTACGCCTGGGCGGTGATGGCACGGTCGAGCGCGGCCAAGGCCTGCAGTTCGGCGGTGTAGGCCAGACGGTACAGGCTGTCGCGCGCCACGATGTCCTCGGAACGGTCGGCGAGCTTGCGCAGCCGTTCGCCCTCGGCGGCGAAGGTGCGCGAACTGCCCTCCTCCGACCGGGCAAGAGCGAGCAGCGGTTCGTCCGGCGCCAACCCCAGCCGGTCCGTCGCCCCTTGGAGCTCCTTCAGACTGTCGCGCCCGGTGCGCAGCTCTTCGCGGGTGATGTAGGCCATGCGCTGACCGAGGTCGGTGCGCAGGATCAGCTGGTCGTCGATGGCCCGGTCGGCCTCGCGGCGCACCCGGTCGTACATCTTGTCCTGCACCGTGTCCAGCACCGCTTCCAGGGAATCGATGCGCAGTTGGAGCCGGTCCACCTCGGCCAGGTCCTTGTCGCGCAGGGCCACGGCCTCGGTCACGGTGGACGCGCGTGTGTTCAGCCGGCTCGCATAGACCGCGGTGGGACGACCGGCCACGGACACATAGCGTCCCTCCTCCGTGCGTGCGGCCGGCACACCGGCCGTCGGCGTCCCCTGCCCCGCTTCCCGGTCAGGCACGGCCGCGATGAGCAGGTCGCTGCGCATGGCCTCGGCGCGCAGACGGTCCATCCGGGCCTGTTCGGTCGCTTTCAGCACGCGCAGGCGGTCCACACGGGGCAGCACTTCGGCGGAGCGCGCCGGTTCGCGCTCCAGCAGCTTGAGCTGGCGCTGCACCTGCACATCGATGCTGTCCACCAGCATGGCGCTCAACCCGCCCAGGGCGTCCACGCGCTCATCCAGGTCGGGAATGGCCTCCAGGCGTGCCGCATCGGCGGCATGGCCGGGGTTGAGCAGCTCGATGACCTGCGCGTCCGTGAGGTCGGAGGCCAGCTCCAGCGCGGTGCCGGCCACCACGGCGACCTCGGGGCTGTCCACGCGCTGCGTCGGGGCCTGTGCGGCGATACGCTCGGCAGCGACCACGGCGTCGAGACTGTCGATCCGGCCGCGCAACTGGGCGATGCGCGCCGTGAGCGCTTCGCGTTCGTCGCGGTCACGCGTGGCGGCGCGCAATTGTTGAAGCTCCGCGACCTCGTTCTCCAGCACGAATCGCTGTTGCTCCACCGGGAGCGCCTGTTGCCCCTCCGGTTGCTGCTCCTGGGCCAGGTCGTTCCCGGTGGCGCCACCACCCTCGCGGATCTGTTGCGGTGTGGGCCGATCCTGTCCGGCGGATGCGGCGGACTGTTGCGCTCCTGCGGCCGCCTGGGCGGCTTGATCGGCCCTGACCGCACCCTCGGCCGGCCGTTCGGCGGTGGTGGTGGCCACCGTGCCCGGGCCGGCGTCCCCGGTCCCG
>JABWBQ010000015.1 GCA_013360395.1 Flavobacteriales bacterium
TCGAAGGCGGCCGTCCGGCCGGCCCAGGGTGCGGCGGTGCTGCGGCGCTCATCCCCGAAGTGCGCCGGGCCACGGGGCGCGGCGGTCGGCCGCTCCAGGTACTTCGGGTCGATCTCCTCGATGAAGCGGCTGGGTTCGGCGCTGGTGAAATGCCCCCACTTGTATCGGCTCATGGCGTAGCTCAGCGTGGCCCGCACCCGGGCCCGCGTGAGGGCCACGTAGAACAGGCGGCGCTCCTCCTCCAGGTCGGCGCGCGTGGTCAGGCTCATCGGGTTGGGGAACAGTTCCTCCTCCAGGCCCACGATGTGCACGTGGTCGAACTCCAGGCCCTTGGCGCTGTGAATGGTCATGAGGCTCACCCGGTCGGTGTCGTTGGGGTCCTCGTTGTCGGCGTCGGTCAGCAACGCCACGTCGATCAGGAAGTCGGACAGGGTGCGCGGAAGGTCCGTGCCCTCGCCACCCTCGCTGAAGGCCTTCATGCCGGCGAGCAGTTCCTGGATGTTCTCGTAGCGGCTCACGCCCTCGGGCGTCTTGTCGGCGAACAGGTCGTTGAGCAGGCCGGTGCTGCGGGCGATGTGCTCGCCCAGGGCGTGCGCGCTCTGCTGGTCGAGCAGGGTGCGGAAGCTGCGCACCATCAGCACGAAGTCGGCCAGGCGCTTGCGCATGCCGCCGTGCAGGTCGAGGCCGGCCGGCGGGTCGTTCAGCAGTTCCCACACGCTGATGGCGTGTTCGGACGCGGCCACCATGAGCTTTTCGACCGTGGTCTGGCCGATGCCGCGCGCCGGGTAGTTGATGATGCGCTTGAGGGCCTCCTCGTCGTTGGGGTTGCAGGTGAGGCGGAAGTAGGCCAGCAGGTCCTTGATCTCCTTGCGCTGGTAAAAGCTCAGGCCGCCGTGGATCCGGTAGGGGATGTTGAGCTTGCGCAGCGCCTCCTCCATGCTGCGGCTCTGCGCGTTGGTGCGGTACAGGATGGCGAACTCCTTGTTGGGCACCTGGTGCCGCATGCGGGTCTCGAAGATGCTGTTGGCCACGAAGGCGCCCTCCTCGTTGTCGCTCACGGCGCGGTGCACCAGGATGCGATCGCCCTCGCTGTTGTCCGTCCACACCGTTTTGCGGATCTGGTCGCGGTTGCGCTCGATCACCGAGTTGGCGGCGCCCACGATCACCTTGGTGCTGCGGTAGTTCTGCTCCAGCTTGAAGAGCACGTGGTCCGGCCAGTCCTTGCGGAAGTTGAGGATGTTCTGGATGTTGGCGCCGCGGAAGGCATAGATGCTCTGGCTGTCGTCGCCCACCACGGTGAGGTTCTCGTGCCGGGCGGCCAGGGTGCGCACGATGTTGTACTGCGCCAGGTTGGTGTCCTGGTACTCGTCCACCAGGATGTACTGGAAGCGCTGCTGGTACTTCAGCATCGCCTCGGGATGGTCGCGGAAGAGCAGGTTGGTGTTGAACAGCAGGTCGTCGAAGTCCATGGCGCCGGCGCGGAAGCAGCGGTCGGCGTAGGCCTTGTAGAGCTCGCCGAGCTTCGGGCGCAGGGCGGCGGCATCGGCGGCCATCAGCTCGGCGTTGTTCAGGTAGTCGGCCGGGCCGATGAGGTTGTTCTTGGCGATGCTGATGCGGCCGTGCACCTGGCCGGGCTTGTACAGTTTGTCGTCCAGCTGCCACTCCTTCAGGATGGTCTTGATCAGCGAGCGGCTGTCGTCGGTGTCGTAGATGGTGAAATCCTTCGGGTAGCCGATCTTGTCGGCCTCGGCGCGCAGGATGCGGGCGAAGACGCTGTGGAAGGTGCCCATCCAGAGGTTGGCGGCCTCGCCGCGGCCCACCACCTGGGCGATGCGTTCCTTCATCTCCCGCGCCGCCTTGTTGGTGAAGGTGAGGGCCAGCACGCGGAAGGGGTCCACGCCCTTGGCGGCCAGCAGGTGGGCGATGCGCACGGTGAGCACGCGGGTCTTGCCCGATCCGGCGCCGGCGATCACGAGGTTGGGCCCGTCGGTGTGCACCACCGCGGCATGCTGCGCCTCGTTGAGGCCCTTGAGGTGTTCCATGGAGGTGCGCAAGGTAGCCCTCGTGGAGGGCATCACCGGCGGATCAGGAAGGCCAGGTCCAGCGCGTACAGGGTGCTGCTGCGCAGCGCGGTGAGGTCCACGCCGTGCAGCCACATGAGCCCGGTGCCCCATTGGGCGCGCGCGCTCAGGTCCACGCGCTTGGCGATGCGGAACCCGGCCTGCAGGCAGGCCGAGGCGCGCAGGTAGGTGCAGGCGCGCGCGGGCACGCTGCGGTCCAGGAGGGTGGTCTCGGTGGTGGTGCCGCCGAAGGCATCGGTGCGGGTGCCGGTGGCGGTGAGGGTGCCGGTGCCGGCATGGCCCAGCTCGGCGAGCAGGCCCGGCCGCAGGAAGAGGGTGTTGCTCAGGAACAGGGTCCAGTAGGGGCCGCCGCCCACGGCGATCTCGGTCTGGGCCAGGGTGTAGAGGTACTCCACGGTGCGCGCCGTGTCGCCCAGCAGGCTGTCGGTGTGGAAGTAGAGGTGGAACAGCCGGGGCTGCAGGCCCAGATGGAAGGTCCATCCGTGTTCGTTGTTGCGGTCCTCCACGCCCCGGCGGTCGGTGGCGCTGCGCGCTGCCGGCCCATCGGTGCGCAGGCGGGCCAGGGCGAAGCGCGGACCGAGGATGCCGCCGATGGCGGTGCTGGAGTAGCCGAAGTAGTAGTCCGTGGGCTTGCCGGGCAGGGTGGGAGGGGCCTGCCGGGCGAACCGCATGAAACGGTCGAGGCCCATGGGCCCGTGGTTCTCCAGGGTGATGCCCACGGTGCCGCCGATGGCGCGCAGTTTCAGGGGCGACCGCTCCGGTCGGTGCCGCAGGGAGGTGTCGGCCGGGGCCTGGGCACGGGCCATGTCCGCGGCGAGAAGCAGGGCGAGCAGGAGCAGCGGGGCGCGGGACATGGGACGGCCCGGGGGTTCCCGCGAAGGTAGCCGCTCAGCGTCCGAAGCGCAGGGCCTTGCCGGGGTAGCGACCGCTCCTGCCCAGCTGCTCCTCGATGCGCAGCAGCTGGTTGTATTTGGCGATCCGGTCGCTGCGGCTGGCGCTGCCCGTCTTGATCATGCCGCAGTTGGTGGCCACGGCCAGGTCGGCGATGGTGCTGTCCTCGGTCTCGCCACTGCGGTGGCTCATCACGGCGGAGTACCCGGCGCGGTGGGCCATCTCCACGGCCTCCAAGGTCTCGGTGAGGGTGCCGATCTGGTTCACCTTCACCAGGATGCTGTTGGCGATGCCCTTGGCGATGCCTTCGGACAGCCGTTCGGTGTTGGTCACGAACAGGTCGTCGCCCACCAGCTGCACCTTGGGTCCCAGGGCCTGGGTGAGTTTCTTCCAGCCGTCCCAATCGTCCTCGGCCATGCCGTCCTCGATGCTCACGATGGGGTAGCGCTTGCACCAGTCCTTCCAGAAGGCGACCATCTCGTCGCTGGTGAGGCTGTCGCCGGTGCTTTCCAGCACGTAGCGTTTCTTCTTGGCGTCGTAGAACTCGGTGCTGGCGCAGTCCAGGGCGAGCACGATGTCGTCGCCGGGGGTGTAGCCGGCTTTCTCGATGGCCTGCATCACCACCTTGAGGGCCTCTTCGTTGCTGGGCAGGTCGGGGGCGAAGCCGCCCTCGTCGCCCACGTTGGTGGCCAGGCCGCGGGCCTTGAGCACGGCCTTGAGGTGGTGGAACACCTCGGCGCCCATGCGCAGCCCCTGGCCGAAGCTGGTGGCGCCCACGGGCATGATCATGAACTCCTGCACGTCCACCTTGTTGTCGGCGTGGGCACCGCCGTTCAGGATGTTCATCAGGGGCACGGGCAGGGTGCAGGCGTTGGCGCCGCCCACGTAGCGGTACAGGGGCAGGCCGGCCTGGCTGGCGGCGGCCTTGGCCACGGCGAGGCTGACGCCCAGGATGGCGTTGGCGCCCAGGTTGCTCTTGTTGGGCGTGCCGTCCAGGCCCATCATGGCCTTGTCGATCAAAGCCTGCTGGTCCACCGGAGCGCCGTGCAGCTCGTTGTTGAGCGTGGTGTTCACGTGCTCCACGGCCTTGGTGACGCCCTTGCCCAGGTAGCGCTTCTTGTCGCCGTCGCGCAGCTCCACGGCCTCATGGGCGCCGGTGCTGGCCCCGCTGGGCACGGCGGCGCGGCCCACATGGCCCTCGTCGGTGTACACATCGACCTCGATGGTGGGGTTGCCGCGGGAGTCGAGGATCTCGCGGGCTTGGATCTTGGCGATAAGGCTCATGCGGAAGGGTGGATGGGGTTGGGCGGGCATGCGGGGCCGACCCCGGTCATGCCTGCTGCGGAAGGGGGCTTGGTACGTTCTTGTGCGCGGCCATGTTCGCCACGAAGTCGTCGAAGAGGTAGCGCGCGTCGTTCGGTCCCGGGCCGGCCTCGGGGTGGTGCTGCACGCTGAACACGGGCCGGTCCTTCAGGCGGATGCCCGCGATGCTGCCGTCGTTGAGGTGCACATGGGTGACCTCCACGCCGGTGTGGGCCTCGGCCTGCGTGCGGCGGGCCACGAAGCCGTGGTTCTGGCTGGTGATCTCGTCACGCCCGGTGCGCAGGTTCTTCACCGGGTGGTTGATGCCGCGGTGGCCGTGGTGCATCTTTTCGGTGCCGATGCCCAGGCTCTCGGCCAGCAGTTGGTGGCCCAGGCAGATGCCGAACACGGGCAGGCCGCTGTCGCGGATGGCCGTCACCAGCGCCACGCTGGCGGGCATGGCGGCCGGGTCGCCGGGGCCGTTGCTCAGGAGGAAGCCGCCGGGCCGCCAGGCCAGCATCTCGTCCAGCGGGGTGTGCATGGGGAACACCCGCACCAGGCAGCCGCGCTCGGTGAGGCAGCGCACGATGTTGGTCTTCACCCCGAAGTCCACCAGGGCCACGCGGTGCGCGGCGCCGGGGTCGCCCACCTCGAAGGCCGCCGGGGCCGTCACGCGGCTGCTGAGCTCCAGCCCCGCCATGGACGGCACGGCGGCCAGGCGCTCGCGCAGGGCGGCGGGGTCCAGCTCGGCGCTGCTGATCAGGGCGTTCTGCGCGCCGTGGTCCCGGATGTGGCGTACCAGGCGGCGGGTGTCCACATCGCTGATGCCGACGATGCCGGCCTGCCGCAGGTGGTCGTCCAGCGAACCGGTCCCGCCGGGACGGCTCCACACCGCGCTGAACTTCTTCACCACCAGGCCGGCGATGGTCACGCGGGCGCTTTCCTCCTCACCGGCCTTCACCCCGTAGTTGCCGATGTGCGGGCTGGCCATCACCATGATCTGGCCCGTGTAGCTCGGATCGGAGAAGATCTCCTGGTAACCGGTCATGCCGGTGTTGAAGCAGATCTCGCCGGTGGTGATGCCCGCGGCGCCGATGGCGCGCCCCTCGAACAAGGTGCCGTCGGCGAGCAACAGGACGGCCTTGGGGCGATGGCTGACCAACATCGGGCGCCAAAGATACCGGGCCGGTGCCACGCGGCCCGCCCCGTTTGTCCACAGCTGTGGGATCGGGCCTCAGGGCAGCTGCTCGGGGCGCACGGCCGTGGGCGAAAGGCCGCCGATGGTGACCAGCACCTGGTCGCGGTCGTTGCGGGCGCCGGTGTACTTCACCAGCCCGTCCAGGTTCACGTCGGCCTGCAGGTAGCCGGCGCTCACGGCGGTGGGCGGGGTGCCCCCGATGGACACCAGAACGGCGTCGCGGTCGTTGTCGGCGCCCACGTAGCTCACCAGGCCGTCCAGGGTGGCGTTGCCGGCCCAGAGGGTGCGCAGGGTGGCGCGCGCGCGGCGGGCGTCGGTGCCCGCACAGGGGGTGGCCGGCTCGCGCAGGTCCAAGGCCAGGGTGGTCGTGCCCAGGTCCAGCGGTGCGGCGGTCAACACCCCCAGGTGGTTGCGGTGCCGCACCGCGAGGTGCGCAAAACGCACCGGTGCGGTCATCATCAGGGGCGACACGCCGTCCAGCGACACCACCTGGCCGTTGCGTTGGACCAGGCCGGGCACGCGGTCCAGCACCAGGGCGGGGTCGGTGGCGTCGCGCAGTTCCAGCAGCACCCAGTCCACCACGGCCTCCGGACCGGTGTTGCCCAGCGCACCGGGCAGCAGGGTGGCGCCGGGCCCGGCAGTGGGGGTCAGGCCCAGTGCGGAGTAGGGCTCGCTCTCGGGGATCAGGCCCTGCACGCGCAGGTCGTCGCGCATCCAGCCGGTCAGCGGGTCGAAGGGGCCGTCCAGCAACAGGTCCACGTCCATGGCCACCGCATGGGGCAGCACGGTGATGGGGATGCTGGCGCACAGTACGGTGTCCACCGCATTGGCCACGTGGAGCTCGGCCACGAAGGCGCCGGGCCCGGTGAAGGTGTGTTGTACGCTGTCCCCCGGGGTGCCGGGCAGGCCGTCGGACCAGGTCCAGGCATAGCTGGGCGTGCCTCCCAGGGGGTCCACCGCCTGGGCCGTGAAGGTGACGGTGAGCTGCGGTCCCGTGCCGAGGGTGATGTCGGCCTGGGCGTTCACGCATTGCGGTTCGGCGGTGGGCGTGTGGACGATGCGCTTCACCGCGCCGGTGAAGGAGGGGATGTCGTAGTAGGAGAGGTAGAACAGATCACCGCCGGGACCGGGGATCAGCTGGGTGCAGAAGTTGGCCTGGGTGCCGCCGTAGAGGGTGGTGTCCATGAAGGTGCCTTGGGCCACCACGGCGCCCAGAGCGTCCAGTTCGGCCCACTTCACCCAGCCGCGGATGAAGTCGCCGTAGAAGTAGCGCCCGTGCCACGCCGCAGGGTAGTTGCTGCCGCGGTAGGTGGCCCCGCCGGTGATGGCAGCGCCCAGCCCCAGGTGCGGGTAGGTGATCAGCGGGTCGGTGAAGGCGGGGTCGTCGCAGGTGCCGTCGGGCAGCCGGCCGAACTCGCCACAGAGGGGCCATCCGAAGTTGGCGCCCGGCGCGGCCAGGTGCACATCCTCCCAGGCCTGGGCATGGTTGTTGGCGCCCACCGTGCCGATCAGGAAGCGGCCGGTCACGGGGTCCAGGTGGCCGCGGAAGGGGTTGCGCAGGCCGCTGCAATAGATGGTCTTCAGCACCCCGTCGGCGTTGAGCGGTCCGGCGGTGGTGTCGGCGAAGGGATTGTCCGCGGGGGCGGTGCCGTCCCAACGGAAGCGGTGCAGCTTGCCGAAGGCGCTGGCCATGTCCTGCCCGTTGGCCGGGGTGTAGTCGTCGCCCACGGCCAGCAGGATGGTGCTGTCGGGCAGGAAGGCGAAGGCGCCGCCGGTGTGGCAGCAGCCGGTGTACACGGGGGTCTCCCACACCAGGGTCTCGCTGGAGGCCAGGGCGGTGGAGCCCAGATGCTTGAAGGTGGACAGGCGGTTGCGCTGGTCGCCGGTGGAGCGGTACACGAACAGCAGCGAGTCGGTGGGGAAGTACGGGCTGAGCCAGAGCCCCACCAGGCCGTGCTCGGCGCTGTTGTCCACCGGCAGCACCAGATAGGTGGCCAGCGTCACGGGCGCCTGGTCCACCGGGGTGGTGGAGATGCGGATATGCCCGTCCTTCTGGGCCACGAGCATGCGGCCGTCGGGGAGGAAGGCGGCGGCGGTGGGGGCGTTGATGCCGGTGGCGATGGTGGTGACCGAGAAGCCCGGGGGTTGCGCATGGGCGCAGAGGGCCGCCAGGGCGAGCGGCAACAGGATCGAGCGGAGGAACGGCATCGGCAGGACGTCGGGAAAGGGGCGCGAAGGTAAGCGGGGCGGGGGCGGTCGCGGATCGCCCGGAACGAAGGACGGCGCCACGAAGGGCGCCGTCCATGCGTTGCGGTGAGGGGTGGTTCAGCCTTCGGCGGGCGCATCGGCCTTGGGGGCCTCGGGCGCCTTGCCTTCGGTCTTGGCGGCACCGGCCGGGCGGCGGCTGCGGCGCGTCTTCTTCACCTCGGCGCCCGCAGGCTTCTCCTTGGTGTACACGGTGTTGAAGTCCACCAGTTCGATCATGGCCATCTCGCTGGCATCGCCCAGGCGGTTGCCCAGCTTGATGATGCGCGTGTAGCCACCGGGGCGTTGGGCCACCTTGGGGGCCACGTCGCGGAACAGGGTGGCGGTGGCCTCCTTGTTCTGCAGGTAGGTGAACACCGTGCGGCGGTTGTGCATGCTGTCGTCCTTGCTGCGCGTGATCAGGGGTTCCACATAGCGGCGCAGGGCGCGGGCCTTGGCCAGGGTGGTGTTGATGCGCTTGTGGGCGATCAGCGAGCAGGCCATGTTGCTCAGCAGGGCG
Source organism: Flavobacteriales bacterium (assembly GCA_013360395.1). GTDB lineage: Bacteria > Bacteroidota > Bacteroidia > Flavobacteriales_F > PHOS-HE28 > PHOS-HE28. The sequence continues at coordinate 8,237 of JABWBQ010000015.1, forward strand.
TCGCGGTGGGCCTTCTTGCGGCTCAGGGCGTTGTTCTTGTTGCCGTGTCTCATGACGGTGGTCCGTTGTCGGTCGTCGGCCGGCGGTGCTTGGGTCGCACCGCCGACCGCCGACGGGTTCTTACTCCTTGTCCAGCTTGTACTTGCTCACGTTCATGCCGAACGTCAGGCCTTTGTTCTCCACCAGGTCCTCCAGCTCGGTGAGGCTCTTCTTGCCGAAGTTGCGGAATTTCAACAGGTCGTTCTTGTTGTAGCTCACCAGGTCGCCGAGGGTCTCGATGTCGGCGGCCTTCAGGCAGTTGAGGGCGCGCACGCTCAGGTCCATGTCCACCAGCTTGGTCTTGAGCAGCTGGCGCATGTGCAGGCTGGTCTCGTCGAACTCCTCCTCCTGCACCCGTTCCTCCACCTCGAGGCTGATGCGTTCGTCGCTGAACAGCATGAAGTGGTGGATGAGGATCTTGGCGGCCTCCTGCAGGGCGTTCTTCGGGCTGATGGAGCCGTCGGTGACCACCTCGATGGTGAGCTTCTCGTAGTCGGTCTTCTGCTCCACGCGGGTGTTCTCCACGGTGTACTTCACGTTCTTGATGGGGGTGAAGACACTGTCGATGAAGATGGTGCCCACGGGGGACGAGCCGGTCTTGTTCTCGTCGGCGGGGACATAGCCGCGGCCCTTGCCGATGGTGAACTCCACGGTGAGCTTCACCGAGGGTTCCATGTGGCAGATCACGTGGTCGGGGTTGAGCACCTGGAAGCCGGTGGTGTGCTTGCCGATGTCGCCGGCGGTGAAGGCCTCCTTGCCGGAGATGGTGAAGGAGACCTTCTCGGTGCTGACGTCCTCCAGCTGGCGGCGGAAGCGCACCTGCTTGAGGTTGAGCACGATCTCGGTGACGTCCTCGATGACGCCCTTGATGGTGCTGAACTCGTGCTCCACGCCGTCGATGCGGACGGCCGTGATGGCGTGCCCCTCGAGGCTGCTGAGCAGGATGCGGCGCAGGGCGTTGCCGATGGTGATGCCATAGCCGGGCTCCAGGGGGCGGAACTCGAAGGAACCGCGCTGGTCGTCGCTTTCGATCATCACGACCTTGTCGGGCCGCTGGAAATCAAGGATGGGCATGGTGTGTCCGTTCGGTTTGGGGAGGTTCTTACTTGGAGTACAGTTCCACGATGAGCTGTTCGCGGATGTTCTCCGGGATCTGGGCGCGCTCGGGCATGGCGATGAGCTTGCCGGAGAGGGTGGCGGGGTTCCACTCGAGCCAGTCGAAGCGCTTGCCGGCGGTGGCCAGGCTGGCGGTGATGGCCTCCAGGCTGCGGCTCTTCTCGCGCACGGCCACGCTCTGGCCGGGGCGCAGGGTGTAGCTGGGCACGTTCACCACCTGCTGGTCCACGGTGATGTGGCCATGGCTCACCAGCTGGCGGGCGGCGCGGCGGGTGGGGGCGATGCCCAGGCGGTACACGGTGTTGTCCAGGCGGGCCTCGCAGAGCTGCAGGAGGGTCTCACCGGTGATGCCCTTCTTGCTGGCGGCCAGGCCGAACATCTTCTGGAACTGGCGCTCCAGGATGCCGTAGGTGTACTTGGCCTTCTGCTTCTCGGCCAGCTGGAGGGCGTATTCGCTCTCCTTCTTGCGGCGCTTGTTGGGGCCGTGCTGCCCGGGGCTGTACGGCTTGCGCTCCATCCACTTGTCCTCGCCGTAGATGGGTTCCTTGAACTTGCGCGCGATCTTGGTCTGTGGTCCAGTGTAACGTGCCATCTTCTTTGTTTTGGGTGCGGCCTTGGTCTCCCGCACCGACACCGGAGCGCGTGGATGCGCTCCTACAGGTTGTTGTTATCGATCAAACACGGCGTTTCTTGGGCGGGCGGCAGCCGTTGTGGGGCATCGGGGTGATGTCCACGATCTCGGTGACCTCCACACCGCTGTTGTGGAGGGCGCGGATGGCGCTTTCGCGCCCGCCGCCGGGGCCCTTGACGAAGACCTTCACCTTGCGCAGCCCGAGCTCGAAGGCCTCGCGGGCGGCCTCCTCGGCGCTCACCTGCCCGGCGTAGGGGGTGTTCTTCTTGCTGCCGCGGAAGCCCTGCTTGCCGGCGCTCGACCAGCTGATCACCTCGCCCTTGTTGTTGGTGAGGCTCACGATGATGTTGTTGAAGGTGGCGTGGATGTGGGCCTGCCCGAAGGCCTCCACATGCACGTTCTTCTTCTTCTTCTTTCCGGCGGCTGCGCCTTTGTCTTGCTTTGCCATGGGTTTCAGTTGTCGGTGGCCGGTCGTCCGTTCGCATCAGCTGCCTGCTGGCAACGGGCAACGGCCAACTGAGTCATTACTTGGTCGCCTTCTTCTTGTTGGCCACGGTCTTGCGCTTGCCCTTGCGGGTGCGGCTGTTGGTGCGGGTGCGCTGGCCGCGCACGGGCAGGCCACTGCGGTGGCGCAGGCCCCGGTAGCTGCCGATGTCCATCAGGCGCTTGATGCTGAGCTGCACTTCGCTGCGCAGGGCACCCTCCACCTTGATGTTGTCGTTGATGAACTGGCGGATGCGCGACTGCTCGTCGTCGTCCCACTCGTCCACCTTCTTGTCGGGGTCCACCTCCGCCTTGCGGAGGATCTCCAGCGCCCGGCTGCGGCCGATGCCGTAGATGTACGTGAGCCCGATGGCCCCGCGTTTGTGCTTGGGTAGGTCGATGCCTGCGATACGTGCCATGCTCGTGCGTTTATCAGCCCTGACGCTGCTTGAACTTCGGGTTCTTCTTGTTGATCACATACAGGCGCCCCTTGCGGCGGACGATCTTGCAGTCCGCCGAGCGCTTCTTGAGGGAGGTCCTGACCTTCATCGGGTGTGTGCTTAGCTCTTGTAACGGAAGGTGATCCGGCCCTTGCTCAGGTCGTAGGGGCTCATCTCCACCTTCACCTTGTCACCGGGGAGGATCCGGATGTAGTGCATGCGCATCTTGCCGCTGATGTGGGCCGTGATCACGTGGCCGTTCTCCAGCTCCACGCGGAACATGGCATTGCTCAGCGCCTCCTTGATGACGCCATCCTGCTCGATGTTCCCCGTCTTGCTCATGCCTTCGTCCGTTCTTCCGTTCGTGTTCTCCTTGTCTTTCGTTCGTCTTCCTTGTCCTATCCGTTCAACGCGGCCATGTCGGGCCGCACGTAGCGATCTCCTTTCGCCTCCAGCACCTCCTCGATGGCGCTGAAGCTTGAGAGGACCTCCGCCCTGCCATGGCGCACGGCCACGGTGTGCTCGAAGTGGGCGCTGGGGCTTCCGTCGTGGGTCACGATCGTCCAGCCGTCGTCCAGCTGGCGCACCTCCTTGGTGCCCATGTTGATCATCGGTTCGATGGCGATCACCATGCCGGCGCGCAGTTGCACCCCGTGGCCGCGGCGCCCGAAGTTGGGCACCTCGGGGGCCTCGTGCAGCTTGGCGCCCACGCCGTGGCCCACCAGTTCGCGCACCACGCCGTAGCCGTTGGTCTCGGCATGGCGTTGCACGGCGTGGCCCAGGTCGCCGGTGCGGCGGCCGTCCACGGCCTGCCCGATGCCCAGTTCAAGGCATTCGCGGGTCACGCGCAGCAGGCGCATCACCGCCGGGTCCACCTCGCCGATGGCGAAGGTGTAGGCGCTGTCGCCGTAGAAACCGTTCATCAGCACGCCGCAATCCACGCTGGCGATGTCGCCCTCGCGCAGCACGCGGTCGCCCGGCAGTCCGTGCACCACCTCCTGGTTCACGCTGATGAGCAGCGTGCTGGGGCAGCCGTACAGGCCCTTGAAGCCGGGCACGGCACCGTGGTCGCGGATGAAGGTCTCCGCCATCCGGTCCAGGTCCCCCGTACGGGTCCCGGGTCCGATGTTCCTGGCCACTTCGGCCAAGGTCCTCCCAACAAGCAAAGAACTCTCCCTCACCAGTGCGATCTCGGCATCGCTTCGCAGGTTCACGGTCTTGGCCATGCCCTATCCTGCCATGCCGAAGGCCGCGTTCGTCCGTCCCTTGATGCGGCCCGTCTTCATCAGGCCGTCGTAATGCCTCATCAGCAGGTGGCTCTCGATCTGCTGCAGGGTGTCGAGCAGCACGCCCACCATGATCAGCAGCGAGGTGCCGCCGAAGAACTGGGCGAAGCCCTGCTTCACGCCGGCCATCTGGGCGAAGGCGGGCAGGATGGCCACCAGGCCCAGGAAGATGGCGCCCGGCAGGGTGATGCGGCTCAGCAGTTCGTCGATGTGGTCGGCGGTCTGTTTGCCGGGCTTCACCCCGGGGATGAAGCCGCCGTTGCGCTTCATGTCGTCGGCCAGCTGCACGGGGTTCACGGTGATGGCGGTGTAGAAGTAGGTGAACAGCACCACCATGAGCATGAGCATCATGTTGTAGAAGAAGCCCTGGGCGTTGGCGATGGAGATCAGCCACTGGGGGGGCTCCTCGAAGGCCTGGGCCACGTACATGGGGATCAGCACGATGGCCTGGGCGAAGATGATGGGCATCACCCCGGCGGCGTTCACCTTCAGGGGGATGTAGTTGCGCACGCCGCCGTACTGCTTGTTGCCCTGCACGCGCTTGGCGAACTGCACGGGGATGCGGCGGGTGCCCTGCACCAGCAGGATGCATCCGGCGATGATGAGCACCCAGATGACCACCTCGACCAGCAGGAGCACCAGGCCGCCGCCGCCGGGGCCCATGCGGCCCACCACCTCCTGGGCGAAGCTCTGCGGGAACTCGGCCAGGATGCCGATCATGATGATCAGTGAGATGCCGTTGCCCAGGCCGCGTTCGGTGATGCGCTCGCCGAGCCACATCACGAACAGGGTGCTGCAGGTGAGGATGACGATGCTGGTGAAGAGCCAGAACTGGCTGTCCGGGCGGGCATCGGCGTCGATCGTGGCGTAGATGTAGCCGGGGGCCTGGAAGATGCAGATCAGGATGGTGAGGTAGCGGGTGTACTGGTTGAGGCGCCGGCGTCCGCTCTCCTCGCGCTGCATCTTCTGCACGGCGGGCACGGCGATGCCCATGAGCTGCATGATGATGCTGGCGCTGATGTAGGGCATGATGCCCAGGGCGAAGATGCTGGCGCGGGTGAAGGCGCCCCCGGTGAAGATCGAGAGGATCTCCACGATGCCGCCGCCGCCGCTGGAGGCCGAGGCCATCTTCAGGCTGTCCACCCCGGGCAACACGATGTAGCTGCCGATGCGATAGACCAGCAGGAGCCCCAGGGTGATCAGGATCCGCGTGCGCAGCTCCTCGATCCACCAGATGTTCTTGATCGTGTCGACCAGGTTCTTCATCGCTTATGCCTGCTTCTCCTTCCGCTCGATGATGGTGGCCTTGCCGCCGATGGCCTCGATGGCCGCCTTGGCGGTCGCGCTGAAAGCGTGGGCGGTGACGTCCAGGGCGCCCTTGAGCGTGCCGCGGCCGAGCACCTTCAGCTTGTCGTGCTTGGCGATGAGCCCGTTGGCGTAGAGCACGGCGGGGTCAACGGCCTTCAGTCCCTGGTTCTCGGCCAGGAGTTGGAGGGCGTCCAGGTTGATGCCCTTGTACTCCACGCGGGTGGGGTTGGTGAAACCGAACTTGGGCACGCGGCGCACCAGGGGCATCTGGCCGCCCTCGAAACCGCGTTTGCGGCTGTAGCCGGTGCGGCTCTGTGCGCCCTTGTGGCCCTTGGTGGAGGTGCCGCCGCGCTTGCTGCCTTCGCCGCGGCCGATGCGTTTCGCCTTCTTGGTGGCCCCTTTGGCGGGCTTCAACTGGCTGAGGTCCATGTGTCTCTCGGGGTTCGTTGGGTTCAGGCCTTTTCCTCGACCCGTACCAGGTGGTTGACTTTGGCCACCATGCCGCGGATCTGCGGGGTGGCTTCCAGTTCGGCGCGCTTGCCGATGCGCCCCAGGCCGAGGGCCTTGAGGGTGGCCTTCTGGCGTGCGGGGCACTTGATCTGGCTGCCGGTCTGGATGATGGTGATCTTGCTCATGGGTGTGTCCGCCCTGGGCGCTGGTTATCCGTTGAACACTCGGGCGACGTCGACCCCGCGCATGCTGGACACGGTGTTGGCGTCGCGCATGTCGGTGAGGGCCTTGATGGTGGCCTTCACCACGTTGTGGGGGTTGCTGGAGCCCTTGCTCTTGGCCAGCACGTCGGTGATGCCCACGCTCTCGAGCACGGCGCGCATGGCGCCGCCGGCGATCACGCCGGTACCGTGGGCGGCGGGTTTCAGCAGCACCTCGGCACCGGAGAACTTGGCCTCCTGGGCGTGGGGGATGGTGCCTTTGCGCACGGGCACCTTCACCAGGTTCTTCTTGGCGTCGTCGATGCCCTTGGCGATGGCCTCCTGCACTTCCTTGGCCTTGCCCAGGCCATGGCCCACCACGCCGTTCTCGTTGCCCACCACCACGATGGCGGCGAAGGTGAAGGTGCGGCCACCCTTGGTCACCTTGGTCACGCGGTTCAGCGCCACGAGCCGGTCCTTCAGCTCCAGGTCGCTGCTGCGCACTTTCTTGACGTTAGCTCCTTCCATGGGTCGTTGATCAGAATTGGAGACCGGCCTCGCGGGCGGCTTCGGCCAGGGCTTTCACCCGGCCATGGTACAGGTAACCGTTGCGGTCGAAGACCACCTGGGAGATGCCGGCCGCCTTGGCCTTCTCGGCGATGGCGGTGCCCACCAGGCGGGCCTGCTCGACGCCGGCGGCGCCATGGGCCTTTTTGTCCTTGAGGGAGGAGGCGCTCACCAGGGTGCGGCCGGCCTCGTCGCTGATGATCTGGGCGTAGATGTCGGCGTTGCTGCGGAACACCGAGAGGCGGGGGCGCGCGTCGGTGCCGCGCACCTTGCGGCGCACGCGCTCGCGGATGTGGGCCCTGCGTTCGTTGCGTTGGAATGCCATGGCTGTGCTTATTTGCCTGCGGCTTTACCGGCCTTGCGACGCACCTCCTCGCCCACGAAGCGCACGCCCTTGCCCTTGTAGGGCTCCGGTTTGCGCAGCGAGCGGATCTTGGCGGCCACCTGGCCGATGAGCTGTTTGTCCGCGCTCTCCAGGCGGATGATGGGGTTCTTGCCCTTTTCCTGGGCGGCGCTCACCTTCACCTCGGCGGGCAGCTCGAAGGTGACCTGGTGGCTGAAGCCCAGGGCCAGTTGGAGCTGCTGGCCCTTGGTGGTGGCGCGGTAACCCACGCCCACCAGCTCCTGTTCGATGACGTAGCCCTCGCTGACGCCCTTCACCATGTTGGCGATCAGGGCACGGTAGAGGCCGTGCTTGGCGCGGTGGGGCTTGGCGTCGCTGGGGCGCGCCACGGTCACCGTGCCGTTGTCGTTCTTCACGGCGATGGCCGGGTCCACCGTCTGCACGAGGGTGCCCTTGGGCCCCTTGACGGTCACCTGGTTCTTGTCGCTGATGCTGATCTCCACGCCCTTGGGCAGGCTGATCGGCGCTTTTCCGATGCGTGACATGGTTGGTGCGGGGGTTAGCTCACCGTGCAGATCACCTCACCGCCCACGCCCAGGCTGCGGGCCTCCTTGTCGGTGACCACACCCTTGCTGGTGCTGATGATGGCCACGCCCAGGCCGTTCATCACGCGGGGGAGCTCCTCCACGTGGGCGTATTGGCGCAGGCCGGGGGTGCTCACGCGGCGCAGCTCCTGGATGGCGTTGCGGCGGGTCTGCGGGTTGTACTTCAGGGCGATGCGGATGATGCCCTGCTTGCCGTCGTCCTCCAGTTTGTAGGACAGGATGTAGCCCTTGTCGTAGAGGATGCGCGTGATGTCCTTCTTGAGGCCGGACGCGGGCACCTCCACCACTTTCTTGCGCGCCAGGATGGCGTTGCGCAGGCGGGTCAGGTAATCGGCGATGGGATCGGTGGTCATGGTCGGTCGGTGCGTTGGCTTACCAGCTGGACTTGGTGACGCCGGGGATCTTGCCCTCCAGGGCCATCATGCGCAGCATGTAGCGCGAGATGCCGAAGAGGCGCACATAGCCCTTGGGGCGGCCGGTGATCTGGCAGCGGTTGTGCATGCGCACATAGCTGGAGTTGGCGGGCAGCTGCTGGAGCTTGTCCCATTCGCCGGCGGCCTTGAGGGCGGCGCGCTTGGCGGCGTACTTCTCCACCATGCGCTTGCGCTTGCGCTCGCGGGCCTTCATGCTTTCCTTGGCCATGGTCTGGTCGGTGTCTGGTCGGTTATTTCTTGTCGGCGAACGGGAACCCGAACTCGCGCAGCAGGGCCTTGGCCTCGGCGTCGGTGCGGGCGGTGGTCACGAAGGTGATGTCCATGCCGCGGATCTTGGCCACCTTGTCGATGTCGATCTCCGGGAAGATGATCTGCTCCTTCACGCCGAAGGTGAAGTTGCCGCGGCCGTCGAAGCCCTTGGCGGGCACGCCGCGGAAGTCGCGCGTGCGGGGCAGGGCCACGGCGATCAGCCGGTCCAGGAACTCGTACATGCGGTCGCCGCGCAGGGTGACGCGGGCGCCGATGGGCATGCCGCGGCGCAGCTTGAAGTTGCTGATGTCCTTCTTGGACACGGTGGGCACGGCCTTCTGGCCGCTGATGGTGGTCATCTCCACCACGGCGTTGTCCACGATCTTCTTGTCGCCCACCGCATCGCCCAGGCCCTGGTTGAGGTTGATCTTCACCAGGCGGGGCACCTGCATGGAGCTCTTGTACTTGAACTCCTTCTGCAGGGCGGGGGCCACCTCCTTGACGTACTTGGCTTTGAGCCGGGGGCTGTAGGTGCTCATCACTTGGCGGCCGATTTCTTGGTCTTCACGTAACGTTCCAGCCTGCCGTCCTTGCCGGGGCGGCGACCGGTGCGGCCGGGCAGGCCGCTCTTGGCGTCGATCAGCATCAGGTTGCTCAGGTGGATCGGGCCCTCCTTGTCCAGGATGCCGCCCTGGGGTGCGGCGGTGGTGGGCTTGGAGTGCTTCTTGTTCATGTTGAGGCCTTCCACGAGCGCGGCGTTGCGCTCGCGCATCACCTCGAGCACACGGCCTTCCTTGCCGCGGTCCTCACCGGCGATCACCTTCACCAGGTCGCCCTTCTTGATGTGTGTCTTCTTCTGCATGGCGCGGTCCGGATCAAAGCACCTCGGGTGCCAGGGAGATGATCTTCATGAACTTCTTCTCGCGCAGCTCCTTGGCCACGGGGCCGAAGATGCGGGTGCCTTTCATCTCGCCGGCGGCGTCCAGCAGCACCACCGCGTTGTCGTCGAAGCGGATGTAGCTGCCGTCCTTGCGGCGCAGTTCCTTGCGGGTGCGCACCACCACCGCCTTGTGCACGGTGCCCTTCTTGGCGCTGCCGTTGGGCAGGGCGTCCTTGATGGACACCACCACGGTGTCGCCGATGCGGGCGTAGCGGCGGGCCGTGCCACCGAGGACGCGGATCACGAGCACCTCCTTGGCGCCGCTGTTGTCGGCCACATTGAGCCGGGATTCCTGTTGGATCATCGTTGGGCTGCGTTACTTGGCGCGTTCGACCACTTCCACCACGCGCCAGCACTTGTGCTTGCTGATCGGGCGGGTCTCCATGATGCGCACGGTGTCGCCGATGTTGGCCTCCTCTTTTTCGTCGTGGGCCATGAACTTGCTGCTGCGCTTGACGAACTTGCCGTACTTGGGGTGCATCACGCGGCGCTCGACGGTCACCACCACGCTCTTTTCCATCTTGTCGCTGGTGACGATGCCGATGCGTTCCTTCCTGAGGTTGCGTTCCATGGCTTAGTTCGATTTGACGTTGAGTTCGCGGGCGCGGAGCTCGGTGAGCACGCGGGCCACCTCGCGCCGGCGGCTGCGCAGGAGCATGGGGTTCTCCACGGGGCTCACGGCGTGGTCGAAGCGGAGCTTGGCCAGCGCGCTGCGTTCCTCCTGCAGTTTGTCCTGCAGTTCCTGGACGGTGAGGTCCTTGAGGGTGGTGCCTTTCTTTTTCATGGCTCAGCTCATTGGCCGTCGTAGTCCTCGCGCACGACGAACTTGGTCTTGATGGGCAGTTTCTGGGCCGCCAGGCGCAGGGCCTCGCGGGCGGTGGCCATCGGCACGCCGTCGGCCTCGAAAATGATGCGTCCGGCGTGCACCACGGCCACCCAGTGGTCCAGGGCGCCTTTGCCCTTTCCCATCCGCACCTCGGCGGGCTTGGCGGTCACGGGCTTGTCGGGGAACACCTTGATCCACACCTGGCCCTCGCGCTTCATGTGGCGGGTGAGGGCCACGCGGGCGGCCTCGATCTGGCGACTGGTGAGCCACACGCTCTCCATGGCCTTGAGGCCGAAGGATCCCAGGCTCACACGGTGGCCGCGCTGGGCCATGCCCTTCATGCGGCCCTTGTGCATATTGCGGCGCTTGCTGCGCTTCGGTTGCAACATGGCGGTCAGTTATTGCTGCGGTTACCTCCTCCACGACGTTCCCCGCCCGGGCGGCGTTCACCGCCTCCACGACGTTCACCGCCTCCGCGGCGCTCGCCCATGGGGCGCGGCCCCGGGCCCTTGGGCCCTTTCTGCTGGCCCACGTTGGGGCTCAGGTCGCGCTTGCCGAACACCTCGCCGCGGCAGATCCAGCACTTCACCCCGATGCGGCCCATCTTGGTGTGGGCCTCGCTGATGGCGAAGTCGATGTCGGCACGCAGGGTGTGCAGGGGCACGCGGCCCTCGCGGTAGCTCTCGGTGCGCGCGATCTCCGCCCCGTTGAGGCGGCCGGCCACCGTGAGCTTGATGCCCTCGGCGCCCATGCGCATGGTGCTGGCCACGGCCATCTTCATGGCGCGGCGGAAGCTGATGCGGCCCTCCAGCTGGCGGGCGATGCTGTCGGCCACCAGCTTGGCGTCCAGTTCAGGGCGTTTGATCTCGAAGATGTTCAGCTGCACGTCCTTGCCGGTGAACTTCTTGAGCTCCTCGCGCAGCTTGTCCACTTCGGCGCCGCCCTTGCCGATGATCACCCCCGGGCGGGCGGTGTTGATCGTGACGGTCACCAGCTTGAGGGTGCGCTCGATGATGATCTTGCTCACGCTGGCCTTCTTCAGGCGCGCGATGAGGTATTGGCGGATGCGCTCGTCCTCGACGATCTTGTCGACGTAGTCGTTGCCGCCGTACCAGTTGCTGTCCCAGCCCTTGATGTAGCCGAGGCGCGAGCCGGTGGGGTGTGCTTTCTGTCCCATGGTGCCAGGGTGCGGATCTTAGTTGTTGGCGGTGTCCACGATGAGGGTGACGTGGTTGGAGCGCTTCTTCATGCGGTAGGCGCGTCCCTGGGGGGCGGGCAGCATGCGCTTCAGGCCGCGGGCCTCGTCCACCATGACGCTGCGCACGATCAGCCCGGCCTCGTCGGCGCGGCGACCCTCGTTCTTGGCCTCCCAGTTGGCGATGGCGCTGCGCAGCAGCTTGTACATGGGCTTGCTGGCGTGGCGGGTGCTGAACTGCAGGATGCTCAAGGCCTTCTCCACGCCCAGGCCACGGATGTTGTCGGCCACCTGGCGCATGCGGCGCGGGCTGGTGGGCACGTTGCGCAGGCGGGCGATGGCGGTTTCCTTCATCGCCTCCTTGCGCTTGTCGGCGCTCAGTTTCTTACGCTGTCCCATGGGCTATCACTGCTTCTTGTTGCCGGAGTGGCCGCGGAAGGTGCGGGTGGGGGCGAACTCGCCCAGCTTGTGGCCCACCATGTTCTCGGTCACGTACACGGGGATGAACTTGTTGCCGTTGTGCACCGCGAGGGTCAGCCCGACGAATTCGGGGGTGATGGTGCTGGCACGCGACCAGGTCTTCAGCACGGCCTTTTTGCCGGACTTCTGCATGTCGGTGACGCGTTTCGCCAGCTTGTAGTGGACGAACGGCGGTTTCTTGAGGGAGCGGCTCATGACGGGCTATCAGATCGAGGCGGCCTTGCTGTTGCGGCGCGCGATGATGAACTTGCTCGTGGTGCGCTTGGGGTGGCGCGTCTTTTTGCCTTTGGCCAGCAGGCCCTTGCGGCTGCGCGGGTGGCCGCCGGAGGCCCGGCCCTCGCCACCGCCCATGGGGTGGTCCACCGGGTTCATGGCCACGGCACGGGTGCGGGGGCGGCGGCCCTGCCAGCGGCTGCGGCCGGCCTTGCCGCTCTTCTGCAGCATGTGCTCGGCGTTGCTCACGCTGCCCACGGTGGCCAGGCAGTCGCAAAGCACCATCCGCAGTTCGCCGCTGGGCATCTTCAGGGTGGCGTAGCGGCCCTCGCGGGCGCTGAGCTGGGCGAAGGTGCCGGCGCTGCGGGCCAGCGCACCGCCCTTGCCGGGCTGCAGTTCCACGTTGTGCACCAGCGTGCCCAGGGGCACCTCGGCCAGCGGCAGGGTGTTGCCCACCTCGGGGGCCACGCCCTTGCCGCTGATCACCTGCTGGCCCACCTTCAGTCCGGTGGGGGCCAGCATGTAGCGCTTCTCGCCGTCGGCGTACACCAGCAGGGCGATGCGGGCGCTGCGGTTGGGATCGTACTCGATGGTGCGCACCGTGGCGGGGATGCCGTGCTTGTTGCGCTTGAGGTCGATGGTGCGGAAGCGCTGCTTGTGACCACCGCCGATGTAGCGCATGGTCATCTTGCCCTGGTTGTTGCGCCCACCGCTCTTGTTGCGGCCCGTGGTGAGGCCGGGCTCGGGGACGTTGGTGGTCACGCCCTCGAAATCGGTGATCACCCGGTGGCGGGTGCCGGGGGTGACGGGGTTCAGCTTGCGGATGCCCATGGGTCGTCGGGTGCTGCGGGGATCAGATGCTGCTGTACAGGTCGATGGTCTCGCCGGCCTTCAGGGTGACGATGGCCTTCTTGTAGGCGGCGCTGGACCCGTGCAGGGCGTTGGTCTTGGTGTAACGGGTGCGCCGCTTGCCGCGCACGATCATGGTGCGCACGCTGTCCACCTCCACGCCGTACTGCTTGCGCACCGCGTCGCGGATCTGGAGCTTGTTGCTGGAGCGGGCCACCACGAAGCCGTAGCGGTTCTCCTTCTCGCCTTGGGCGGTCATCTTCTCGGTGATGATCGGACGGATGAGGATCTGGCTCATGGCTTACTTGGTGAGGGTGGCCTCCAGGGCGGCGATCGCGTCCTTCACGATCAGCACCTTGGTGGCGTTCATGATGTCGTAGGTGTTCACCTCGCTGGCCGTCACCACGCGGGCGCCCTGGATGTTACGCGCGCTCAGCAGCACGTTCTCATCCTTGGCGGGCAGCACCAGCAGGGCTTTGCGCTCGGCCAGGTCGAAGGCCTTGAGCATGCCGGCGAAGGCGCGGGTGCGCGGTGCGCTGATGCCGGTGCCCTCCAGCACGGCGATGGCGTTGTCCTTGGCCTTGTAAGTGAGGGCGCTGCGGCGGGCCAGGTCCTTCACCTTCTTGTTGAGCTTGAAGGAGTAGTCGCGCGGCTTGGGGCCGAACACGCGGGCACCCCCCTTGAAGAGCGGGCTCTTGATGGAACCCTTGCGGCTGCCGCCCGTTCCCTTCTGGCGGTGCAGCTTCTTGGTGCTGCCGCTCACCTCGCTCTTCTCGAGCGTCTTGGCCGTGCCCTGGCGCTTGTTCGCGAGGTGCTGCTTCACGTCCAGCCAGATGGCATGGTCGTTGGGCACCACGGCGAAGACCGCGTCGTTGAGGCGGGCCTTCTTGCCGGTGGCCTTGCCGTCGTTGCTGTAGATCTCGAGCTCCATCTTACTTCCAGATGATCACCATGCTGCCCTTGGCACCGGGAACGGCACCGCGCAGCACGAGGAGGTTCTTGTCCTTGTCCACCTTCACCACCTTGAGGTTCTCGGTGGTGTATTGTTCGCCGCCCTTGCGGCCGGCCATGCGCAGGCCCTTGAACACGCGGGCGGGGTAGGAGCTGCCGCCGAGCGAGCCCGGTGCGCGTACGCGGTCGTGCTGCCCGTGGGTGGTCTCGTCCACACCGCTGAAGCCGTGACGCTTCACCACGCCCTGGAAGCCCTTGCCCTTGCTGTTGCCGGTGACGGTCACGAAGCTGCCCTCCTCGAAGAGGTCCACACCGACGGTGTCGCCCGGTTTCAGCTCCTGCTCGAACTCCTTGAACTCATGGGCCTTCACCTTGGGGGTGGTGCCGGCCTTGGCATAGTGGCCCTTGGCCGCCTTGGTGCTGTTCTTCTCACCACGCTCCCCGAAGGCGAGCTGCACGGCCTCGTAGCCGTCCTTTTCCTTGGTGCGCACTTGCGTCACCACGCAGGGACCGGCCTCGAGCACGGTGCAGCCCACGAGCTGCCCGTCCGTGTCGTACAGGCTGGTCATTCCGATCTTCTTGCCGATCAAGCCGCTCATGATGCAGTTCTGTTACTTCGGTCAGACCTTGATCTCCACGTCCACGCCGCTGGGAAGCTCCAGCTTCATCAGGGCGTCGATCGTCTTGCTGGAAGAGCTGTAGATGTCCATCAGGCGCTTGTAGCTGCACAGCTGGAACTGTTCGCGGGCCTTCTTGTTGACGTGCGGGCTGCGCAGCACGGTGAAGATGCGCTTGTGGGTGGGCAGGGGGATGGGACCGCTCACCACGGCACCCGTGCTCTTCACGGTCTTCACGATCTTCTCGGCGCTCTTGTCCACGAGGTTGTGATCGTAGGACCTCAGCTTGATGCGGATCTTTTGGGTCATCGCAGTAGGGGGTCAGGCGGAGACTTTGCCGCGCACCTTGGCCAGCACGGCCTCGGAGACGTTGTTGGGGGCTTGCTGGTAGTGGCTGAACTCCATGGTGCTGCTGGCGCGGCCGGAGCTCAGGGTGCGCAGGCTGGTGACGTAGCCGAACATTTCGCTCAGGGGCACCTTGCCCTTGATGGCCTTGGCACCGCTGCGGTCCTCCATGCCCTCGATCGTGCCGCGGCGGCGGTTGAGGTCGCCCACGATGTCGCCCATGTTCTCCTCGGGCGTCACCACCTCGATCTTCATGATGGGCTCCATGAGCACGGGCTTGCACTTGGGCAGGGCCTCGCGGAAGGCGCTCTTGGCGCAGATCTCGAAGCTCAGCGCGTCGGAGTCCACGTTGTGGAAGCTGCCGTCGTAGAGCGTCACCTTGAGGCTCTCCATCGGGTAGCCGGCGAGCACACCGTTCTGGAGGCTGGCCTTGAAGCCCTTCTCCACGGCGGGGATGAACTCGCGGGGGATGGCGCCGCCCTTGATCTCGTCGATGAACTCCAGGCCCGTCTTCTCCAGGTCGGTCTGGGGCTCGATGCGCACGTGGATGTCGGCGAACTTGCCGCGGCCGCCGGTCTGCTTCTTGTACAGCTCGCGGTGCTCCACCGTGCCGGTGATGGCCTCCTTGTACTTCACCTGGGGGGCGCCCTGGTTGCACTCCACCTTGAACTCGCGCTTCATGCGGTCCACGATGATCTCCAGGTGCAGTTCGCCCATGCCGCTGATCACGGTCTGGCCGGTCTCGTCGTCGGTATGGACGCGGAAGGTGGGGTCCTCCTCGGCGAGCTTGTAGAGGGCGGTGCCCATCTTGTCCATGTCGGCCTGGCTCTTGGGCTCCACGGCGATGCCGATCACGGGCTCGGGGAAGCTCATGCTCTCCAGCACGATGGGGTGGTTCTCGTCGCACAGCGTGTCGCCGGTGCGGATGTCCTTGAAGCCCACCGCCGCGCCGATGTCGCCCGCTTCGATCACCTCCACGGGGTTCTGCTTGTTGGAGTGCATCTGGAAGATGCGGCTGATGCGCTCCTTGTTGCCGGACCGCATGTTCTTCACGTAGCTGCCGGCGGGCACGGCACCGCTGTAACAGCGGAAGAAGGCCAGGCGGCCCACGTAGGGGTCCGTGGCGATCTTGAAGGCCAGGGAGGCCATGGGCTCCTTGGCGTCGGGTTTGCGCATAACCTCGGCGCCGGTGTCGGGGTCGGTGCCGGTCACCGCGTCGATGTCCACCGGGCTGGGCAGGTAGGCCATCACCGCATCGAGCATGGTCTGCACGCCCTTGTTGCGGAAGGAGCTGCCGCAGAGCACCGGGGTGACGCTCATGCTGATGGTGCTCTTGCGGATGGCGTTCATGATCTCGGCCTCGGTGAGCGAGTCGGGATCATTGAAGTACTTCTCCATGAGCGTGTCGTCGCTCTCGGCCACGGCCTCGATGAGCTTGCCGCGCCACTCGGCCACGGTGTCCTTCAGGTCGTCGGGGATGGGCACCTCGGTCCAGGTCATGCCCTTGTCCTCCTCGTTCCACACCATGCCCCGGTTGTTCACCAGGTCCACCACGCCCTTGAAGCCGGCCTCGGCGCCGATGGGCACCTGCAGGGGGATGGGGTTGGCGCCGAGGCGCTCGCGGATCTGCTTGACGACGTTGAAGAAATCGGCGCCGTTGCGGTCCATCTTGTTGACGAAGCCGATGCGGGGCACCTTGTACTTGTTGGCCTGGCGCCACACGGTCTCGCTCTGGGGCTCCACGCCGCCCACGGCGCAGAAGAGGGCGACGGCGCCGTCGAGCACGCGCAGGCTGCGCTCCACCTCCACGGTGAAGTCCACGTGGCCCGGGGTGTCGATCAGGTTGATCTTGTAGGTGTCGCCGCGGTATTTCCAGCTGGTGGTGGTGGCGGCGCTGGTGATGGTGATGCCGCGCTCCTGCTCCTGCTCCATCCAGTCCATGGTGGCGGCACCGTCGTGCACCTCACCGAGCTTGTGCGTCAGGCCGGTGTAGTACAGGATGCGCTCGGACGTGGTGGTCTTGCCGGCATCGATGTGGGCCATGATGCCGATGTTGCGCGTATATCTGAGGTCGCGGGCCATGTGGCTGTGCTCGTTGACTTAGAAGCGGAAATGGCTGAAGGCCTTGTTGGCCTCGGCCATCTTGTGGACTTCCTCTTTCTTCTTGAAGGCGGCGCCCTCCTCCTTGCTGGCGGCCAGGATCTCGTTGGCCAGCTTCTGGGCCATGCTGCGCTCGTTGCGACCGCGGCTGTAGCCGATCAGCCACTTCATGGCCAGGCTGCGCTTGCGGTCGTCGCGTACCGGCTGCGGGATCTGGAAGTTGGCACCGCCCACCCGGCGGGTGCGCACCTCCACCTGCGGGGTCACGTTGCTCAGGGCCTTGCGCCACACCTCCAGGCCGTCCTCGCCGCTCTTCTCGCCCACGATGTCGATCGCACTATAGAAGATGTCGAAGGCCTTGCTCTTCTTGCCCGAGTACATCAGGTTGTTCACGAACTTGGTCACCATCACGTCGCCGAACTTGGGGTCGGGCAGGGTGGTGACGTACCGGTTGGTCGAGGTCTTGCGCATGGCGGCTTACTTCTTGGCGGCGGGCTTGGCGCCGGGCTTGGGACGTTTGGTGCCGTACTTGGAGCGACGCTGGTTGCGGCCTTCCACCCCGGCGGTGTCGAGCACCCCGCGCACGATGTGGTACTTCACACCGGGCAGGTCCTTCACACGACCGCCCCGCACCAGCACGATGCTGTGCTCCTGCAGGTTGTGGCCTTCGCCGCCGATGTAGGCGATCACCTCATACCCGTTCACCAAGCGCACCTTGGCCACCTTGCGCAGGGCCGAGTTGGGCTTCTTCGGGGTGGTGGTGTACACCTTGGTGCAGACGCCACGGCGCTGCGGGCAGCTGGTCAGTGCGACCGACTTGCTCTTGTACTGCGCCTTCTCGCGCCCCTTGCGGATGAGCTGCTGGATGGTAGGCATGAGCTCGTTTTCTCTTGTCTTTCAGTTGTTTCCGCCCACTTTGGGCGCGAAAAACGGGCTGCAAAGGTAGCTAACCTTCCCTTTCAACCAACTCCTGTTGAAGGAATTTTCCGGCCACCCGGCCTTGACCACGACCGGACGGGGTGCTCCTGGGTTTCATGGCCATAGTTGAATCCCTAGAACATCAGGCAGATGCAGGGTATCGTCCCGATGGGCTTCACCGGCCCGTACCCACTTTGCATCGAGGCTCGCTCGGCACCAGCGCCGCCCTGCATTGTATGTTTGTATGGTATCAAATGATATCATAATGATCTCATCGGCCTACACCTTTTACACGTTCCATAGCCGGATGCTGAACCTGCTCACCACCATCCACCACCGGTTGGGCGAGGTGCAGGCCCGGCACCTGCAGGCCCCCGCGCCCGGGCTCTCCAAGGCCTATCGGGTGAGCGTGGTGCAGGCCATGCTGGCGCTGGAAGGCAGCGTGCTGGACCCGCTTCCCGTGGCCGAACTGGTGAGCCGACCGCTGGCCGGGTCCGATCAGGCCGCCCTGGAGGTGGTGAATACGCACCGCGCCCTGGAACTGCTGCCCGTGCTGGACCCGCATGCGGTGGACGACCTGCGGCGGGTGCACGGTGTGCTCATGCACGGCCTGGCCCTGGACGCCGGGCAGTTCCGCACCGGGCCCATGGACGTGCTGTACGGCGACCCCGCCCCCCTGCGGCAGGCGCCGGCCGACGACCTGCCGGTGCAGGTGGCCGAGCTGCTGCACATCGTGGA
The DNA here is from genome assembly GCA_013360395.1 of Flavobacteriales bacterium. Lineage (GTDB taxonomy): Bacteria > Bacteroidota > Bacteroidia > Flavobacteriales_F > PHOS-HE28 > PHOS-HE28. The sequence continues at coordinate 26,560 of JABWBQ010000015.1, forward strand.
GAACGACGACACCCCGCCCATGATCGTGAGCTGCATGCTGCACTTCGCCCTGGTGTACCTGCGACCCTTCAGCGCCGGCAACGGCCGCCTGGCGCGGTTGTGGCAGCGGCGCGTGCTCATGCACCACTGGCCGGTCTTCGCCTACCTGCCCGTGGAGGCCTTCATCCGCCGTACGCAGCCGGCATACCACGCCGCATTGGAGTATGCCGACCGGCAGGGCGACTGCGGCGGCTTCATCACCTACATGCTCGAGCGCATCGACGAGGCCCTGGCCGAACTGCTGTCCATGCCCGACCCGGCACGCCGCGGAGCCGACCGGATGACGGCGTTCCTGCAACAGCCCCCGGGGCGCTGGTTCCGGCGCAAGGACTACCGTGCGCGGTTCCCCGGCATCGGGACGGCCACGGCCAGCCGCGACCTGTGCGAGGCGGTGGCCCAGGGACGGCTGTTGCGCGAGGGAACCGGGCGCAATGCGCGCTACATGCCCGCCGGTTGACCGACCTCAACGGTGCACGGTGCACCGGCCAAGGGCGCGTTCCGCCCCGCCCGGTCCGGTCGCGGTCACCAGCACGGTCTGGGCAGGCAGGTGGCCGATCTGCACCCGGGTGAGCGCACCCGCCAAGGGGGCTTCGAGCAGCAGGCGCCCGCTCGCATCGCGCAGGCGCACCACCGTGCCGGGCGCCGGACCTCCGGGCCATTCGATCATCAGGTGGTCCGAGGCGGGGTCCGGCCAGGTGCGCACCGGGCCCGGGGCTGCACCCGCAGGCAGGCCCACGGCGCTGGTGCGGCGGGCCAGGGCGTAGTCCCCGGGCTGCACGTTCTCGGCCTCGATGCGGCCCGTGCGGTCGGTGGGGCTGTTCAGGGTGGTGCGCGTCTGTTGCGGCCAGAGCGTCCAGGGGAAATGCGCGTCCGGCCGATGGAGCAGCACCAGGCTGTCCTCGTGGAACGGCAGTCCCGGCAGGTCCTCCATGAGGGCCACGTCCAGCCCGCCCGCGCTGCTGGCGCGCCCGTCGTAGTTGAACCGTGCACGCACCTGGGTCCCGGCGGGAAAGTCGCCATGCACCCGCCACCAGCGGTCCGGCGAGGTCATGTACAGGAAGGGTTGGTCGGTCCACGCGTCGGCGGGGGTCCAGTATTCCTCCACGCGCAGGGGCACGGGGGTCGGCACGCTCTGCCCGATGAGCATGAGGTCGGCCTGCTGGAAGCTCACGGTGCCGGGGCCGGAGAGCGTGTCGTCCACCGCTGTGACGGCCTGGCTGATGCGGTCGTCCGTGTTGAGCAGCACATCCACCGGGGCGAAGGGCGCATCCAGGGTGAAGCTGGTCTGCGTGCCGCCCAGGGGCACCGGGTCGACGGGGCTCCAACGGTCGCCGGTGGCGCTCACCAGGGCCACGGTCATGGGCACGCCGGTGTACGGGTGCTGCGCGGCGCGCAGCTTCTGCTCCACATGCACGGTGGTGGCAAAGGAGCCGCCCTGCGGCACCACGCTGAAGGAGTCCACCTCGAAGCCGGCCCAGCCGGGTTGCAGCACCCAGTCGTCGAAGAAGGCCGTGAGGTCCTGACCGGTGGCGGCGGTGAGATGGTCGCGCAACTGGGCGGTGGTCACTGGCTGGAAGGCGTGGGTGTCCAGGAAGCTGGTGAGGCCGCTGCAGAAGGCGGCTTCGCCCAGGTAGCTGCGCAGGGTGTGCAGCACGTCGGCGCCCTTGTTGTAGCTGTGCTCGCCGTAGGTGTGGTCCTGGGGCACATCGGCCAGGGCGTAGTGACCTTCGTCCTCCCAGTGGCAGCGGCGCAACATGGCGTAGTGGTTGGCGCGCACGGTGTTGCGGTAACGCGTGGGCCCATGCACGGCCTCCAGGAAAAGGTAGCTCAGGTACTCGGCAAAACCTTCGTTGATGTACATCTCCTCGGCACGTGCGCAGGTCACCAGGTCGCCGAACCATTGGTGGGCCAGTTCATGGGCCATGGTGGCCTCGTACTGGGTGGACCCGTCCGCGATGAAGTCGGGGTAGGTGATGTTGGTGCTGTGCTCCATGGCCCCCCGGCTCGCCAGATGGTAGCCGACCCGGTTCCAGCGGTAGGCCCCGAAGCACGACTCGAAACGGTCGAACGCGTCCCGCAGGTGCACGAAGGAGGCACGCATCTGGGCGGTGTCCCCGGGCAGGGCCACCAGGTCCACCGGGATGCTGTCGCCATCGATGCTCACGAAGTCCATGCGGATGTTGCGGTAGTTGGCCGCGGCCACCGACGCCAGGTAGCTGGGGATGTGCTCCGGCAGGTCCCATGCGGTGAGCACGGTGTCGCCGCCCAGCGGGGTGATCCCCAGCAGGTGTCCGTTGCACCAGGCACTGCGGCCGCCGTTGGTGCGGATGTGGAAGCTGAAGGCCGAACGCTCCACGAAGTTGTCGAAGCAGGGGAACCAGCTGCGGCCGTAGCTGTGGGGTTGGCTGGTGAAGGCCACGCCCAGGTTGTACTGGTATTGGTTCTCCAGGTAGAATCCGCCGAAATCGCTCGGGTCGGTGGCCGGCTCCCCGTGGTAATGCACCTGCAGGGTGAGCGTATCGCCGGGGCCGTGGGGCTGGCCCAGGTCCACCGTCAGCACCCCGCCGGCATGGACGTGTGCCAGAGCGGTGCCGAGCGCGTCGCGCACCGAGTCCACCGTCAGGTCGATCAGGTCGAGGCGAACGCTGGACACACCGGGCACCAAGGGGGTGAGGCGCAGGTCGGTGCGGGCCGTGATCCGGTCGTTCTGCCCGTCGGTGAGGTCCAGGTGAATGGCTGTATGCAGGATGTCGATGCTGTCGCTGCGCAGGTCCTGAAGCCCGCCTCGTTGGATCGCGGCGGGGCCTTGGCGCTTGGTGGTCTGGCAGGTGGTTTGTGCCCCGGCCGTGGTAAGGAACAGCAGGGCGGTGAGCAGGACGGTGGGACGCATCGGGTAGGGTGGGCGACCACGGGGCTGGGGTTCCCGTCCGGGCCCCTGCACCGCCGCGCGATCGCCGCCCAAAGCTAACCGGAGGTCACCGACATCGGCACGGCCGGTGCCTGAGGACGGGATCCCTACATTTGAGAACCGGCCTTGTGATCCCACGGACATGAAACCGAGCACCGAACTGCACGACCTCGTCCGTTCGCTCACCAAGAGCGAGAAGCGCTTCTTCAAGCTGCACAGCACACTGCAGGCGGGCGACAAGAACTACCTGCGGATCTTCGATGCGGTGGACCGCCAGCGCACCTACGATGAGGAGGCGCTCAAGCGACAGTTCGCCAGGGAGACCTTCATCCGGCACTTCCCCTCGGAAAAGAACCACCTGTACAAGCTGATCCTCAAGGCACTGCGGGCGTACCACGCGGAGGGCACGATCAGCGGCATTCTCAAGCAGGAGATCAAGAACATCGAGATCCTGTACGACAAGGCGCTGTACAAGGAATGCAACAAGCTGCTGCTGCGGGCCAAGCGGATCGCGCGGGAGAACGAGAAGTTCTACTACCTCTTCGAGCTGCTCAACTGGGAGAAGATGCTCCTGGAGGAGGCCTACGAGAGCGGGGAGTTCACCAAGGACCTCGATGCGCTGATCACCGAGGAGAGCGAGGTGCTGGAGAAGCTGCGGAACCTGGCGGCGTACCACATCCTGTACAGCAAGATCAACTACGTGTTCCGCAGCGGGGGCTATGTGCGCAGCGAGGAGGAGCATGCCATGGTGGAGGAGATCGCGCAGCACCCGCTGATCGTGGGACGGAACACGGCCCTGAGCCACCGCGCGGCCACCATTTGTTACTACACGCAGGGCTTCTGTGCCTGGGCCAAGCGCGACTGGCGCACGGGGCTCACCAAGTTCATGCGGGTGAAGGAGATCCTGGACCGCGAACCGGCCCTGCGCAGCGACCTGGCCAAACGCTACGTCCGCACCCTGCACTACATCATCAACGCACAGATCGAGCTGGGCGAGTTCAAGGGCGCGCGCGAGCACATCAAGCTCATGCGCGGCATGCCGGAGGTGAAGGGTTTCGGGGGCATCCAGATCGCGGTGCAGGTGTTCAACGCCAGCTTTCTCGGGGAGCTTCGGCTGCTGGACCGCATGGGGGAGCACCTCAAGGCGCTGGAGCTCGTTCCGGCCGTGCTGGCCGGGTTGGAGGAGGAGGGCCCCCGCCTGCACAAGGAACAGGAACTGGAGTTCTGGTGGGCGCTGAGCTGCGTGCACTTCGGCGCCGGGGAGATGAACAAGGCGCTGTTCTGGCTGAACAAGCTGCTCAACGACACGGAACCCACCCTGCGCCAGGACCTCTTCACCTACGCGCGGCTCTTCAACCTGGTGGTGCACTACGAGCTGGGCAACTACGACCTGCTGGAGTACATCGTGCGCAGCACCCACCGCTTCCTCAGCAAGCGGCACCGGGCGAACGCCACGGAAACGGTGCTGATCGACCACGTGAAACGCCTGGCACGCGCCACCCAGCCCGGTGCACGACGCGAACTGCACCGCAGCCTGCACGAGCGGCTCTCCGAATTGATGGAGGACCCGTTGGAGCGCCTGGCGCTGAAGTATTTCGACTTCATGGCCTGGAGCACCGCCAAGGTCGAGGGCATCAGCTACAGCGAGGCCGTGCGGCATCGGGCCGGCAAGGGGCTCCAGGTCTGACGATGGATGGCACGTCGCCACGGCGTGCTCCTGCGGCGGCGCTCAAGCAGCGCCAGGGTGCCTCCTCACCGAACGGTCCCGAAGACCTCCCGCACCCGGTGACCGCCGTCGGCCGTACGTTCCTCGAAACACACCTGCCCATGGGCGTCCACCAGCACCACCGTGCTGCACCGTGTGCCGTATCGCGGGGTGCGGATGAAGATCGCCGAGACCCTGCGCTCCTGCTCGAGCGACAGGCCCGTGTCCGGCAGTAGCGCGTCGGGGGCCTCGGTGCGGTCGGCCAGCAGGTCGAACAGCCCTTCCACAAGGGCGTCGTCGGGTCCTTCGACCAGGTGCGCCAGGCCGGTGGTGGCGCGCAGCACCTTGGGCCAGGGGGAGTTCAGCAGGTGGTTGCTCAGGCCATGGATGCCGGCGGGCAACGGCTCGTCCACGGGTTGCACGTTGTTGCGGTAGCGCAGGGTGTCGTAGGCACCGTAGAGCAGGTTGTAGCCCATGTACGTTCCACCGCCGGGCGGGTCGTCGTCCAGCGCGGTGCGCACCAGTTGCCCGCGCGACGGGCCGTTCACCGGGGTGCGGCGCAGGTCGCGGTGGTTGGTGACGGCTGCGAAACGCCCGCGTCGCGTCACCCCCAACCAGGTCCCGCCGGCCTGCAGGTCGCGCCCGGCCAGTACATGCGGGTCATCCTCCCAGAAATGCGCCGGTCGCGTGGGGCGGTCCAGGAACTCGTCGCGGTTGGCCGCCACGATCAACGGGTAGCGCGGATGCACCTTGTAGGCGAGGGCGATCAGGCACATCGCCCCGAAGGTACCGCCGCCGGGGCGCGATCCTTCCGGGTGGCCTCCGGATCACGACCGGGCGCACCGCGCCATGGCGCCCTGGGTCACGGGTTCGTGGTTCCGGACGGAACACCGACCTTTGCGGCCCGAAAAACCGAAGGTCATGAAGGAGATCGCCGAAAGCCGCGCCCTGCTTGGTGCCACCGCCGACCTGTCGCTCAAGGAGCTGAACGGCCTGTACAAGGGGCTGATGAAGCAGCACCATCCCGACCGGTTCACCGACGAGGCCGGGCGTGCCGCCGCCGAGGCGATGAGCCAGCGCATCATCGCGGCGTACAAGCTTTTGGAAGGCCTTCACCCCGAAACGCGTGCGGCACGGGCCGAGGAGTTCGAGCGCACCCTCTCCAGCGGCATCGCGGGCTGGCAGTACAAGGGGCGTGTGCTCAGCCTCAGCTTCGGCGATGGCAGCGAGCATGCGTTCGTGGGCGTGCCGGCCAACACCTACAACAAGTTCGTGGCGGCGGATGCCACCGCCCGTTTCGTGCGCCGCCATCTGATCGGGGCCTTCCCCCAGCGCCGGGTGAGCAGCGCGGTGGCGGCTTGACCGTGCGGATCGACGACGGTGCGGGCAGGTGAGCGCCGCTGACCTATCTTGGGACCATGGGACGCACCGCACCACACCTCCGGACGCGCCGCGAACGGGAACGGATGGCCGCCGAGCGCGTGGTGCCCGTGCGCGGTGGCCGCCTGCGTGCAAGACGCGTCTCCTGCCAGTGGCGCGATGGTGCCGGCGAACTCCATGTCGCCGAACTGACGGCGGCCCAGAGCTGGCCGTTCCTGCATCGTCCCACCCGCCGCTGACCGGCTATCGGTCGGCCGCCGCCTGCTCCACCCGCACCACCTTGAACTCGGTGCGGCGGTTGGCCTGGTGCGCCTCCTCGTCGCACGGCACCCCGTCGCGGCAGCCGTTCACCAACCGCTCCTCGCCATAGCCCATGGCCTGGATCCGGGCAGGGTCGGCACCCTGGCGGATCAGGTAGTTCACGGCGCTGTTCGCGCGCGCATCGCTCAGGACAAGATTGTACGGTTGGCTGCCCCGCGCATCGGTGTGGGCGCTGAGCTCGAAGCTCAGATGCGGGTTGTCGTTGATCAGCTGCACCACGTGGTCCAGTTCCTTCGCGGCATCCAGGCGGATGTCCCACTTGTCGTAGTCGTAGTAGATGTTGTTCAGGACGAAGCTCTGCCCCACCTGGGCGCCTTGCAGCCGGATGTGCTGCTGCAACGTGTCCGAGCGCAGCAGTCCCTTGGTGCTCAACTGCACCGTGCGCGTGAGGTGGTCGGCATGCATGGCCCGGATGCGGTAGTCGGTATTGGGCTTCAGGGCGAATGTGAACGCACCGTCGGGGCCCGTCGTCACGGTCCGGTCCTCGTTCAAAGCCAGGTCTGTGATCGTGACCTCCACATGGGGCAGGAAGGGTTCGGTGTCGCTGCCTACATCCCCATCCACCAGGAAGGTGGGCTCCTGGGCCTGGAAGGTGTACACCTGGTCGCTCCCGTCGCGGTTGCTGCTGAGGTGGCCGCGCTGCTCGGTGCTGTCCAGCACCAGGCCGAAATCGTCGAACGGCGTGTTCAATGGAGCGTTCATGTTGCGCGGCGTGCTCCAGCCGTTGTTCTCGGGATGCGTTTCGAAGATGTCCAGGCCGCCCATGTTGCGGTGTGCGGTGGAGGAGAAATAGAGCGAACGACCGTTCACCACCGGGAAAAGCTCGTTGCCCGGGGTGTTCACCGTGGGGCCCAGGTTCACCGGTGCGGTCCATCCGGCGCCCTTGTCCTCGCTCATCCAGATGTCGCTGCCGCCCAGGCCTCCGGGACGGTCGCTCACGAAGTACAAGGTGCGGCCATCCGCGCTCAATGCGGGGTGCCCGGTGCTCCAGTCGGGGCTGTTGTAGGGGAAGTCGATCAGGTCGGTCCAGCGCCCGGTGCTGTCCAGCGTGGCCCGGAACAGCATGAGGTGGCTGGTGTTGGCGGCGTCCTTCAGCAGCCGGCGTTCCAGGTAGTCGCTGCGGGTGAAGTAGAGCGTGCGCCCATCGGCCGACACCACTGCGGGGCCCTCGTGGTAGGGGCCGTTCACCTTGCCGGGCAATGGCAGGGGCGTGGACCAGCCCGCTGCGCCCGTCGGTCGCACCGTGTACAGGTCCATGAAGGAGAGGCCGTCCCAGGGATCGGCCTTGGCCGCGGGGGCGGGCCGCTCACCCACCAGCAACAGGCCATCACCATAAGGTCTGGCGCTGAAGGCCGTGGTGAGCCCCGGAAGGGTGAGGCGTTCCACGAGGTAGCGGTCGCTGTCGGCGTGGAAGAGGGCCACATCGCGGGTGGAGGCCAGCAGGTCCTGGGCACGGCGGTCCTCGGGGGTCTCCTCCAGCACGCGCAGGAAGAGGGGGGCCGCCGCGTCGGGATCCCCGGTGGACAGGAGCACCTGACCGTAGCGCAGGGCGGTGTCCCCGCTGAGGCGGTGCGAGGCATCGGCCAGCGCATAGAATTCGCGGGCCCGGTGCAGGTCGTTCTGCCGGTACAGGGCCTCGGCGAGCATGACCTGGGCGTGATGGTCGCCCGTGCTGCGCATGGCGCGGTCGTAGTGCGTCACGGCCCGCTCGTACTGCATCAGGTCGAAGGCCCGGTCACCCTTGTGCAGGTGCAGGTTCGCGCAGGAGGTCAGCAGGGCCGCGCCGCCCAGCAGCAGGGAATGGCGTACGGTGTGGTCCATGGTCAGAAGTAGCGGGGTGACTTGATACGGATGGGGTCCTTGCCGAGGTCGATGCCGAGCATCACCTCATGCGAACCGCCGCTGAAACGGCGCAGGCGCGAAGTGGTCATGTCGTAGGCATACCCCGCACGCAGGACCGGGGTGATCTGGTATTCCACCATGGCGATCGCACCATCGCCGGTGCGGTAACCGGCACCCACCCACAGGCGCTCCCGGAAGAGCACGTTGCAGTTGATGTCCGCCTGGGGCGGAGCGGCGGGTTCCAGTTTGATCAGCACCGACGGTTTCAGGTCGATGCTCTCGCTCACCGGGAACACGCGGCCGGCATGCAGGTAGAAGTGGCGCGTGAAGTAGCGGTCCACCGCCGCGGCGTTGGCCGCGCTCACCTGGTCGTCGGCGCTGTAGAGGTTGGGCACCGACAACCCGGCGTAGGTGCGCTGGTCGTGCCAGTAGAGCCCGAAGCCGAACTTGCCCACCAGCGCGTTCCGGAGGTTCTGCGCGTACACCGCGTCGTCCTCGTCCCAGTAGGTGAGCTCGTTCAGGCGAGCGGAATAGACCGAGAGCCCGGCGCGCAGCCCGAAAGCCAGGCGGCCTTTGGCGCCCGTGCGGATGCTGTACGCATAGTGCCCCGAGATGTCGAGGTCGCGGCTGATGCCGATCTGGTCATGCACCACGGTGAGGCCCAGGCCCATGCGGTTGTTCCACAGCGGGCCGTCCACGGCGGCCATGCTGGTGCGCGGGGCTCCGGGCATGTTCGTCCATTGCTCGCGGTGCAACAGGCTGCCGCTCACATAGGGATGACTGCCGGCATACGCGGGATTGAGGAAGAGCCCGTTGAACATGTACTGGCTCACCATCACCTCCTGCTGGGCGCACAAGGGTGCACCGGTGAGCAGGATGAACAGCAGGGGAAGGATGCGCTGCATGGCGGAGGGTGTTTGCTTTCGTTCCGGTGTGGGGTTCATCGGCGGAGGTCCACGTAGTTCTGCATGGGCGCGCTGCCGGGCGCCAGTGTCAGCACCACGAAGTAGGTGCCGTTGGGCAGCTGCTCGCCCTGCTGGTTCTCGCCGCGCCAGTCGTTGGTGTACCGCACTCGGTCGTACACCACGTTGCCCCAGCGGTTGTAGATGGTGATGCGGTTGTCCGGATGGGCATCCAGGCCCTGCACCACGTAACTGTCGTTGCTGCCGTCACCGTTGGGCGTGAAACCCGTCGGCATCACCACGTCCAGCGGCTCGTCGAGGGTGAACGAGAGCGTGACGGAGCAGCCGTTGGCGTCGGTGATGGTCACCGTGTAGGTGCCGGCAGCGAGCCCGTTCACCGTCGCGCCGTCCGCACCGTTGCTCCAGATGAAGCTGTACGGGGCGGTGCCGCCGTCGGGGATCACCGTGATGCTGCCGTCGTTGCTGCCGGGCCCCGACAGGTTGAAGCCGTTGGGGTAGGTCACCACCTCACCGTCCGCCGTGATGGTGGCGCCGTCGTTCACTTGGAAGGCGCTGTTCCAGGTGCAACCCGCGGCGTCGGTGATGGTCACCGTGTAGGTGCCTGCGATCAGCCCGTCGAGGTCCTCGCTGGTGGCGCCGGTGTTCCACTGGAAACTGTAGGGCATGGTGCCGCTGGTGACGCTCAGGTCGATGGCGCCCGTGGCGCCTGCCAGACAGCCGGCACCGGTCACCGCGGCATCCGCCAGCAGCGCCGGACCGCCCTCCACCTGCACGGTCAGCGACGTGGTGCATCCGTTCACATCGGTGATGTTCACGGCATGGGTGCCGGCCTCCACCGCGCCGAGGTCCTCGGTGGTGGCTCCGTTGTCCCAGGCGAAGCTGTAAGGCGCACCACCGCCGGTCACGGTGAGGTCCACCGCGCCGTTCGCCAGGCCGCAGCCCGCGGCACTGGCCGTGTAGCTGGCATCGATGGCCGTGGCCGCGACCACTTCGGCGCAGGCTTGTGCTGCGCAACCGTTGGCATCGGTCACCGTCACGCAGTAGGTGCCTGCGGCCAGGCCGCCGATGCTGTCGGCCGTGCTGGTGAAGCCGCCGGGCCCGGTCCAGAGCCAGCTGTATCCGCCGGCACCTCCGCTGGTCGGCGCCGTGATGATGCCGTCCGCGTTCCCGGCACAACTGGTGTTGCTGCCGCTGGGATAGCTGTAGGCGGTGGGCTGCGGGTCCACGGGCGCGGGCGCGGTGAGCACCACATCCTGCACGCTGGTGCAGCCGTTCATGTCGGTCACGGTCAGGGTGTAGGTGCCGGGGGCAAGACCGCTCAGGCTGTCGGCATTGCTGCTGAACCCGCTGGGGCCGCTCCAGCTCAACTGGGCGCCTCCGCTGCCGCCGATCACCGTGGCGCCGAGGGCACCGTCACTGGTGCCGGCACAGCTCGTGTTGAAGCCGTTGTAGGTGGCCAGGTCCACCACGGCACCGAGCACGCTGTCCGGTTCGGTGAGGGTGATGGTGAGGAGGCTCGCACAGTGGTTGGCGTCGGTGATCACCACTTCGTAGTCGCCGGCGGGCACCCCGTTGAGGTCCTCGGTGACGTACGTCGTGCTGTCGGGGCCGCGCCAGTCGAAGCTGTAGGGTGCGGTGCCGCCGGTCAGCACCAGGTCCACACTGCCGTCCGAGCCGCCCGTGCAGCTGATGTTCGTGCCGCTGGGGAAGGCTTGTGCGGTGAGGCTTGCGTCGATCGGCTGCGCGGGCTCGGTGAGGGTCAGGCTGGTGTCCTGCGTGCAGCCGTTACCATCGGTGACCGTCAGCGTGTAGGTGCCGGCGATCAGGGCGGTGAGGGTGTCGGTGCCGCTGGCTGCGAAGCCGTTGGGGCCGGTCCACACCAGGTCCAGCTGGCCGGTTCCGCCCGTGGCGAGCACGGCGATGACCCCGCTGCTGTCGCCCGCACAGGCGATGTTGGTGTTGCCGTACTGGCTCACATACGTGCTCAGGGCGATCGGTGCGCTGGCGGCCATGGTGGTGCTCCAGCTTCCGCTGCAGGATCCGGCATCGAGCACGGTCACGGTGTAGGTGCCGCCCGCCAGCCCGGCGAGGTCCTCGCTGTTGCCGATCGGGCCGTTCGGGCCGCTCCAGGCATAGGTGTACGGAAGCACACCGCCGGTCACGGTCAGGTCGATGCTGCCGTCGCTGCCACCATCGCACACGGTGCCGCTGTTGACCAGGGTGGCCTGCAGGGGCTGCGGTGCACTGAGCATGGCCTGTTGCGTCGCCGCACATCCGTTCGCGTCGACGATCTCCACCGTGTAGGTGCCGGCGGCGAGGCCGGCGAGGTCCTCACTGGTGGCGGCGAAGCCGTTGGGGCCGGTCCACCCGAACTGGTAGGGGGCGAGGCCGCCGTTCACGGTGAGGTCGATGCTGCCGTCCGTGGCTCCGCAGCTCACCTGGAAGCCGTTGCCCGCATCGCTCAACACCAGGTCGCCGGTGAAGGCGGGCGGAGCACCCAGGGTGATGGAGGCTGTCGCGGAGCAGCCGCTGGCGTCGCTGGCGGTCAGCGTGTAGGTGCCGGCGCCCAGCCCGCTGATGGAGGCCGTGGAGGCGGTGAAGCCGTTGGGCCCGGTCCACACGTATTGCAGATTGCCGTTGCCGCCGGTGACGTTCGCCATGACGCTGCCCGCCTCACTGCCGAAGCAGGGCAGGGTGAAGCCGCCACCGAAGTGGGCGGCCTGCAGATCGATCGTGATGGGTGCCGGCGCCGTCAAGGTGGCCGTGGCGGTGGCCATGCAACCGTTCACGTCCGTGACGGTGGCCGTGTAGGCGCCGGCGGCCAGGCCGACCGGGTCCATGCTGTTGCTCGTGTAGCCGTTCGGCCCCTGCCACAGCACGGTGTAGGGGGCCGTGCCGCCCTGGGCGGTGAGGTCCAGCGCACCGTCGCTGGCACCATCACAGCTCACTCCGGTGCCGCCGTTGAACACGCTCGTGGTGATGGTGGCATCCATCGGCGCCGGGGCGGTGAGGGTGATGGTCTGTTGGATGGAGCAGCCCACGGCATCGGTCACCGCCAGCGTATAGCTGCCGGCCAGCAGACCGGTCGGGTCCTGGGTGTTGGCCGTGAACCCGTTGGGGCCGGTCCAGCTCACCGCGTAGGGGGCCAGGCCGCCGACGATGGTGGCGTCGATGGAACCGGTGTAGGACCCATCGCAGCTGGTGTTGGCACCGCCCGGCCAGACGCTGGCTGCCAGACCGGCGGTGATCGGTGCGGGGGCCACCAGGGCGTATTGCTCCAGATGGCTGCACCCGTTGGCGTCGGTGATCACCACGAAGTAGTTGCCCGCCGGGACCCCCGTGAGGTCCTGGTCGCCGCTGGTGTACCCGTTGGGACCGGTCCAGCTGTACTGGTAGCCCGGCGTACCTCCGGTCACGCCGATGTCCAGTGTACCGTCCGAGGCACCGGCGCAGCTCACCTGGTAACCGCCCGGATAGCCGCTCATCCAGGAGCTCACGGCGAACATGCCGGGCTCCTGCACGTTCACGGGTTGCACGTGCGTGCAGCCGTTCGCGTCGGTGATGGTGGCCACGTACACCCCGGCGAACACGTTGGTGAGGTCCTCGCTGTTGGCGGTGAAGCCGTTGGGGCCGGTCCAGCTGATGCTCATCGGGGCGATGCCGCCGCTGATGGCCAGGTCCACCGCACCGTCCGAACTGCCCTGGCAGAGCGCGTCCTGCACCTGTTGGGTGGTGGTGATGGCCACGGGCTCATCGAGCAGGAAGGAGGCGGTGTCCACGCATCCGTTGGCGTCCATCACCGTCACGGCGTACAGGCCGGCGGCAAGGCCGGTGGGGTCTTCCGAAGTGCTGACGAAGGCGTTGGGGCCGGTCCACTGGAAGGTCATGCTTCCGGCACCGCCGGCGACATGCAGGTCGATGGCGCCGTCGGAGGCACCGGCACATCCGATGGCCGTGCCGCCCACCGTGCTGCTCGGATCACCGGTCAGCACCAGGGGAACGGGCTCGGTAAGGGTCGTCGTGGCCGTGGCGGTGCATCCGTTGGCGTCCACGATGGTGGCCGTATAGGTCCCGGCCATCAGGTTGTTCAGGTCGCTGCCATTGGCGGTGAAGCCGTTCGGACCGCTCCAGGTCACGGCGTAGGGCGCAATGCCCCCGCTCAACCCCAGGTCGATCGAGCCGTTGCTCGCGCCGTGGCAGGTGATGGCGTCGCCACTGACGGTCTGGCTCAGCACGATGCTGCTGGCGATGGGCGCAGGTTCCAGCAGCTCCACGCTCGCCGTGGCCGTGCAGCCGTTGGCATCGGTCACCACCACGGCATAGGTCCCCGCCGTCAGGCCGGTGAGGTCCTCACCGTTCGCCGAGTACCCGTTCGGTCCGCTCCAAGAGAAGTTGTACGGAGCGGTGCCGCCGAACACCGTGGCGTCGATGGCACCGTCGTTGCCACCGGCACAGCTGATCTCCGTGTCGTTGTGCTTGGGCGCGATGGCCAGCACGTTGAGCAGTGCCGGTGCGGACAGGGTCCAGGCCTCGGCAGCCGCGCATCCGTTGTCGTCGGTCACGGTCACGGTGTAGGTGCCGGCCACAAGCCCGGCGATGTCCTCATCGGTGCTGGCAAAGCCATTGGGCCCGGACCAGCTGAAGGTGTAGGGCGGCGTGGCACCGGCAACGGTCAGGTCGATGGCGCCGTCGGCGGCCCCGGCACAGCTCACGCCGCTGCCGTTATGGTCGCTCACGGCCGCGCCGATGGTGAAGAGGCCGGGCTGGATCACGCTGAAGCTGCGCTGGATGCTGCAGCCGTTGGCATCGGTCACCGTCACGATGTACACCCCGGCGGCCAGGCCGCTCAGATCCTCCGTGCTGGCGCTGAAACCGTTGGGCCCGCTCCAGCTCTGTTGATACGGGGCCGTGCCGCCGTTCACCGCCAGGTCGATGGCACCGTTGGCCGCCCCTTGGCAGGCAGCGGGCACGATGCTGGCCGTGGCTTCCAGCAGTGCGGGTTCTGTCAGTGTGAAGCTCACCGAAGCGGTGCAGCCGTTGCCGTCGCTCACCGTCAGGGCGTAGTCGCCGGCGCTGAGGCCTGTCACATCCTCCAGACCCGTCTGGTTGCCCCATTCATCGGTCCAGGTGTAGTTGTACGGCATCGTGCCGCCGCTCACCGTCACGTCGATCCAGCCATCATCCCCGCCGTGGCAGGAGATGTTGGTTCCGAGATGATCGCTCACCTGGCTGGCGATGGCCAGCGGTGCGGCCGGTCCGGTGATCGTCACCGGGAAGAACTTGGGGAGGTTGCAGCCGTTGTTGTCCGTCACCGTCGCCGTCCAAGTGCCTGCGGTCAGGCCCGTGGCCAGCGCGCCGGTCTGCACCGGTACGGTGTTCCAGGTGATGCTGAAGCTGCCGCTGCCGCCATTGACCTCGATCTCGGCGAAGCCGTCGTTGCCGCCGTGGCAGCTCACCATGCCCAGGTTCTCCACATAGGGGAGGATCTCCGAGGCGGGCTCGTGCAGGGTGACCACCGTGCTCGCCGTGCAGCCGTTGGCGTCCACCACGGTGGCGGTGTGGCTGCCAGCGGGCAGGTTCGTCGCCGTGGCGCCCGTTTGCGCGGGGATGCTGTTCCAGGTGATGGTGTAGGGGGCCGTGCCACCGGTGGCGTTCACCGTGGCCGAACCGGTGGACGCGCCATGGCAGGCGACATCGGTGGTGCTGGCGATGGACAGCGACAGCGGTGCCGCCGGCCCGCCGATGAGGACGGCCAGCGATGCGGTGCAGCCGCTGGCATCCGTGGCCGTCACGGTCCAGGTACCCTGCGCCAGACCGTTGGCCGTGGCGCCGAACTGGGCGGGCACGGTGTTCCACGCGAAGCTGTACGGCGCGGTACCGCCCGAGGCGCTCACAGTGGCCTGCCCGTTGGTGCTGCCGAAGCAGGTCTGAGGCGTGATGGATACCGTGGACAGGCCCAGGCTTGCCGCCGGTGCGGTCACCACCGCCTGCGCGGTGGCCGTGCATCCGTTGGTGTCCGTGGCGGTCACCACGTAGGTGCCGGGGCCCACATTGCTCAGCTGCGGCCCGGTCTGAACGGGCAGGCTATTCCAGATGAAGGTCACCGCCCCGGTCCCTCCGGTGCTGGCCGCCGTGGCGCCACCGTCGGTGAGGCCGTGGCAGCTCACCCCTTCGGTGGCGGTGATCGTGGCGGCCAGGGCGGCCGCCGGCGTGCCGATGGTGGCGCTCACCAGGGCGGTGCAGCCGTTGGCATCCGTCACCGTGCACAGATGGGTGCCTGCGGCAAGGCCCGTGGCCAGCGCGGTCTGTTGCACGGGCGTCGTGTTCCAGGCGTAGGTGTAGGGCGCGGTGCCCAGCGAGGCGGATACCTCGGCGGTGCCCGTGGCCTGGCCGTAACAGTCCACGTCCGTGCTGGAGGCGAGGCTGGCCACGAGCGTACCCGGCGGCGCGTCGATCACCGCATCCACGGTGGCGGTGCAGCCGTTGGCATCGGTCACCGTGCACGTCCATGTGCCCGCACCGAGCTGGGTGGCGGTGGAACCCGTCTGCACGGGCACCGTGTTCCAGGCATAGGTGTAGGGCGCAGTGCCGCCGGCGGCGTTCACGGAAGCACTGCCGGTGTTGCCGGAGCAGGCCACGTCCGTGGTGGCGGCCAGGGTGGCGGTCAGCGCGGCGGTGGGCTGGGTCACTTGTACCACGGCGATCGCGGTGCAACCGTGAGCGTCGGTCACGGTGCAGGTCCAGGCGCCGGCGGCGAGGCCGGAAGCCGTCGCCGTCAGCTGGGCCGGCACCGTGTTCCAGGAATAGGTGTAGGGCGCGGTGCCGCCGGCGGCGTTCACCGTGGCGGATCCGTCGCTGCCGCCGTGGCAGCCTACGGGGTTCAGCAGCGTGGCGGTGGCGCTCAGCGCGGCGGCCGGCTCACCGATGACCGCATCCACGGTCGTGGTGCAGCCGTGCGCGTCGGTCACCGTGCAGGTCCAGGTGCCGGCGGCAAGGCCGGAGGCGGTGGCACCGTTCTGAACAGGCGTCGTGTTCCACGCATACGTGTACGGAGCGGTCCCGCCGGTGGCCTCCGCCGTGGCGTTCCCGTTGGAGGCGCCCTGGCAGCCGGCATCGGTCCAGGTGGCGATGGTGGCGCCCAGCGCGGCGATGGGCTCACCGATCACGGCCACCTCCTGTGCCGTGCATCCGTTCGCATCGGTCACGGTCACCGTCCACGTACCGGCCGCCAGGCCCGTGGCGTTGGCGGAGAGCTGCGGCGGTACCGTGTTCCAGGAGAACTGGTGCGGTGCGACCCCGCCAGTGACGGTGGCGCTGGCGCTGCCCGAAGCACCACCGTGGCACAACGCGTCGGTGGTGAGGGAGATGTCCGGCACCAGCGCGGTCGGGGTGCTCAGCACCAGCGCGGCGTTCGTGGTGCAACCGTTGACGTCGGTGACGTTCAGCGTGTACGCCCCTGCGGCCAGCCCGCTGATGTCCTCGTTGTTGGCGGTGAAACCGTTGGGTCCGCTCCACGACAGGGCCAGCGGTGCGATGCCGCCGCTGAGGCTCGCATCGATGCTGCCGTCGGCGACCCCGAAGCACGACACGCCGAACCCGTTGCCCTGATCCGCCGCGGCCAACAGCACCTGCAGCGGTTGCGGCGCGTTCAGGGTGAAGCTCTCCGAAGTGGAGCAGCCGTTGTCGTCGGTGATGGTGAGCGTGTAGGCACCGGCGGCGAGCCCGCTGATGTCCTCGGTGTTCGCGGTGAAGCCGTTGGGCCCGGACCACACGAAGGTGTAGGGTGGAGTGGCGCCGCTCACGTTCATCGCGATGCTGCCGTCAGCGGCACCGGGGCAGCTTACATGCGCGCCGCCGGGATAGGTGGTCGCGCTGCCGCTCACGGTGAAGAGGCCGGGCTGGTTCACGTTCCAGCTGCTGGTGTGCGTGCAGCCGTTCGCGTCGGTGACGGTGACCTGGTACACACCGGCGGCAAGCCCGCTGATATCGGCCGTGTTCGCGGTGAAGCCGCCCGGCCCGGACCAGGCATGGGTGTAAGGTGCGGTGCCGCCGGTGGTGGTGAGGTCCACGGTGCCGTTGCTCGCACCCTGGCAGGCCGCCGGGGTGATCACGGCCGAGGTCGCGATGGGGGCCGCAGGCTGGCCCACCGAGGCCTGTGCGCTGCTCACGCAGCCGCGCGCATCGGTCACTGTGCAGGTCCAGGTGCCGGCGGCCAGGCCGGTGGCCGTGGCGTTCGTCTGCACCGGGCTCGTGTTCCAACTGTAGGCATAGGGCGCGGTCCCACCGGTGGCATCGGCGGTGGCCGTGCCGGTCGCCTCACCGAAGCAGCCGGCGGGCGTGGTGGATCCGATCGAAGCGGCCAGCGGCGCAGCGGGCTGCGTGACGCTCACGGCCTGTGCGGCGGTGCAGCCGTGGGCATCGGTCACCGTGCAGGTCCAGGTGCCGGCGGCCAGGCCGGAGGCCGTGGCTCCGTTCTGCACAGGGCTCGTGTTCCATTGGAAAGTGTAAGGGCCGGTGCCGCCGCTTGCGGTCACGGTGGCGCTGCCGTTCATGCCGCCCGCGCAGCTCACCGGCGTATTGGCACCGATGCCGGTGGTCAGGGGCGCGGAGGGCTGGCCGATCACCACGTCGATGGCGGCGGTGCAGCCGTGGGCATCGGTCACCGTGCAGGTCCAGCTACCGGCGGCAAGGCCGGTGGCCGAGGCACTGTTCTGCACGGGGCTGGTGTTCCATTGGAAGGTGTAGGGCGCGGTGCCGCCGCTGGCGGTGGCCGTGGCGCTGCCGGTGGCCGTTCCGTGGCAGGTGGCGGGGGCTTGCGCCGCGATGCCGGCCATCAGCGCAGCGGGCTCCGCCACGTTCCAGCCGGTGGTCATCGTACATCCGTTGGCGTCGGTCATCGTCAGCGCGTAGGCGCCGGCGGCAAGGCCGGTCAGGTCTTCCGCTGCGCTGGAGAGACCGTTCGGTCCGGACCAGGCGTAGGTGTAAGGCGCGGTGCCGCCCGCCGGGGTGATGGCGATGGCACCCGAGAGGTCATTGCGGCATTGCAGATCCGAGACTGTTGCGGTAACGCCCAGGGCGGCGGGCTGACCGAGGGTCCGGTCCGTCGTGGCCGTGCAACCATGGGCATCGGTCACCAGCACCGTGTAGGTCCCGGCGGCGAGGCCGCCGATATCCTGCGCATTGCTGCTGAAGCCGCCCGGTCCGGACCACGCGTAGGTGTACGGGGCCATGCCGCCGCCCACCGTGAGGTCGATGCTGCCGGTATTTCCCCCTGAGCAGGAGGGCGCCGTGGTGCTGGCGCTCAGGTCCAGCGGTGCGGTCGGCCCGCCGACGATGGCGTTCACGGTGGCCATCAAGGGGCATCCGTTCTGGTCGGTCACCGTGGCGGTCCAGGTGCCGGCCGCCAGGCCGGTGGCCATCACGCCGCTCTGGGCGGGGTTCGTGTTCCAGCTCACGGCGTAGGCGCCGCTGCCGCCGGTGATGCTCAGCACGGCCGTTCCCGCCCCGTCGCCGAAGCAGGTCTCCGGCGTGGTGCTGAGCAGGTTCGCCTGGAGCGGGGAGGCGGGCTGTGCCACCACGGCCTGCACGGTGCTGCTGCACCCGTGCGCGTCGCTCACCGTGCAGGTCCAGGTGCCGGCCGGCAGGTTGATGGCCGTGGCCCCGTTCTGCACCGGGCTCGTGTTCCAGCTGTGGGCGTATGGCGCCGTTCCACCCGTGACGTTCACCGTGGCGCTGCCCGTGCTCTGCCCGTGGCACAGCACCGCCGTGGTCGAGGCGACCGTGGCCTCCAGCGCGCTGGCAGGCTGGGCGATCGTCACGCTCACGGTGGTGCTGCACTGGTTCACATCGGTCACCGTGCAGGTCCAGGTGCCGGCCGGCAGGTTGACGGCGGTGGCGCCGTTCTGCGGGGGCACGGTGTTCCAGACATGGGTGTAGGGCCCGGTGCCGCCGCTGGCGCTCACCGTGGCGGTGCCGCTGGCGTCGCCGTGGCACAGGACATCGCTCTGTGCCTGCACCGTGGCGCTCAACGCGGCCGCCGGTTGCGTGATGGTCACGCTGTGCTGCGCGGTACAGCCGTTGCCGTCGGTCACCGTGGCGGTCCAGGTGCCCGCGGCGAGGTTGTTGGCCGTGGCCCCGTTCTGCACCGGGTTGGTGTTCCAGGTGATGCTGTGCGGGGCGGTGCCGCCGCTGACGGACACCGTGGCGCTGCCCGTGGTGGCGCCGAAGCACTGCACATGCGTCAGCAGGTTGGTGCTGATGCCGATCGGGGCCGTGGGCCCGCCGATGCTGGCCGTGGCCGTGCCGGTGCATCCGTAGCCATCGCTCACCGTCACCGTCCATGTGCCGGGCGTGAGCGCGGTGGCCGTGGCGGAGTGCTGCACGGGACTGGTGTTCCACGCATAGGTGTAGGGCGGGATGCCGCCGCTGGCGGTGGCGGTGGCGCTGCCGGCCCCATCGCCGAAGCAGACCACCGGCGTGGTCTGGCCGATGCCGGCCACCACCGGTGTGGCCTCCACCAGGGTCACCCCGGCCGTGGTGGAACAGCCGTTGGCGTCGGTCACGTTCAGCGTGTAGGCACCGGCGGCGAGCCCGGCGATGTCGGCGCTGAGGCTGGTGTATCCGTTCGGCCCGGACCAGGAGGTGCTGTACGGCCCGGTGCCTCCGGTGATGGTGGCGTCGATGGAACCATCGCTACCACCGTGGCAGCTGATGTTCTGCCCGAAGGCGAGGACAGCAGGTTCCAGCACCGCCTGCAGGACGCCCGGGGCGGTCACGTTGAAGCTCTGCGTCTGCGTACAGGCGGCATCGGTCACCGTCACCGTGTAGGTGCCCGCGGCAAGGCCGCTGATGTCCTGCGTGGAAGCGGTGAACCCGTTGGGGCCGGACCAGGAGTAGCTGTAGGGCGCCACGCCGCCGGCGGTGCTGAGGTTGATGGCGCCGTTGGCCTGGCCTTGGCACAGGGGTGCGGTGACCACGGCGCTGAGCGCAAGGCTGCTCACGCGCACCTGGCGGC
Source organism: Flavobacteriales bacterium (assembly GCA_013360395.1). Taxonomy (GTDB): domain Bacteria; phylum Bacteroidota; class Bacteroidia; order Flavobacteriales_F; family PHOS-HE28; genus PHOS-HE28. Next base: position 46,692 of record JABWBQ010000015.1, read on the forward strand.
TCACCTGGCGCGTGCAGCTGCCGTCGGTGATCGTCACGGTGTACGTGGTGGTGGCGGTGGGCGAGGCGACCGGGTCGGCACAGGTGGTGCAGCTCAGGCCACTGGCGGGGCTCCAGCTGTAGGTCGAACCACCGGTGACCTGCATCGGCCAGGAACCACCGGCGCAGATCGTGCCGCCGGGCGAGACCGTGGAGGACAGCGTGTCCAACAAGGGGAAGACCAGGGAGTCCAGGTTCTGCGCCGGGCAGAAGGGGTTCCCTAGGATGAAGAGCAGTTCCTCGGTGCCTTCATTGAGGCCGTCGGCCACGGGATCCACCGGCCGGTCCACGTGGGTCTGGTTCGCCGGGATGGTGATGGTCTTGGCCAGGAGGGGGTTCACCGGGGCGATGGCCGTGTAGTCCGTGCCGTTGGTGGCGCTGCCCTGGATGTAGTACGTGATGGGGAGCGGTGTGGGCTGCGCGAAGGGGCGTGCGAAACGCACCCAGCCCGGGTTGCAGCCTTCCACGAGCTCGGGGGTCCCGTTCACCGTGAAGGCCTGCATGGTCACGTTGTTGCTCTCGATCTTCTCGATGAACACGCCCGAGTCGTACTTCCGGTCGGAGGCGTCGGCGATCACCAGTTTCAGGTGGTAGGTCGCACAGGGGGTCACCGCACTGCGCGCCACCAGGCCCTGGGTGTAGCCATCGTACTGGATGTCGGCACCACCGGCGTTGTCGTGGTAATAGGCCGCGTTGCTGCCGTTGTTCACGTTGTTGATCGTCACCGGCTGGTTGCTGCCGGGGATCAGGGCGATGTTCTTGGCGCTGCCCGCGTTCGGGTCGCCCACGATGCCCGGGCCGCTGATGTAGAAGCCGAAGACGTCGTTGTACTGGGAGCCCACCCACTCGTTGTACTCCTCGCTGGCGAACACGAAGTTGAACGAGAGGCTGTCGCCCGTGGGGATGATGTCGAACTCGAACTTGCAGGCGTCCATCGTGTTGCGCCCGGTGACCGCGTTGAGGACGGGGTCGCCCGCGGTGCCCTGGCCGAACCAGTTGCTGTTGCCGCTGTTGTTGTTGGGGCCCGGCGCATCGCTGATCCGGCCCGTTGTGAGGAGCACCCCCTCCTCGGCCGTCAGGGCGCTGCCGGTGTAGGTGAACTCGCCATACCCCAGGCTGTGGCAGGTGATCACCGGGTTGCTGATGGTCACCCCCGGGCCGGTGATGGTGGCGGCCAGTTGCTGGAGGTTCGTCTGCGGGCCCACCACCAGCTGGCCCATGGTGTTGGTGGCGGAAAGGCCGACGACCGCGAGGAGGGTCATCACGGCCTTGGCGCAGGAGCGGACGGGGCGCTGGAGGCTCATTGGTTGCGGGCGTTGGTGCAGAGGTCCTCGGCCTGCTGCAGGGTCAGGGTTTCCTCCACGGCGCGGGCGGTGGTCACCGTGCGGCCGATGCTGGGGGCGGCGGCGACGTGCGGATCGATCCCGCTCTGGGGATCCACCGGGGCGATCACCAGAAGCCCGGCGGGCACGCAGGCGAAGGCCAGCTCCAGGCCGGTGCCGTTGCGCAGGTCCTGGGCCAAGGCGTCACGCTCCTGGGCGGTGAGCCCGGACACCCGCACGGTCAGGGTGGTGGGTGGGGTCTGGGCTTGGAGGCCGATGGCGCTGGTCAGCAGCATGGTGCTGACGATCAGGCCCTTCTGGAAGGCTTTCCGATCCATGGTCCGTTCGTTCTCGCGTTCCCGCGGGAGGAGTGGTCCCGGAGTTCGCGGCCCTTTGTACCGGACCTTGGGGCGAAAGGTTATCGACGGAAGCGGGGATCGGACGGACGGATACCCTCACACGATCGGCGGAGCCGCCTCAGCGGTCGGTCCGGGAACGTGCGGTGTGGGTGGCGTAGAGCGCGATCCCCGCGGCGACACTGACGTTGAGCGAACCCAAGCGGCCCACCATGGGGATGCGCACCAAGGTGTCGGCCATGCGCAGCACCCGGTCGCTGATCCCGGTGTCCTCCGCCCCGAGCACCAGCACCAGGGGTCCCGAGAGGTCCGCTTCCTGCAGGTCCGTGCGCGCCTTCTCGGTGCAGGCCACGATGCGCAGGCCATGGGCCCGGGCCACATGCAGGCCGTCCACCAACATGCGCGTGCGGCACACCGGCAGCCGCATCAGGGCGCCGGCCGAGCTCTTCACCGCATCCGGTCCAAGGCGCGCCGAGCCGGTGACGGGCACCAGCAGGGCATGCGCGCCCAGGCATTCGGCACTGCGGGCCACGGCCCCGGCATTGCGCACGTCGGTCACCCCGTCCAACGCCACGATCAGGGGCCGCTCGCCACGCTCGTACGCCATGCTGATCACTTCGTCCAGGTCCTGCCGGCCCACCGGGCTCACCAGGGCCACCACGCCCTGGTGCTCGCCGCGCGTCAGGCGGTCCAGCTTCTCGGCGGGCACCATCTGCACGGGCACCCCGAGGCTTTGCGCGGTCTGTCGCACGGTGCGGGGGCCCTCACCGGTGGCGTCCCGCTTCAGGAGGACACGCTCCACCGTCGCGCCCGAGCGCAAGGCTTCCAGCACCGGATGGATGCCGAAGAGGATGCCGTCACGTCCCGCCATCAGTTCTGCAGCACACGGCCGTTGCGCCAGCTTTCCACGTTGCGGTACCAGGCCCCCTTCAGCAGGGGGTCGCGCTCCAGCACCAGGTCGTTGGCGGTGAAAGGCGAACTGCGCCGGATGAACGTGAACGAGGTGCTCATCAGGTTGCTCTCCTCCCCGTAGGTCCACACCTCTCCCCGGGCCGTGCGGTGGATGGTGGTCGGGGTGCCGAAGATGATGTGCACCAGGCCCCGGTCCGTGCGCCAGCCCTCCACGTGCGCTGTGAAGTAGCGGTTCGCGCTTTCCACGCGACCGTAGTAGGCCCGGATGGCGGCGCGCGCCCGCTCACGGTCGCCCGCCGCATCCAGCCAGAACTGCTCCACGGCCTTGCGGACGTCCGTCGCGTTGCGGATGCGGTCGAACTCCTGCATGGAGGTGATGTAGCGAAGCGCGGGCACCATGCCTTGCGCGTCGGCCACGTACGGGTGACCCGCGCCGAGCACGAAAAGACTGTACCCGTCGCTGCGCGCGCTGTCCGGCCGCAGGTGGTAACAGCCCGGCCGCACCAGGTCCAGGAACAGGTCGCCCTTGGCATCCACCTGCACGGTGAAACTGCTGTCCGGAACGACCCCGGGTTCGGGCCCCCCCTGGTCGGTGAACACCGGGGTGGGCAGCCGTTGGTCCAGGGGGTGATGCGCCGCCAGCAGCGTGCGTCCGGCGTAGCGGGGGCAATGGATGCGCAGCGCGATAGGTCCGCCGAAATGGTCGTCGAAATAGGGCAGGTCGCGGTCGCGTTCCATCGGCAGGAAATCCTGGCGGACCCCGCCGTCCGCATGGTCCACGTCGATCAGCACCGTGCTGCGTGCATTGCGGTTCAGGTCGTGGGCCGTGATCCGCAGCACGAAGCTGCTGCGTTCATTGCGCCGCAGGTCCATCCGCCCGATGAGCTCTTGGTCGTCGCCGGGGCCGTTCCGGGTGTCGTGCACCAGCGTGCTGGAGCTGTCCAGCAGGGTGCGTGCGTTCCAGTCACTGAACGCCTCGTAGGTCACACGGACCGAGGCGCGGAAGGGCGGTCCGTCCCCATCGCCCTTGTACAGCAGGTCGCGTGTGCGAAGGCTGAAGAAGATCACCGAGGCCTGGTCGGGCAGATGGTGCACCCGGGCCCGGAACTCCATGCTGGAGGCCTCCTGGCCGTAGAGGTAGGCCATGTTGTCCGCCGTGCCCGGCCGTGCGGGCGGGCGGCTGCCGCAGCCCTGGACCAGCGCGACGACCAGCACCCATGGCAGGCAGCGTGCCACGGGCAGGGCCCGCCGCACGCAGCGGATGGCATCCCCGCCCACGCACCGATCGATCCTCCTGCGGCCCGGCCACACCATGCGCACGAAGGTACGGGCCGGGGCCGCCTCAGTTGTCCAGGATCACCACCAGCGTGCCCACGGGCACCTGGTCGAACAGGGCGATGATGTCCGCGTTGCCCATGCGCACGCAGCCCATGGAGGAGGGCGTGTTCAGGGACCCTTCGTCGCCCGTGCCGTGCACGTAGATCTGCCGGGCATAGCTGTCCACGCCGCCGCCGCGGTTCACGCCATCCTCCAGACCTTCCAGCCGCAGGATGCGGGAGGTGATCACATCGCGTGAACGGTCGGCACGGGCCAGGTCGGCCACTTCGCCGGTGGGCCGCCGGTCCTTGAGCACTGCCCCGGGCGGGAGCCCGCCGCCGATCTTCTCCACCACGCGGTGCAGGCCCGGCGGCGTGCGGAAACTGTCCGCGGTGTTGCCCAGGCCGGCCCGCGCGGTGGCGATGGGGTAGCTGTCCCGGACACGGCCGTCCACCACATGGAACAGCTGCTGGCGCTGCACCGACACGTACAGGATGTGCCCCCCGAGGGGCGTGCCCGGATAACGGACGCCCAGGTACTCGAGCAGCATGTCCGCGAGCCCCTGCCGTGGCGGCTCCTTGGCCTGGGCGGCGCTCCACACCAACGCCAGGGCGATCGCCACACCGACCCCGACGCCTCCGGACGGTCGCTCAGAAGAGGCTGGTGAAGCCGAAGTGGACCTTGCCATCGCGTATGTCGAAGGGGTTGTTGAACTGGCTCCCCAGCGCATAGGTGAGGCTGAAGATACCGGCCTTGGTCTCGAAGTTGGTGCCGATGCCGAACCCGATGGGGTCGTCCACGAGCGGCTCCGCCCGGCTGCGGTCCTCCCACCAGGCCTGGTCCACAAAGACGAAGGCGTTGCTGTTCTCCTCCAGCAGCAGGCGGTACTCCACCGTGCCGATGGCGAAGCTGCTGGCATAGATCGAGGCTTCGTCCACTCCGCGCAGGTTGCGGATGCCGCCCAGCCGGTACAGCTCGTTGAGGTACAGCCGGTCGTTGAGCATGGTGCCCCCCTGCGCCGCCAGGCGCACCGTGCCGCGGCGCCCCAACGCCAGGTGCACCACCACCTGCCCCTCGGCCTGCACCTGCAGCGTGCGCGTCGCCACCGTGAGGCTGTTGTCCATCGGGTCGGGCACCCGGCTCTCCTTGTTGCCGGCCGAACCCTCCAGCACCACGGCGTGGCCGCGCTGCGGGTTCAGGCGGTAGTCGAACCGCGTGCGTTCGATGCCCAGGCCGTAGGTGAGCAGCTTCACATGGCCCATGCCGGGTGGCAGCACGGTGGAGCGCCCCAGGGGCTTGGAGGAACGGCTGTTCACGAAGACGCTCAGCACGTCGCCCTGCCGCAGGGCGAGCTGCACGGCCCCGCGGCCGTTCACCTCCAGGAACGAGGTGTCGCGGCGGAAGAGCTTCAGCGAGAGGTCGATGCCGAAGGGGGTGCGGAACAGGAAGGGCACGGCGGTGCGCACCTTCAGGTCCTGGGTGCGGTCCTTCAGGCTGCGCCAGTTGAGGTCGATGGACTCCCCGCGGCGCAGGGCGTTGCGCAGCTTCAGGTCCACGTCGCCGGTGAAGGCCACACGCCCGGTGGCGGCATCGGGCAGCACCCCCAGGATGCCGTTGATGGAGCTGGCGCGGCGGTGGTCCAGGAAGAGGTAGAGCTTGGTGCGTTCGGGGGCGAAGAGCACGTAGGGCTTCTGCCGCTGGGTCACGAAGGGCAGCTCGCGCAGGCGGCGGTCCAACGCCACGATCAGCGATTCGTCGTACACGTCGCCCGGCCGTATGCCGATGTGCTGGTGCAGGTAGCGCACCGAGGTGCGGGCGTTGCCTTTCACCACCACGCTGTCGATGCGCACCAGGGGCCCGCGGTCCACACGCACCACGGCCTGCAGCCCATCGCCAGTGGCTCGCAGGCTGTCCAGCCGCACGGTGGCGAAGGGGTGGCCGTGGTCCTCGGCATCGCGCAGCAGGTCGTCCAGGAGCTTCACGGTGCGCTGGGGGGAGATGGGCCGGCCGGCGTGGGCACGTTCCCGGAACTTCACCCGCCCCGCCATGTCGGGCGGAATGCCGGCGCCGGAAAGCGCGGCCCAGCGGTGGTCGGGCCCGCGGTGCAGGGTGCAGCGCAGGGTGTCGTTCAGCAGGATGCAGGTGTCCAACGAGGCTTCCAAGGCGCCTGCGGCGCGCAGGGCATCCACCCAGGCCATGGCGCGCGCCTCGGCTTCCGGGGGCGTGGCAAGGCGCTCGG
>JABWBQ010000016.1 GCA_013360395.1 Flavobacteriales bacterium
TAGGCGCCGGGGGCCAGCCGGCCGATGTCGATGCCCTGCCGCGGTTGTTCCACGCGACCGGCCAGCACCTGCGCACCGGCGGCGTCCACCACGCGGTAGGTGAGGCCTGGGGTGAACGCATCGCCCACCAGCAATTCCACCCGGTCGCCGCTCGGGTTGGGGCGCAGCACCAGCGACGCCGCAAGACCGCCGTCGCGCCCGCCGATGCCCACGCCCGCATCGTTCCGCCAGAAGCCGAGGCCCCCGCGGTAGTTGCCCGTGAAAGCGTCCAGGTGCCCGTCCCCGTTGATGTCCGCCAGGCTGATGCTGCTGCGCATGCCCTCGCGGATCTCCTGGAACATGCTGTCCACCTCGGTGAACAGGCCGCCGAGGTTGTTGTCGATGTTCTTGTAGTGGTGCACCCAGCCCGATTCGGAGCCCACCAACAGTTCGCGCTCGCCGTCATTGTTGACGAACATCCAGGGCACGCTGTACCCGGTCACGTTCCACCATTCGTTCACTACCACCCCGCCCAGGCTGTCGTTCTCCAGGGTCCACACCGGTGTCGTGGCGGTGCCCGTGTTGCGGTAGTAATTGATGTTGCCGTTGCGTTCGCCCACGAGCAGGTCCGGCAGGGTGTCGCCGTCCACCCGCACCAGCTGGGGCGTGGCGAACTGGCCCACATCGATCTGGACCCCGTTGTTGTCGGTGATGTTGGGCGTTTGCAGGCTGAAGGCGGCCACCGCACCGGTGCTCGTGTTCTGGAACCGATGGATGCGCCCTTGGAGGTCCCCGATGAGCAGGTCCTGGTCGCCATCGCCGTCCAGATCGCCGAAGGCCGGATACATCGCGGCGCCTATACCGCTCCCGCTCAATCCCATGTAGTCCGTGGTCACCAAGGTGAACGCCGGGGCCGTGGCCGTGCCCGTGTTCTCCAGCAGGGCCAGCTTGCCCGGGTAATCGCCGCCCGCGTTGTAGTACCCGTAGTTGGCCACCACCAGGTCCATCAGCCCGTCACCGTTGTGGTCGAAGGGCACGGGGTAGGCACCCTCGCCGAAGTCGAGCATGGCCCCCTGCCACAGGGTGCTGTCCTGCAGAATGAACACCGGCACCGCATCGGTACCCGTGTTCAGATAGTACCACACGCTGCGGTCGTTGTGGCTCAGGCTGGTGGCGTTGGGGCTCACCACCAGGTCGCGCTTCCCGTCCTGGTTCACGTCCACATGGTAGGCCCCGGGGAACACCGGCAGTTCCACCGGCACGTCCGAAGCGGGGTAGAGGCTGTCCTGCGCCACCATCATGGCGTTGTTCAGGCTGCCTCCGTTGAAGAGCGCGTTCAGGGTGTTGAACGAGATGTCGCCCAGGATGAGCTCCCGGACCGTATCGCCGTTGAGGTCCAGGGTGAGCAGGGTGCTGCCCACGTGGGCGGCCGCACGGCCGTCGGCCACCAGGTCCCCATGGGTCCGCACCGCCCCCTGGCCCGGCTGCCGCATGGCGCGCACCGCATCGGCGATGGCCCCGGGCTCCAGCGGGAACTCGGGGTTGGGCACGTTGAAGCCGCAGGGGTGGTTGAGCTGCGTGGAGTTGTTGTTGATGTTCTCGCTGAAATAGCCCCAGCACCGGTTGCGCACCTCGTAGGTGAGGCTGTCGCAGGTGCCGTACTGCTCCATGCTCAAGTTCTTGTGGTACTCCACGTAGGAACCGAAGATGCTGAAGGTGATCACGTCCAGATCGCCGTCCGCATCGATGTCGTCGATGGCCGGCACGTCCACCTGGGTCACGTACAGGTTGGGGCTCCAGGTGGGCACGTAGTTGCTGCCCACCAGGCTGAACGCCAGTTCGAAGGCCAGCGTGCCGCCGTCGCTCACGTTGCGGTACACCCCGAAACCGCCCTGCCCCTTGGCATAGGCGAACAGGTCCTCCTTGCCGTCGCAGTTGTAATCGCGCAGCAGCGCCCAGCTGTCCAGTTCGTTGAAGGGCCAGGTGCTGCTCAGCACCGGGTCGTAGGTGTAGTTGGTGCTGCCGGGGACGCCGTCGTGCCGCAGCACCACCACTTCTCCGCCCGCCCGGTCGAAGATGAAGATGTCCTTGGTCCCGTCCAGGTCCAGGTCCGCCTGCGAGACCTGGCACCAGTTCAACCCGCCGGCCCAGGCCATGGGCACCGGGTCGCCGTTGCGGGTCACCGGGATCGTGCCGTCGTGGTGAAGAACGAACTGGCCGTGGGCCGGGGCGCCAAGCAGGAGCAGCGCAGCGGCGGGAGGGAGGAGGGAGCGGTGCATGGGGCGGTGGCCCACCGCGGGGCGCTGGTGCCCCGGCGGTGCCTGGCCGTGGACGGCAAAGCTAGGTGGTGCCCAAGGGGTTCCGCGCGTCAGGGGGCTTTCTATATTTGCCGCCCCATTGCAAGACCGTGCCCGTCGCGGGCCGGTCCCCATCCCCCCGAAACACCCCGTCGGACATGCAGAACAGAGGCGCGTTGTGGATCTTCACCATCCTGCTGGCGCTCGCTTGCCTGTGGCAGCTTTCCTTCTCCTTCTTCACCTCGGGCGTGGAGCGGGAGGCCCGTGCGCAGGCGGCGATCCTGGCCGATTCCGTCATGGCCGTGCCGGAGAACGCCTCCGCCGACCGGGACTCGGTGCTCATCGTCATGGAGAACCGGGTGCTGCGCGACCGGGCCGAGGAGAAGATCTATCCCCTGCTGGGCTACAGCTACCGCGAGTGCAAGGAGAAGGAAATGAACCTGGGCCTCGACCTCAAGGGCGGCATGGCCGTCACCCTGGAGGTGAGCATCCCCGAGCTGGTGGATAACCTCAGCGAGAACAGCGGCGACCCCACCTTCCAGGCGGTGATGAACGCCGCCCGCGCCCGCCAGGTCAGCAGCACCGAGGATTTCATCACCCTGTTCGCCGACGAGTGGAACAAGCAGGCCCCCAACGCCAAGATGGCCGCCGTGTTCCACTCGGCCGACAAGAAGGACATGTTCCCGCGGGAGGCCACCAACGCCGAGATCGTGGAGGCCCTGCGCCGCGAGGCCCGCACGGCCATCAACAACACGGAGAACATCCTGCGCAACCGCATCGACAAATTCGGCGTGGCCCAGCCCGGCATCCAGAAACAGCAGTTCAGCGGCCGCATCCAGGTGGAACTGCCCGGGGTGAAGGACAAGGAGCGTGTGCGCAAGGTGCTCCAGAGCACGGCCAACCTCGAGTTCTGGGAGACCTATGACAACACCGAGGTGTACCCCCTGCTGGAGGCGGCCAACAAGCGCCTTCGGGAGGCCAAGGGCGGGGTGACGGCCACCGAGGCCACGGACGGCGGGTACAACAAGTCCCTGCCCACGGGCGTCACCATCGACGGCCTGGCCGGCGGTGTGGAAAGCGGTCTGCTCGGCTTCCTGGAGAGCGGCCGCGCGGCGGACAAGACCACCTGGTTCAACTTCGACCGCGTGGTGTTCCGCAGCGGCAGCGCCGAGCTGGTGACCGACAGCAGCGAGGCCCAGCTGAAGAACCTGGCCGAGATCCTCAAGGCCTATCCCGACGTGCGCCTGAAGATCGGCGGCTACACCGACAGCACCGGCAACGCCGACGCCAACCTCAAGCTCAGCCAGCAACGCGCCGAGACCGTGGTGGCCGACCTGGAGCGCAAGGGTATCGCCAAGGGGCGCCTTGAAGCCGAGGGTTACGGTGCACAGCATCCCGTGGCCAGCAACGCCACCCCGGAAGGACGTGCCAAGAACCGCCGCATGGCACTGCGGGTGCTGGAGACCGGTGCGGTGGCCACCACCACCGACAGCACCGCCACGGATACCACCGCCGGTGAGGACCTGCTCGAAGCCCTCCGTGCCGACAGCGACTCGGCCGCCACCGACACCGCCGGTGCCCGTGCGGACTTCCAGAAGGAGAACCCCCTCTTCGCCGTGCTGACCCCCAGCGTGTTCGGCACCCAGGCCGGCGGTTACCAGCTGGCCAAGGGCGCCGCCGTGGGCAATGCCCGCACCCTGGACACCGCCGCGGTGAACGCCACCCTGCGCGGCACCACCCTTTCCGGCGTGTTCCCGGCCGACCTGCGCTTCGCCTGGGGGGCCAAGCCCATCGAGGGCACCGACGTGCTCACCCTTTACGCCCTGCGCGTGCCGCGCGGCGGCAAGCCCAAGCTGGACGGCTCCTCCATCGTGAACGCGGCCCAGGACTTCGACATGAAGGGCGACGTGGAGGTGGTGATGCAGATGGACGCCGAGGGTGCCCAGACCTGGAAGGTGATGACCGGCGACAACGTGGGCAAGGCCGTGGCCATCGTGCTGGACGACCTGGTGTACAGCGCCCCCACCGTGATCAGCGAGATCTCCGGCGGCCGCAGCAGCATCACCCTCGGCTCGGGCGACCTCAACCGCCAGATCCAGGAGGCCGAGGACCTGGCCAACATCCTCAAGGCCGGCGCCCTGCCCGCCCCGGCACGCATCATCGACGAAACGGTGGTGGGCCCCTCGCTCGGCGAGGAGAACATCACCAGCGGCCTCATCTCCTTCGCCGTGGCCCTGGTGGGCGTGCTGCTGGTCATGGGCCTGTACTACGCCGGCGCCGGATGGATCGCCGACATCGCCCTGCTGGCCAACGTCTTCTTCCTGGTGGGCACCATGGCTTCCATGCAGGCCACCCTCACCCTGCCCGGCATCGCCGGTATCGTGCTCACCGTCGGTATGGCCGTGGACGCCAACGTGCTCATCAACGAACGTGTGCGTGAGGAGCTCCGCGCCGGCCGCATGCTCAAGTCCGCCATCCAGACGGCCTTCAGCAACCAGGGCGCCCTCTCGGCCATCATCGACTCCAACGTCACCACCTTCGTCACGGCCGTCATCCTCTACATCTTCGGTTCGGGCCCCATCCGCGGTTTCGCCACCACCACCGGCCTGGGCATCCTCACCTCCATGTTCACGGCCATCTTCATCAGCCGCCTGATCATGACGTGGCGGTTGGACAAGGGTAAGACCATCACCTTCTGGAGCAACTGGTCCAAGAACATCTTCGTGAACGCCAACTACGAGTGGATGGGCCGCCGCAAGGTGTTCTACGCCATCAGCCTGGTGCTCATCGGCATCGGCATCTTCAGCATGGTCACCCGCGGTTTCAACTGGGGCGTGGACTTCAGCGGTGGCCGCGCCTATGTGGTGAAGTTCCAGGACGAAGTGGATGCCGAGGAGGTGCGCGGCGTGTTGGAACCGCTCCTGGTCGGGGAAGGCGGACGGCAATACTCCATCGGCGTGAAGACCTATGGCGGCAGCCGGCAGCTGAAGATCACCACCAACTACCTGATCGACGACCTGAGCCAGGGCACCGACGCCCGCGTGGAGCAGCGCCTCGGCGAGGGCCTGGCCAAGGTGGGCGGCGGCTACGAAGTCGTCGAGGCCCGCAAGGTGGACGCCACCATCAGCGACGACATCAAGACCAAGGCCATCACCTCGGTGCTCATCGCCCTGGTCTTCATGTTCATCTACATCGGTGTCCGGTTCAACAACTGGCAGTACGGCATCGGCGCACTGCTCTCCTTGGTGCACGACACGCTGATCGTGCTGGGCCTCTACTCCCTGTTGTGGGGCGTGGTGGGCTTCTCCCTGGAGATCGACGAGGCCTTCATCGCCGTCATCCTCACCGTCATCGGGTACTCGATCAACGATACCGTGGTGGTGTTCGACCGCATCCGGGAGTACTTGCGTGAGCACAAGCGCGAGGACACCATGACCGTGTTCAACAAGGCCATCAACTCCACCCTGAGCCGTACGCTGAACACCGGTTTCAACACCATGCTGGTGCTGCTGATCATCTTCTTCTTCGGCGGGGTGAGCATCAAAGGCTTCGTGTTCGGCCTGTTCGTGGGCATCGTGGTGGGCACCTACAGCTCCATCTTCGTGGCCTCCGCCATTGCGGCGGACCTGCTGAAGAACAAGGAGCGCAAAGCCGCTCCGGCCGGCGTCACCGCCTGATCGGACCCGTCGCATCCGAAGGTCCCGCAGCAGCCCTGCGGGACCTTCCTACTTTTGGACGGACCATGGGCGTGTTCCTGCTCTTCGACATCAGCGGCGGCGAACTGATCGTCATCCTGCTCTTCGTGCTGCTGTTCTTCGGGGCCAAGGGCATTCCCGACATCGCCCGCACCGCCGGCCGGGCCATGCGCCAGTTGCGCGATGCCACCGACGATGTGCAGCGCGAGATCCGCAAGGGGGCCAGCGAGGTGCGCCGCGAGGTGGAGGCCCAGCAACGGGCCTTCGACGCCCGGCCTGTCGAAGGGAGCACGGCCCAGCGGCCCGAGCTCCCGACGCCACCCGCACCGCCGGCCGAACCGCCCGCGGGCACCTGATCCGCTCTTCCCACACCCTGTCCGTGCCGCGATCTCCGCGGCCTGCCGTCCTACGCCGTGCCGCACCGTGGTACTGTTGGAAAAATTCTCACCCCCCCCCTGGATCAATAGGGTGTTTGAAAAAAATCATTGAAATATCGGAGCATACCCCCTTTGGAAGATACCTTCGCCGCCGAAAAACCATCCATTTCCATGTCAGCCCCCTATTTGCGCTCGAAGGCCCAGGAGGACGTCCTGAACCGGGAACCCCGTACGGTGGAGCCACCCGGCATGCGCATCAGCGAGTACTTCGGTGCGCACGTCTTCGGCGAGGAGGCCATGCGCATGTTCCTCACCGAGGAGGCCTATTTCGCGGTGCGGCAGGCCATGACCGACGGCAGCCGGATCGACCGCAAGCTGGCCGACCAGGTGGCCAGCGGCATGAAGGAATGGGCCGCCAGCAAGGGGGCCACGCATTACACCCATTGGTTCCAGCCGCTCACCGGCACCAGCGCCGAGAAGCACGACGCCTTCTTCGAGCCCATCGGCAACGGCCGCAGCATCGAGCGCTTCGATGGCAGCATGCTGGTGCAACAGGAGCCCGATGCCAGCAGCTTCCCCAGCGGGGGGATCCGCAACACCTTCGAGGCACGCGGGTACAGCGCCTGGGACCCCGGCAGCCCCGCCTTCCTGATCGGCCGCACGCTGTGCATCCCCAGCATCTTCATCAGCTATACAGGCGAGGCGCTCGACCACAAGACCCCCCTGCTGCGCGCCATCAAGGCCGTGGACGAGGCCGCCACGCCCATCTGCCAGTGGTTCGACAAGGACGTCACCAAGGTGTCCTGCACCCTGGGCTGGGAGCAGGAGTACTTCCTGATCGATGAGGCCCACTACTACGCGCGGCCCGACATCATGATGACCGGTCGCGCCCTCTTCGGCCATGGGCCGGCCAAGGGCCAGCAGCTGGAGGATCACTACTTCGGCAGCATCCCCGAGCGGGCCCGGTCCTTCATGCGCGACTTCGAGACCGAGGCGCTCCAACTGGGCATCCCGGTGAAGACGCGCCACAACGAGGTGGCCCCCAACCAGTTCGAGTGCGCCCCGGTGTTCGAGGAGCTCAACCTGGCGGTGGACCACAACATGCTGTTGATGGACGTGATGGAGAAGACCGCGCGCAAGCACCGGTTCCGCGTGCTCTTCCACGAAAAACCCTACGCCGGCGTGAACGGCAGTGGCAAGCACAACAACTGGAGCCTGGCCACCAACACCGGCAGGAACCTGCTCCGCCCCGCCAGGACGCCGAAGGAGAACATGCAGTTCCTCACCTTCTTCGTCAACACCATCGCCGCCATCAACGCCCATGCGGACGTGCTGCGGGCCAGCATCGCCAGCGCCGGGAACGACCATCGCCTGGGGGCCAACGAGGCGCCGCCCGCCATCATCAGCGTCTTCATCGGCGAGCACCTCAGCAAGCTGCTCGACGAACTGGAGCGCAACGTGAAGAGCACCATGAGCCCGGCCCTGAAGACCGAGCTCAAGCTCGACATCGGCCGCATCCCCCCGGTGCTGCTGGACAACACCGACCGCAACCGCACCAGTCCCTTCGCCTTCACGGGCAACAAGTTCGAGTTCCGCGCCGTGGGCAGCAGCGCCAACTGCGCCGGGGCCATGACCGTGCTCAACACCATCGTGGCCCAGCAGCTCACCACCTTCCGCCGGCGTGTGGATGCCTTGGTGGACAAGGGGACCAAGCGGGACGAGGCCATCCTGCGCGAGCTGCGCGAACTGATCGTGGAGAGCAAGCGCATCCGTTTCGAGGGCAACGGCTACAGCGATGAATGGAAGGCCGAGGCCGCCCGCCGTGGCCTGGACAACACGCCCGACACACCCCGGGCGCTGGATGTGTGGGGCCGCAAGGAGACCAAGAAGCTCTTCGCCGACATGGGGGTGCTGAGCGAGGTGGAGCTGGAGGCCCGCCACGAGATCGAGCTCCACAGCTACATGCTCAAGGTGCAGATCGAGAGCCGGGTGGCCGGCGACCTGGCCCGCAACCACATCGTGCCCCCGGCGATCACCTACCAGAACCGCCTGCTGGAGAACGTGCGCGGCCTGCGCGAGGTGCTCGGCCCCGAGAAGGCCGCCGGGGCCACCGCCGCCCAGCTCACCCTCATCGCCGAGATCAGCGAGCACCTCGAACGGGTCATCACCCTCGTGGACGAGATGGTGGAGGCCCGCAAGAAGGCCAACGCCATCACCTCCTCCCGCGAAAAGGCCATCGCCTACTGCGACACCGTGAAGCCCTTCCTGGACCGGATCCGCTACCACAGCAACAAGCTGGAGCTGCTGGTGGACGACGAGATCTGGCCGCTGCCCAAGCTGCGCGAACTGCTCTTCACCCGCTGAACCGCCGGGCCGGGCATGGTGGGCGGGAACACCGTCCACGCCATGGAACAGGCGCCGCTTTCAACATTTGCTTACTTTCGCCCGGACCCAACCGGACTTATCCCGCACGACCCGATGCGTACAAGCATGTTCCTGGCCTGCCTCGGCGCCGGCCTGTTGACCTCCACCGTGGCGATGGGCCAGACCAAGCTCGCCGAGGAAGCCGACGCGGCCTTCAGCAAGGGGTATTACTTCAACGCCATCGAGCTGTACAAGAAGGCCTATACCACCGAGAAGAAGGCCAGTGAAAAGGCCGGCCTCATCTTCAAGGTGGGCGAGTGCTACCGCGTGCTCGGCGATGCCCAGCAGGCCGCCGTGTGGTATGAGAAGGCCAACAAGGCCCAGTACAGCGATCCGATCACCTATTTCCACATCGGGGAGGCGCTCAAGGAGCAGGGCAAATACGCCGAGGCCATCGCCGCCTACAACAAGTACAAGGAGAAGAACCCCGGCGACATGCGCGCCGATGCCGGCATCAGCGCCTGCCAGGTGGCCCAGCAGTGGAAGGACAACCCCAGCCGCTACAGCGTGGACCCCGAGGTGCTGCTCAACTCCCAGCAGTACGACCTCACCCCGGCCTTCAGCGACAAGAAGAACGAGGACGTGGTGTTCACCAGCACCCGCGCGGCCAGCACCGGCACCAACACCGATCAGATCATCGGCGAGGCCTTCAGCGACCTGTTCGCCAGCAGCCGCGACAAGCTGGGCAAATGGAGCGAGCCCGTGAAGCTGCCCCCCAGCATCAACACCGAAGGCAACGAGGGGGCCCCCGTCTTCAATGCCAAGCGCTCCATCATGTACTTCACCCGCTGCGCCTACGAGAAGAACAAGGTGCATGGCTGCGAGATCTGGATCACCAAGAAGGTGGGCAGCAACTACAGCGAGCCCGAGCTCCTGGCCCTGCGCCCGGCCAACGCCGGCAAGGAGAACAAGCTGGACACCCCCGTGGTCACCATGGGCCACCCGGCCCTCAGCCCGGACGACAAGGTGCTCTTCTTCAGCAGCAACATGAAGGGCGGCCAGGGCGGCAAGGACATCTGGATGGTGAACCTCGACAAGGACGGCAAGCCCGTGGGCGCCCCGACCAACCTGGGCGCTGAGATCAACACCAAGAAGGACGAGATGTTCCCCTTCAACCGGCACGACGGCAGCCTGTACTTCAGCAGCGACGGACACCCCGGCATGGGTGGCTTGGACATCTTCCGCGCGGAAAAGACCGGCGACAACAGCTGGGGCCAGGTGGAGAACGTCAAGTACCCCATCAACGGCCCGGCGGACGACTTCGGGATCATCTTCGACGGCGAGGAGGAGCGCGGCTACTTCACCAGCAACCGCCCGGGCGGCAAAGGCCAGGACGACATCTGGCGCTTCTACATGCCCGACCTGGTCTTCGCCCTGCAGGGCACCGTGTTCGACAAGGAGACCAGCACCCCGCTGCCCGGCGCCAAGATCGAGGTGGTGGGCACCGACGGTACCAGCTACAACGCCCTGGCCGATGACAACGGCGGATTTTCCTTCGCCGAGAACGGTCGCGACCGCTTCATCAAGGAGAACACCACCTACACCATCCGCGTCAGCAAGGACGAGTACCTGGTGGTGAACGATCAGATCACCACCGTGGGGCTGGACGAGAGCACCACCTTCGTGAAGGAGTACTTCCTGCAACCGGCCCGCAAGGACGTGGTCATCAAGATGCCCGAGGTGCAGTACGAACTGGGCAGCTTCGCCCTCACCCAGGCCGGCAAGGACTCGCTCGAGTTCCTGTACGCCACGCTGACGGAGAACCCCACCATCGTGATCGAACTCGCGGCCCACACCGACTCGCGCGACACCGACAAACGCAACCAGGTGCTCTCGGAGAACCGCGCCAAGAGCTGCGTGAACTACCTGGTGAGCAAAGGCATCGACCCGGCCCGCATGCAGGCCGCGGGCTATGGCGAGACCAGGCTCCGCATCAGCGATGCCGAGATCGCCAAGATGAAGACCAAGGAGGAGCAGGAGGCCGCCCACCAGATGAACCGCCG
The DNA here is from genome assembly GCA_013360395.1 of Flavobacteriales bacterium. GTDB lineage: Bacteria > Bacteroidota > Bacteroidia > Flavobacteriales_F > PHOS-HE28 > PHOS-HE28. Next base: position 10,776 of record JABWBQ010000016.1, read on the forward strand.
CACCGAGTTCCGCGTGCTGAGCTTCGACTACGTGCCCAAGGAGCAGGTGCCGCAGGCCCCGGCCCCCAACAATTAGCGACCCCACCGGCACGAGCGCATCCGCCCGCAGGTGGATGCGCTCGTCTTTTCCGCCATGAGCACCTCCGACCGCTATGCCCGACGCGGCGTCTCCGCCGCCAAGGAGGACGTGCATGCGGCCATCGCCCGCCTTGACAAGGGGCTCTTCCCCAAGGCCTTCTGCAAGGTGGTGCCCGACACCCTGACGGGCAGCCCCGACCACTGCATCGTGATGCACGCCGATGGCGCCGGCACCAAGAGCGCCCTGGCCTACGCCTACTGGCGGGAGACCGGCGACCTGTCCGTGTGGCACGGCATCGCCCAGGACGCGGTGGTGATGAACCTCGACGACCTGCTGTGCGTGGGGGCCACCGGCCACATCCTGCTCAGCAGCACCATCGGCCGCAACAAACGCCTGGTGCCTGGCGCGGTGGTGGCCGCCCTGATCGAGGGCACCGAACGCTTCCTGCAGGACATGCGCGACCGGGGCATCGACATCCGCAGCACCGGCGGCGAAACGGCCGATGTGGGCGACCTGGTCCGCACCGTGATCGTGGACAGCACCGTGACCTGCCGCATGCGGCGCGACCAGGTGATCGACAATGCCCGGATCCAGGCCGGCGACGTCGTCGTGGGCCTGTCCAGCACCGGCCAGGCCACCTACGAACGGACCTACAACGCCGGCATGGGCAGCAACGGCCTCACCAGCGCCCGCCACGACGTGTTCGCCAAGGCCGTGGGGGAGGCCTTCCCCGAGACCTTCGACCCGGGCACACCGTCGGACCTGGTGTACAGCGGCCAGGCCCGGCTCACCGACCCCCTGGAGGGCACTCCGCTGGACATGGGCCGGGCCGTGCTGTCGCCCACCCGCACCTACGCCCCGGTGGTGATCAAGGTCCTGGAGGCCATGCGCCCGGACGTGCACGGCATGGTCCACTGCAGCGGCGGCGCGCAGACCAAGGTGTTGCACTTCATCGACCGCCTGCGGGTGGTCAAGAACGACCTCTTCCCCACGCCACCGCTGTTCGCCGCCATTCAGCGCATGAGCGGCACCGACTGGCGCGAGATGTACCAGGTGTTCAACATGGGCCACCGCCTGGAGCTGTACCTGCCCGCGGAACGCGCCGGGGAGGTGATCGCCATCGCGGCCTCCTTCGGCATCGAGGCCCGGGTGATCGGCCATGTGGAGGACGCCCCGGCCGCCGAGGTGGTGGTCAGCGGCCCCCACGGTGAGCACCGGTACACCGCATAGCCCGGCCCCGCGCCGCACTTCGCCTGTTCCAGCACCCGGCCGTCCCCATGTCCGACCTGCTCGCCAAGCTTTCCGCCCTGCACGACCGGCGCACCGAGATCGGCAAACAACTCGCGGATCCGGCGGTGATCGCCGACCAACGCCGCTTCGTGGAGCTCAACCGGAACTACCGCGATCTGGAGCCCATCGAGCAGGCCTTCCTGCGCTTCCGGAAACTGCATGCCGACCTGGCCGGCGCCGAGGAGATCCTGCGCACCGAGAAGGACCCGGACCTGCTGGACCTGGCCCGTGCCGAGCGGGACGCGAGCCGCAGTGCCATCGATGCGATGGAGGAGGAGGTGCGCCTGATGCTGGTGCCCAAGGACCCCAACGACGCCCGCCATTGCACCATGGAACTGCGCGCCGGGACCGGCGGCGACGAAGCCAGCCTCTTCGCCGGCGACCTCTTCCGCATGTATTCCCGCTACTGCGAAGGCCGGGGCTGGAAGGTGGAGGTGGCCGACGTGAGCGAGGGCACCGTGGGCGGCTACAAGGAGATCGTCTTCAACGTGCTGGGCGAGGGCGCCTACGGCACCCTGAAGTTCGAGGCCGGCGTGCACCGGGTGCAGCGCGTGCCCGCCACCGAGGCCAGCGGGCGCATCCACACCAGCGCCGCCACCGTCAACGTACTGCCCGAGGCGGAGGAGACCGATGTGGACCTCAAGGAGAGCGACGTGCGCATGGAGACCGCCCGCAGCGGCGGCGCCGGCGGCCAGAACGTCAACAAGGTGGAGACCAAGGTGCGCCTCACCCACCTGCCCACCGGCCTGGTGGTGATGTGCCAGACCGAGCGCAGCCAGCTGGGCAACCGTCTCAAGGCCATGCAGATGCTGCGCACCAAACTCTACGAGGAACAGGTGCTGCGCCAAGAGGCGGCCGTGGCGGCCCACCGCAAGAGCCAGGTGAGCAGCGGCGACCGCAGCGCCAAGATCCGCACCTACAACTTCCCGCAGAGCCGCATCACCGACCACCGCATCGAATTCACCGCGCACAACCTGCCCCAGGTGATGAACGGCGACCTGCAGGCGTTGATCGATGCGCTCCAGCTCGCCGAACGCACCGAAAAACTCCGTGCGGAGGCCGGTCTTTGAACCCCGGTACGGCCGATCTTCGCCCCCCGAATGGACCGCGCCGCCCTCGCCGCCCTGATCCGCAAGCGCCGGAGCCTGCTTTGCGTGGGCCTGGACACCGAGGAGCACCTGCTGCCCGCCCACTTCCGCGCCGAAAGCCATCCGGTGCGTGCCTTCAACGAGTCCATCGTGGAGGTCACCCGCGACCTGGCCGTGGCCTACAAGCTCAACCTGGCCTTCTACGAGGCCCTGGGCCAGGACGGCTGGCCGGACCTGGAAGCCACCATCGCCTTCATCCGCAGCACCGGCCCGTGCTTCATCATCGCCGATGCCAAGCGCGGCGACATTGGTAACACCGCCCGCAAGTACGCCGAGGCCTTCTTCGACCGCCTGGACGTGGATGCCGTCACCCTCTCGCCTTACATGGGCCGCGACAGCATCACCCCCTTCCTGGGCCGTAGCGGCAAATGGGCCGTGGTGCTCGGCGTCACCAGCAATCCCGGGGCGGACGACTTCCAGATGCTGCCCGTGCCCGGTGCGCGCCCGCTGTGGGAGCACGTGGTGGAACAATGCACCGCCTGGGGCCCGGCCGATGAGCTCATGCTCGTGGTGGGCGCCACACGCCCCGAACAGCTGGCCCGGGCCCGCACGCTCGCGCCCCACCACTTCTTCCTCGTGCCGGGTGTGGGCGCCCAAGGCGGGGATCTCGACGCCGTGCTCCGCGCCGGCGCCACCACCGACGGCGGCATGCTCATCAACAGCAGCCGCGGCATCCTCTACGCCGGCCAGGGCGCCGATGCCCTGCCCGCCGCCCGGCGCGAGGCCCAGCGCCTGCAACAGGCCATGGCGGCCGTGCTCGGTTCACGCTGAGGCCGAAGCCCGCATCAAGCTCCTGGAGCGACCGGATCGGCCGTGTCGTGAACAATGCTATATTATGCGTCGATGAATTGATGAATTTCCTGTCAGCATGTTCGCCATCCCGCCCCAAGCACCGCTCCCGGTGCGTCCACGGCCCATCCTAGCGCCACTGCGGGTGGTGCGGGAGCCGGTGCGCGCGCCATTCCTCCTGGACCCGTCCTTCCCCTACGGCGAGGACCTGTTGCAGTTCATCTGGGAGGCCCGCCTCCTCGACGCGCAGGGACTGCGCACCGCCGATGGCCGCCACGTGGAAGTGCTGCATCCCGGACGGGTGCAGCACGATGCCGGCCCCGACCTCCGGGATGCCCGTATCCGGATCGACGGCCAGGAATGGGCCGGGACCGTGGAAGTGCATGTGCGCAGCAGCGACTGGGTCCGGCACGGGCATCAGCACGATCCGGCGTACGAGTCGGTGGTCTTGCACGTGGTGTACGAGCACGACGCGGAGGCCCGCACGGTGGGTGGGCGCGCGCTGCCCACGGTGGAACTGCGGTCGCGCCTGGGTACGGCGGCGCTCGACCGGTCCGCCCGGCTGCTGCAAGGCCGGGGGGCGCTGCCCTGTGCCGCCCACCTGCCACCGGCCGAACCGGACCGGATGGGCACCTGGCTGGAGAGCGTGCTGGTGGAACGCCTGATGCGCCGAACGACGGCGGCCGAGGCGCTGTACGCGCACCTGGAGGGCGATGCCTGCGCCCTGGCCTGGCACCTGCTCTGCCGGGCCTTCGGCCAGCGGGCCAACGCCGAGCCCTTCGCCATGCTGGCTCACGCCCTGCCTTGGTCCGTGCTGCGCCGCGTGCGTGATGATGGGTTCCGGGTGGAGGCCCTGCTCTTCGGACAGGCCGGTATGCTGCAGGTGGACTTCGTGGACGAGCACCCGCGCCGTCTGCAGGCCGAGCACCGCGCCCTGGCCCTGCTCCACGACCTGCGCCCGGCCCCGGTGGCCGCATGGACTTTCGGACGACTGCGACCTGCCGCCTTCCCCACGGTACGCCTGGCCCAGCTCGCCGGGTTGGTGGCCCGTATGGCCGGCGACCTCTCCGACCTGGCCGCCGCACCCGATGCCGATACGCTGCGCCGGCTCCTGCAGGCCGAGCCCTCGGCCTACTGGGCCACCCACTACCGGTTCGACCAGGCCACGCCTGCGCGCGCCAAACCCCTGGGGGCGGCCACCGTGGATCTGCTCATCGTCAATGCCGTGGTGCCGCTGCTCTTCGTGCTGGGCCGGGCGCGTGGCGACCAGCGATCGCGCGACCGCGCCATCGGCCTGCTGGAACAACTGCCCGCCGAGCGCAACGCCCTGCTGGATCGATGGGCGGAACATGGGGTGCAGGCGGACTGCGCCGCACGGGGTCAGGCCTTGATCGAACTGCACACACGATACTGCGCCCCGCGTCGATGCTTATCTTGCGGTTTCGGCCGCCACCTGGTGGCACCCCGGCAAAGCCCATGATCGAACGCATCAAGACCGCGCTGGAACAACAGGCCTTCGGCGTCTGTGCCTGGTGGGGCGAGAAGCTCAACATCAAGACCGAACAGGTCCGGCTCAGCTTCATCTACCTCAGCTTCGTCACCGCCGGCCTGCACCTGGTCCTCTACCTCATCATGGCCTTCGTGCTGGCCCACAAGGAGCGGATCAAACAACCGTTCCGCAAGCGGAGCACCGTGTGGGAGTTGTAAGGGGGATCTCCGACAACAAACGACAACAAATGAATAAGAAGCTGATCCCGAGGATGTTAATGAGTTGCACTAAACGGAAATAAACGCAACGGTTGCGCATATCCATAGTTAGGTGCCATCGCGAATACGCCAACGCGCAAAGCCGACGCGCTGAAAAATACAACAGAACCCGGCCCGGCTGAGAACTCAGAAAAGGGCGGCAGCCAATGCCGCCCGATAACTTCGGAGGACTATTTCTTGGTGTCGGTCTTCTTGCCGCTAACTATTGCCGCAAGAACCATCATTACAGGTGGTCCGACTAAGACCCATCCAATATCGCGACCAGCCGCAATCAACAAATATGCTCCGAGGCAACAGCCTACCAACAAGAGGCCGCCAATCACCAAGCTGAAGACCTTTACGAAACCGTCTTTCTTGGCGACCCTTCCGGTTGTCTCCTGGGCGTCCTCGGCAATTTTTGTCCGCCGCCTAATTATCTCATGTCGGAAGTCTTGCTCCTTATCAACCTTCTCCTTCACCCATGCCAATATGCCGGGGTCTATACTATGGAGAGCAAGAATCTTCTGTTCACTTGGTAGCGGGTCATCATCGACCGACTCAGCATGTGCGTACCGCACACCCTTCTCGGGGTGCGCCTCTATCTGCTTCTGGCTCTTCCTGTTACCCATTGCAACCGGCCTCTACATCGGCCAGCCGCAAGTTACGGTCGATACTGCGTTCAACACGCTTGTGGTCCTTGTTCAGCCCACGGCGATCCTGTCCAAGGTGCGGCTCGGGTTCATTAAGCTCCCTGCGCACCACATCAGACACAACCACCTCGTCCCCGGTGTGCGTGGAGAAGAACTCCACTGCACCATCGAGGATGTAGCGTACAGACCTGAGGATGATGGCCATAGCGAAAAACCGGGGTACAAAGGTACGTTCCAGCCGACTCGTTTTCAACACACCGTCGTTCATGCCTTTACAACGGTCGTACCAAAGGTATTGTTGCGTGGTCCCTCACCTAGTCGGCTGGATGAATTGCCTCAACAGCAGTGTGTTGACATCGACCAAGCCCAGTGCAATGGTGCCCACTGCGTCTAAGGGAGGTAGCCCCAATACGAACAGCCGGGCCGGGTTCTGAGTCCCGCTTGTCCACTGACAGCAAGCCACTACCTTGCAGCAATGGGCGGGACGAATGCGGAGGACGCGACGGCACCTAACATCGGGTTGCAGCAATGCGCCCGACGCACCCAAAACCCCTCGCGCAAAGCGCACTGCTTCAACCCTCATCCGTTCAGAGCCATGGCCTCTCCCGCCAGTAAAATGAAAGCGCACCGCACAAGCCCCACCACAGGCCCGGCCACGCTCAAACGGCCCGCCAGTGCACAGGGACCAGCGCCGTGCTCGGCACACGGCTCAGAACAACGGGTTGCAGAAATGCACCCAACGCAATACATTGCCACCGCTCAGTCGCACTTCTTCAACCCGTGAACGGTGGTGGTAATTTTGCCGACCAACAGTAAACACAAACAACAAAAAAACAAATTGGTATGATCAAAAGAATGATACTTGCCATAGCATTATTGGTAACAACAGCGACAATTTACGCACAAGACGTAAAAAATGAAGCGGAGACAGTAAAAACAAAAATGGATGTTTTTGCTTCTAAAACAGGTGCAATAACAAAATTTGTTGACACCAAACTTCCCACTTTAAAAACCTTATATGCGGGAGCAGAAACAAGAGTAAGAAAAATTAGCAATGGAATTACATCGGCATATTTCTATCAAATTGTAAAGGAAGGAAAATACAGCAATAGTACAGCGTCAATTGAATATTCGGACCTATTAGAAGTTTTGAAAGCGTTGAAAGTCCTAAAAGCAGAAGTTAGTAATGACGTTGCGGCTAATCCCGACTATCTTGAAAACAAGTTCATTACCGTTGATGGTTTCCATGTTGGTTATTATGTAAGTGATGGAAAGGCGAATTGGTATATAAAGCTTGAAAAATACGGCTCTGACAACACCGTTTTTATTGACAATGGGGATACAATAGAAAATGCATTTATAGAAGCTAAAAACAAAATTGACGAATTGAAAAAATAGAACTACCACCCAAAAGGGTTTTGCGTCAGGCGGGCTGACGTGCAAACTTGGAGCTTTGTGCTACTATTCAAGTTCTGTGTTGGTTGACAGTTTTGTGCTCCGAAACCCGCCCGAACGCAAAGCCCCGAACCGTTAGATACACGTCGAATTTCGACGGTTGCTATCCGGAAGCGCGTACTTGGCCTCTCACACAGGCTCCCTCTCCCGAACTTCGCCCCATGCGCATCCTCATCACCGGCAGCAACGGCCTGCTGGGCCAGAAGCTCGTGGCCGCCCTGCGGAAAGACCCCGCCGTGGTGCTCACGGCCACCAGCCGCGGCCCCGATCGTAGTCCCGACCGGCTGGGCGACCGCTACCTGCCCATGGACATCACCGTGGCCGCCGAGGTGGATGCCGTGTTCGACCGCGTGTGCCCCGAGGCGGTGATCCACACGGCCGCCATGACCAACGTGGACGCCTGCGAGCAGGACCCAGCGACCTGCCGCCTGCAGAACGTGACGGCCACCGGCCATCTGGTGCAGGCGGCCCAGCGCCACGGCACCCACTTCATCCACCTCAGCACCGATTTCATCTTCGACGGCCTGGCCGGCCCCTACCGCGAGGACGACAGCCCGGCCCCGCTGAGCGTGTACGGGCACAGCAAGCTGGAGAGCGAGCACCTGGTGCGCAACGCGGGCCTGGCGCGCTGGGCCATCGCCCGCACGATCATCGTGTACGGTGTGGCGCCGGGCCTCAGCCGCAGCAACGTGGTGCTGTGGGCCAAGGCGGCCCTGGAGAAAGGCGAACCCCTGCGTGTGGTGGACGACCAATGGCGCATGCCCACCCTGGCCGAGGACCTCGCCGACGGATGCATCCGCATCGCCCGGCGCGGTGCCACGGGCATCTTCCACCTCAGTGGTCCGGACGGCATGAGCATCCTGGAACTGGTCCGAAGGGTGGGGGCCTTCTTCGGGCTGGACACCGCGCCGGTGACACCCGTGAAGAGCGACAGCCTGGGGCAGCCGGCACGGCGCCCACCGCGGACCGGCTTCGTGCTGGACAAGGCCCGCCGCGAGCTGGGCTATGCACCGCGCGGCTTCGAGGAGGGCCTGGCCGTGGTGCGTGCGCAGCTCGCCGGCTGAACCGATCGGCTACCTTGCTGCACACCCTGCAGCATGCGCCGCACCGGCTGGAAGGACGCCTTCGCCATGCACCGCGCCGAAAGGCGCGGGCTACTGGTGCTCCTGCTTGCGATCGCCATCCTCGGCGGCTGGGCCGCTGTGCAACGGAGCCGACCGCCCGACCCGGCGCTGGTGGCTGCGGCCGAAGCCCGGCTGGCGTCGTGGATGGCCGAGCAGCAGGCTGCGGACAGTATGCGGCGGGCCGCGCCGACCGCCCGGGCCGACAGCCTGTTCGCCTTCGACCCCAACAGCGCCACGGCCGAGGAATGGCGCCGGTTGGGGCTGAGCGAACGGCAGGTGCGCGGGGTGCTGAGCTACCTGGCGCACGGCGGCCGTTTCGAGCACCGCGAGGACCTGGCCCGGCTGCGCAGCCTGCATCCCGACCAAGTGGCCCGGCTGTTGCCCTACGTGCAGTTGCCGGACCGGCGGGAGAGTGGGGGAGCACCCGGTGGTGCGCAGCGATGGACCGCGGACAGCACCCGCCGATGGACCCGTACGGAACGCCCGGCCGCGGCCGAACGGCGACCGCTGGAGCTGAACGGATGCGACAGCGCCGCACTCGTGGCCCTGCCCGGCGTGGGCCCCGCCTTCGCCCGCGGCATCCTGCGCTACCGCGAACAACTGGGCGGCTACCACAGCCTGGACCAGCTGGCCGAGGTTTACGTGCTGCAGGACAAGCCCGAGGCCGTGGCCCGGCTGCGCGAACTGCTTTGGGTGGATACCGCACTGGTGCGGCGGGTGCCCATGAACAGCGGCACCGTGGAGCAGCTGGCCGCCCATCCCTACCTGCGGTGGAAGCTGGCCAAGGCTTTGGTGGCCTACCGGCGCCAGCACGGGCCTTTCCGCACACCGGAGGATATGCGGGGCTGCGTGTTGATCGATGAAGGGACGCTCCGTACTTTCGCGCCCTATTTTTCGGTGAAGTAATGCTTCTACAGGACCGGTTGCAGGCCGCCATCCGCGCGGTGCCTGATTTTCCCAAGCCCGGGATCCTGTTCCGCGATATCACCCCGGTGATGGAGGACCCCGCCCTGAGCCAGGCGGTGGTGGACGGCTTCGTGGAGCGCCTCCAGGGCCGCCGGGTGGATGCCATCGCCGGCATAGAAAGCCGCGGTTTCCTCTACGGCATGCCCCTGGCCTTGAAGCTGGGCGTGCCCTTCGTCACCGTGCGCAAGAAGGGCAAGCTGCCCCACCGCACCGTGAGCACCCGCTACGCCCTCGAGTATGGCAGTGCCGAGATCGAGATGCATGTGGACGTGGTGCGGCCCGGCATGCAGGTGCTGGTGCACGACGATCTGCTGGCCACCGGGGGCACCGCCGCCGCCGCCGCCGACCTGATCCGCCTCCAAGGCGGGACCGTCGCGGGCTTCACCTTCGTCATCGAACTCGCCACCTTGTCGGGTGCCGATCGCCTGCGCCCCTACGGCGCCGAGATCATCCGCCTGGTGACCTATTGAACGGACCATGGAATTCACCACCACCGAGGACCAGACCCTCATCGCACGATCCGTGCGCGACCTGTGCGAACGTGAACTGCGCCCCCACGTGATGGATTGGGACGAGCGCCAGCACATGCCCATCGACCTGTTCAAGCAGCACTTCGGCCCGGCCGGCATGCTGGGCGTGCTGGTGCCCGAGGCCTATGGCGGTGCCGGCCTGGGCTACTTCGAGTACATCACCACCATCGTGGGCACCGCCAGGATCTGCGGCAGCGTGGGCCTGAGCGTGGCGGCGCACAACAGCCTGTGCACCGGCCACATCCTGGCCTTCGGCAACGAGGAACAGAAGCGCAAGTGGCTGCCCAAGCTGGCCAGCGGCCAGTGGCTGGGGGCCTGGGCCCTCACCGAGCCCAACACCGGCAGCGATGCCATGCGCATGAAATGCACCGCCCGCAAGGAGGGCAACGAATGGGTGTTGAACGGCACCAAGTGCTGGATCACCCACGGCATAAGCAGCGACGTGGTGGTGGCCATCGTGCGCACCGGCGAACTGCTGGACAGCAAGGGCATGACGGCCTTTGTGATCGAGCGCGGCACCAAGGGCCTGAAGGCCGGCAAGAAGGAGAACAAGCTGGGCATGCGCGCCAGCGAGACCGCCGAGGTGATCTTCGAGGAATGCCGGGTGCCGCAGGAGAACGTGCTGGGCGAGGTGGGCCAGGGCTTCCAGCAGGCCATGAAGATCCTGGACGGAGGCCGCATCAGCATCGCCGCCCTCAGCCTGGGCATCGCCAAGGGGGCCTTCGAGGCCAGTGTGAAGTACGCCAAGGAACGGCAGCAGTTCGGCCAGCCCATCGCCAACTTCCAGGCCATCTCCTTCAAGCTGGCCGACATGGCCACCCGCATCGAGGCCGCCGAACTGCTCACCCTCCAGGCCGCCGACCTCAAGAACCGCGGGCAGCGCATGACCAAGGAAAGCGCCATGGCCAAGTACTACGCCAGCGAGGTGGCCGTGTGGGCCAGCAACGAGGCCGTGCAGATCTTCGGCGGTTACGGCTACACCAAGGACTTCCCTGTGGAGAAGTTCTACCGCGACAGCAAGCTCTGCACCATCGGCGAGGGCACCAGCGAGATCCAGAAGCTGGTGATCGGCCGGGAGGTGTTGAAGTGAACCGACTTGCACGGATCGCCCGGAGAACTATCTTTGCACCCCCTTCGAACAAAAGGACCCATGCTGATCATCCCTGTCAAGGAAGGCGAGAGCATCGACAAGGCGCTCAAGAAGTTCAAGAAGAAGTTCGAGCGCACCGGCACCATGCGCGCCCTGCGCAAGCGCCAGAGCTTCACCAAGCCTTCGGTGGCACGGCGCAAGGAGATCATCCGCGCCGCCTACAAGCTGAAGACGTACAGCGTGGAGCAATAAGCCCGCGCGTTCCGCCGTATCGATAGGCGAGGGGTCCATCGGACCTTTCGCCTATCTTGCTTTCCGGATGTCCCTCGAGCGCTTCCTGGAGCACCTGGCCTACGAGAAACGGTGCAGCCCCCACACCCTGGCCGCCTACCGGCGCGACCTGGAGCAGTTCGCCGCGCACCTGTCCGCGCAAGGGGCCGATGGGCTCGACACCGCGCAGGGCGGCGACGTGCGCGAGTGGGTCATGCAGCGCATGCACGGTGGGGCCGGTGCGCGCACCGTGGGCCGGCAGTTGAGCGCCCTGCGCGCCTATTACCGCTTCGCCCGCACCACCGGGGCGGTGGAAGGCGACCCCACGGCCCTGGTGGAGCCCCCCAAGGCCCCCAAGCGCCTGCCCACCTTCGTGCCCGAGGGCCGCATGGCCCCCCTGTTCGACCCGGCCGGCCCCGCCGTCCAGCTGCGCCCCGAGGAGCGCCTGGTGCTGGAGCTGCTGTACGGCACCGGCATCCGCCTGGCCGAGCTGCTGGGCCTCACCAGGGCCGCCGTGGACCTGCAAAAGGGCACCATACGCGTGCTGGGCAAGCGCAACAAGGAACGCATCGTGCCCCTGCCCGACGGCACCATCGAGGCCATCCGGGCTTATCTTGCACAGCGACCCGCCACGGACCCCGATGTGCCCCTGTTGTTGGGGCCCACCGGGGAACCCCTGGCACGGCGCAGCGTACAACGGCTTGTCCAACGCGTGCTCGCCACCGTGACCACCCTCGAAAAACGTAGCCCCCACGTGCTGCGGCACACCTATGCCACGCACCTGCTGGACCACGGGGCCGACCTCAACGCCGTGAAGGAGCTCCTGGGCCATGCCAACCTGGCGGCCACCCAGGTGTACACCCACAACACGGTGGAGAAGCTCCGCCAGGTGCATGCACAGGCCCACCCGCGCGGCGGGGGCGCAGCAACCCATAAACGAACTGAGAGACCATGAACGTGAACGTGCATTCGATCCATTTCGACGCCGACAACAAGCTCGTGAGCTTCATCCGCGAACGGCTCCAGAAACTCACCCTGTTCCACGACCGCATCCTGAACAGTGAGGTCTTCCTGCGTTTGGAACACGACGGGGACGACCGGCGCAACAAGGTGGTGGAGGTGCGCATGGCCGTGCCCGGCCGGGAGCTCTTCGCCAAACGCAACAGCAAAAGCTTCGAGGAGGCCACCGACCAGGTGGCCGAGGCCATCCGGCGGCAGCTGGAGCGCTCGAAGACCCGCGCCAAACAGGTTTGACGACCGGCCGGAACGGCCGGAACACCGCGTCCGCAGGGCTCCGCTTGAAGTGGGGCCCTGCGTGTGTTTGGAGGTGCCGGGAAGTTTCCTACATTTGCAGGCCCAATTCCCGGGGAGGCCTCTTCGGGAGGTGGGTGAAAGGCGTTCTTTCGCTTGCTGTACGTGCCAATGTAGCTCAGCTGGTAGAGCAGCTGATTTGTAATCAGCAGGTCGGGGGTTCGAATCCGTCCATTGGCTCCGTGATCGGAACAGGGGAGATACCCAAGCGGCCAACGGGGGCAGACTGTAAATCTGCTGCTTCACAGCTTCGTAGGTTCGAATCCTGCTCTCCCCACCAATTGCTCACGGAGCCATGTCCCGGCCTGCCCCCCACGATCGGCCATCCTTCAAGCGGGAGTAGCTCAGTTGGTAGAGCATCAGCCTTCCAAGCTGAATGTCGCGGGTTCGAGTCTCGTCTCCCGCTCTTCCACCACACGGAGGCCGGGCGCCCCAAGGCCCGCCAAACCCTCCACCAGAACATCGGCCTTTGTAGCTCAGGGGTAGAGCACTTCCTTGGTAAGGAAGAGGTCACGGGTTCAATTCCCGTCAAAGGCTCCGCCGGGCCGGCTGCGGCTCCATCCCGCCCCAAGCGGGGAGGCACGTGCGACAGGTGAACGGACAGATCGACAACAGAGAACACCCATAACGACCGAACGACAATGGCTAAGGAGACCTTCCAACGTACCAAGCCGCACGTCAACATCGGCACCATCGGTCACGTTGACCATGGTAAGACCACGTTGACCGCGGCCATCACTTCCGTACTCGCCGCGAAAGGCCTGTCGGAAAAGCGCAGCTTCGACTCCATCGACAATGCCCCCGAGGAAAAGGAGCGCGGCATCACCATCAACACCGCCCACGTGGAGTACCAGACGGCCAACCGTCACTACGCCCACGTGGACTGCCCGGGCCACGCCGACTATGTGAAGAACATGGTGACGGGTGCCGCGCAGATGGACGGCGCCATCCTGGTGGTGGCCTCCACCGACGGCCCCATGCCCCAGACCCGCGAGCACATCCTGCTCGGCCGTCAGGTGGGCGTGCCCAAGATCGTCGTGTTCATGAACAAAGTGGACATGGTGGACGACGCCGAACTGCTGGACCTCGTGGAGATGGAGATCCGCGAACTGCTCAGCTTCTATGAGTACGACGGCGACAACACCCCCATCATCCGCGGCAGCGCCCTGGGCGCCCTGAACGGCGAAGCCAAGTGGGTGGACACCGTGATGGCCCTGATGGACGCCGTGGACAGCTGGATCCCCGTGCCGCCCCGCGACACGGACAAGCCCTTCCTGATGAGCGTGGAGGACGTGTTCACCATCACCGGCCGCGGCACCGTGGCCACCGGCCGTATCGAGACCGGCGTGGTGAAGGTGGGCGACAACGTGGAGATCATCGGCATGCAGGAGCAGAAGCTCACCAGCACCTGCACCGGCGTGGAGATGTTCCGCAAGCTGCTGGACCGCGGTGAGGCCGGCGACAACTGCGGCCTGCTCCTGCGCGGCATCGAAAAGAAGGACATCCGCCGCGGCATGGTGATCGCCGCCCCCGGCAGCATCACCCCGCACACCGAGTTCAAGGCCGAGATCTACGTGCTGAAGAAGGAGGAAGGCGGCCGCCACACCCCCTTCCACAACAAGTACCGCCCGCAGTTCTACTTCCGCACCACCGACGTCACCGGGGAGATCACCCTGGAGGCCGGCCGCGAAATGGTGATGCCGGGCGACAACGTGACCATCAACGTGAAGCTGATCGTGCCGATCGCCATGGACAAGGGCCTGCGCTTCGCCATCCGCGAGGGTGGCCGCACCGTGGGCGCCGGCCAGGTGACCGAGATCATCAAGTAAGCACAACGACCCAAGGTGGCCGGGCCGGTCCGCCGCAAGGTGGACCGGCCTTCGCCGCCGAAAACGGACACAACGAACGGGTGTAGCTCAATTGGTAGAGCGACGGTCTCCAAAACCGTAGGCTGCGGGTTCGATTCCTGCCACCCGTGCCCAAGCAAGCGATCAACGTGGCAAGCTTCAAGACATACCTGAGCGAGAGCTACAACGAGCTCGTCAACAAGGTCTCCTGGCCCACCTGGAAGGAGCTCCAGAGCAGCGCCATCGTTGTGCTCGTCACCGCCCTCATCATCAGCCTGGTGGTGTTCGCCATGGACTACATCTTCGGGGTGCAGAACATGGCCAACACCTCCTTCTGGAAGGGGATCCTCGGTTTCATCTACAAACTGATGAGCTGACCATGGCCGTAGCGACCGCCAACCGCAAGTGGTACGTCATCCGCGCCATCTCCGGCAAGGAGAAGAAGGTGAAGGAGCTGATCGAGAACGAGGTCAAGCGCTCCAACATGGGCACCTACATCACCCAGGTGCTCATCCCCACCGAGAAGTTCTACCAGATCCGCGACGGGAAGAAGGTGAGCAAGGAACGCAACTTCTTCCCGGGCTACGTGCTGATGGAGGCCGACCTGACCGGTGAGATCGCCCACAGCATCAAGAACCTGCCCAACGTGATCGGCTTCCTCGGGGCCGAGAAGGGGGGCGACCCCGTGCCCCTGCGCCAGAGCGAGGTGAACCGCATCCTGGGCACCGTGGATGAACTGGCCGAGACCGAGGAGGCCATCCACAACCCCTACCACGTGGGCGAGGGCGTGAAGGTGATCGACGGTCCCTTCAACGGCTTCAACGGCGTGATCGAGGAGATCAACGAGGACAAGAAGAAACTGCGCGTGATGGTCAAGATCTTCGGCAGGAAGACCCCGCTGGAACTGAGCTTCATGCAGGTGGAAAAGGAGGTCTAGAAAAGAAACCAACCGTCCGAGTCCCGCACCGAACGCGGGACGCCAACCAGGACACAAAACCAGAACAATGGCCAAGGAAGTAGCGGGGCTGATCAAGCTCCAGGTGAAAGGAGGGGCGGCGAACCCCTCGCCCCCCATCGGCCCGGCGCTCGGCGCCAAGGGCGTGAACATCATGGAGTTCTGCAAGCAGTTCAACGCGCGCACGCAGGACAAGCCCGGCAAGGTGCTGCCCGTGGTGATCACCGTTTACAGCGACAAGAGCTTCGACTTCATCATCAAGACCCCGCCCGCGGCGGTGCAGATCGTGGAGCAGGCCAAGATCAAGGGTGGCAGCGGCGTGCCCCACACCAAGAAGGTGGGCAGCATCACCTGGGACCAGGTGAAGGCCATCGCCGAGGACAAGATGCCCGACCTGAACTGCTTCACGCTGGAGAGCGCCATGAGCATGGTGGCCGGCACGGCCCGCAGCATGGGCGTGACGGTGACCGGTACCAACCCCTTCGAGAAAGCCTGAAGCCATGGCGACCCTGACCAAAAAACGGAAGGCCGCGATGGCCAAGTACGACGCCACCAAGAGCTATGAGCTCAAGGAGGCCGCGTCGATCGTGAAACAGATCAGCACCACCAAGTTCGACGCCACGGTGGACATCGCCGTGCGCCTGGGGGTGGACCCCAAGAAGAGCACCGAGATGGTGCGCGGCACGGTGAGCCTGCCCCACGGCACGGGCCGCGATGTGCGCGTGCTGGTGCTGGCCGACCCCGCCAAGTGCGAGGAGGCCAAAGCCGCCGGCGCCGACATGGCCGGCCTGGACGACTTCGTGGAGAAGATCAAGGGCGGCTGGACCGACGTGGATGTGATCATCTGCACCCCCGGCGTGATGGCCAAGGTGGGCGCCCTGGGCCGTGTGCTCGGGCCCCGCGGCCTGATGCCCAACCCCAAGACCGGCACGGTGACCATGGACGTGGCCAAGGCCGTGAAGGAGGTGAAGGCCGGCAAGATCGACTTCAAGGTGGACAAGGCCGGCATCATCCACGCGGTGATCGGCAAGGCCTCGTTCGACGCGCAGAAGCTGAGCGAGAACGCCCATGAGCTGATCCAGACCCTGATCAAGCTCAAGCCCAGCACCGCCAAGGGCGCCTACATCAAGAGCATCGCCATCAGCAGCACCATGAGCCCGGGCGTCAAGGTGGACACCCGCACCGTGCAGTAAACCCAAGATCCCCAGAACCATGGCAACCCGTACCGAAAAGGACCAGGCGATCGCCGTACTGGTCGAGGAGATCAAGGCGACCAACGTGCTGTACCTGGCCGACACCAGTGAGCTCACCGCCGAGGCCACCAGCAACCTGCGCCGCAGCTGCCACAAGGCCGGCATCCGCATGAAGGTGGTGAAGAACACCCTGCTGCGCAAGGCGATGGAGCGCATCGAAGGCCGTGACTACAGCGGCCTGATGGGCTCGCTGCAGGGACAGACCTCGATCCTGTTCGCCGACAAGGGCAACGCCCCGGCGAAGGTGATCCAGGACTTCCGCAAGAGCAACAAGAAGCCCGTGCTCAAGAGCGCCTGGATCGATGAGGCCGTCTTCGTGGGCGACGACCAGGTGGCCGTGCTGGCCAAGCTCAAGGGCAAGGAGGAGCTCATCGGCGACATCATCGCCCTGCTGCAAAGCCCGATCAAGAACGTGCTCGGCGGTCTGCAGGCCTCCGGTGGCCAGAAGGTCGCCGGCCTGGTGAAGGCCCTGCAGGAACGGGCCGCATAGAACCTACCACAAGGCGCGCCCGCCCGGTGGCGGCCGCCCATGAACGCGTTACGCACTTCCGACAGCTTCCCTTCTCTCTCAACTCAGTAACAACCCCGCAACAATGGCAGACATCAAAGCCCTGGGCGACCAGCTCGTCGGTCTCACCGTGAAGGAGGTGAACGACCTGGCCCAGTACCTGAAGGACGAGTACAAGATCGAGCCCGCCGCCGCAGCCGTGGCCGTGGCCGCCGGTGGCGCCGCCGCCGGTGGTGGCGATGCCGCCCCCGCCAAGACCAGCTTCGACGTGGTCCTCAAGTCCGGCGGTGCCAACAAGCTCGCCGTGGTGAAGCTCGTGAAGGAGCTCACCGGCCTGGGCCTCAAGGAGGCCAAGGACCTGGTGGACGGTGCTCCCAAGCCGCTGAAGGAAGGCGTCTCCAAGGAGGAGGCCGAATCCATCAAGCAGCAGCTCACCGAGGCCGGCGCAGAGGTCGAGGTCAAGTAAAGCCCCTGACGACGCAACGACCACGGCGCTCCGGACAGACCCTTTGCGGGGCCTGATCGGAAGCGTCGTGGTCGCACGTCGTTCCCCGCCCTCCCGTGCGGCCCGGGCGCCAGGCGCCCCCCGCACCCCTCAGTTCCCAGGTCCCTTCCGTTCCTTTTCCCCGATCGCAACCCATGGCCCAGGCGAAGACCATCAGCAAGAAGAGCAAGCGCATCGACTTCGGCTCGAACCCCCTGCCCACCCCGTACCCCGACTTCCTGGAGATCCAGCTCAAGAGCTTCGAGGAGTTCTTCCAGATCGAGACCCTTCCGGAGAACCGGGTGAGCGAGGGCCTCTTCAAGGTGTTCTCGGAGAACTTCCCGATCACCGACACGCGCAACCAGTTCGTGCTGGAGTTCCTCGACTACTTCATCGACCCCCCGCGGTACAGCATCGATGAGTGCATCGAGCGCGGCCTCACCTACAGCGTGCCCCTGAAGGCCAAGCTCAAGCTGTACTGCACCGATCCCGAGCACGAGGACTTCGAGACCATCGTGCAGGACGTGTACCTGGGCCAGATCCCCTACATGACCCCGCGCGGCAGCTTCGTGGTGAACGGCGCCGAGCGCGTGGTGGTGAGCCAGCTGCACCGCAGCCCCGGCGTGTTCTTCGGCCAGAGCCGCCACGCCAACGGCACCAAGCTCTACAGCGCCCGCGTGATCCCCTTCAAGGGCAGCTGGATCGAGTTCGCCACCGACATCAACGGCGTCATGTACGCCTACATCGACCGCAAGAAGAAGCTGCCGGTGACCACCCTGCTGCGCGCCATCGGCTTCGAGAGCGACAAGCAGATCCTGGAGATCTTCGGCCTGGCCGACGAGGTGAAGGTGACCAAGGCCGCCATGAAGGAGGCCGTGGGCCGCAAGCTCGCCGCCCGCGTGCTCAAGAGCTGGGTGGAGGACTTCGTGGACGAGGACACCGGCGAGGTGGTGAGCATCGAGCGCAACGAGGTGCTGATCGACCGTGAGACCGTGATCGAGGAGCACCACGTGGAACAGATCGTGGACAGCGGCGCCAAGACCATCATCCTGCACAAGGCCGGGGTGAACGCCGCCGACTACGCCCTGATCTACAACACCCTCCAGAAGGACACCTCCAACAGCGAGAAGGAGGCCGTGGAGGTGATCTACCGCCAGCTGCGCAACGCCGAACCCCCCGATCTGGAGACCGCCCGCGGGGTGATCGACAAGCTCTTCTTCAGCGAGCAGCGCTACGACCTGGGCGAGGTGGGCCGCTACCGCATCAACAAGAAGCTCGGCCTGGAAAGCGAGCTCAGCGTGCGTGTGCTCACCAAGGAGGACATCATCAGCATCATCCGCTACCTGATCGAGCTGGTGAACTCCAAGGCCGATGTGGACGACATCGACCACCTGAGCAACCGCCGCGTGCGCACCGTGGGCGAGCAGCTGCACGCCCAGTTCGGCGTGGGCCTGGCCCGCATGGCCCGCACCATCCGCGAGCGCATGAACGTGCGCGACAACGAGGTGTTCACGCCCACCGACCTGATCAACGCCAAGACCCTGAGCTCGGTGATCAATTCGTTCTTCGGGACGAACCAGCTGAGCCAGTTCATGGACCAGACCAACCCGCTGGCCGAGATCACCCACAAGCGCCGCATGAGCGCCCTGGGCCCCGGCGGTCTGAGCCGCGAGCGCGCCGGCTTCGAGGTGCGCGACGTGCACTACACCCACTACGGCCGCCTCTGCACCATCGAGACGCCGGAAGGACCCAACATCGGCCTGATCAGCTCGCTGTGCGTGTACTCCAAGATCAACAGCCTCGGTTTCATCGAAACGCCGTACCGCCCCGTGAAGGAGGGCCGGGTGGACCTGAAGGCCGAGCCGGTGTACCTCAGCGCCGAGGAAGAGGATAACAAGATGATCGCCCAGGCCAACGCCCAGGTGAACGCCGAGGGCGACTTCCACGGCAAGCGTGTGAAGGCCCGCCTGATGGGCGATTTCCCGGTGGTGACCCCGCAGGAGATCCACCTCATGGACGTGGCGCCCAACCAGATCGCCTCCATCGCCGCCAGCCTCATCCCCTTCCTGGAGCACAACGACGCCAACCGTGCCCTGATGGGATCCAACATGATGCGCCAGGCCGTGCCGCTGCTGCGGCCCGAGAGCCCCATCGTGGGCACCGGCCTGGAGGAGCTCGTGGCCCGCGACAGCCGCGTGCTGCTCACCGCCGAGGGCGAGGGCACCGTCAAATACGTGGACAGCGACCGCATCGTCATCGAGTACAAGCGCACCGAGGAGGACCGCATCGTGAGCTTCCACGGCGATGAGAAGGAGTACAAGCTCACCAAGTTCCTCAAGACCAACCAGAGCACCTGCACCAACCTGCGCCCCATCGTGCGCAAGGGCGAGAAGGTGACCGCCGGGCAGACGCTCTGCGAGGGCTATGCCACGCAGGACGGCGAACTGGCCATCGGACGCAACCTCCTGGTGGCCTTCATGCCCTGGAAGGGCTACAACTTCGAGGACGCCATCGTGATCAGCGAGCGCGTGGCCCGCGAGGACATCTTCACCTCCATCCACATCGATGAGTACATCATGGAGGTGCGCGACACCAAGCGCGGCCTGGAGGAGCTGACGGCGGACATCCCCAACGTGAGCGAGGAGGCCACCAAGGACCTGGACGAGCACGGCCTGATCCGCATCGGTGCCGAGATCAACGAGGGCGACATCCTGATCGGCAAGATCACCCCCAAGGGCGAGACCGACCCCAGCCCCGAGGAAAAGCTGCTGCGCGCCATCTTCGGCGACAAGGCCGGTGACGTGAAGGACGCCAGCCTCAAGGCGCCCCCCAGCACCCGCGGTGTGGTGATCGACAAGAAGCTCTTCAGCCGGGCCATCAAGGACAAGAAGGGCAAGACCAACGAGAAGGCCGTGCTGGAGGCCATCGACAAGGAGCACGAAAAGGAGCTCGGGGAGCTCAAGAACGTGCTCATCGGCAAGATGATGCAGCTGGTGGACGGCCAGGCCTCCAACGGCGTGTTCAACAAGTACAAGGAGGAGCAGATCAAGAAGGGCGTCAAGTTCACGCCCAAGGTGCTGCAGGCCATCGATTTCATCACGGTGGACCCCACCAACTGGACCGCCGACCGCAAGGTGAACGAGGCCGTGCGCAGGCTCATCCACAACTACAACATCCGCCACAACGACATCAGCGGCGTTTACAAGCGCAAGAAGTTCCAGGTGAGCATCGGCGACGAACTGCCGGCCGGCATCGTGAAGCTGGCCAAGGTGTACGTGGCCGCCAAGCGCAAACTGGCCATCGGCGACAAGATGGCCGGCCGCCACGGCAACAAGGGTATCGTGGCCCGCATCGTGCGCGACGCCGACATGCCCTACCTGGAGGACGGCACACCGGTGGACATCGTGCTCAACCCCCTGGGCGTGCCGAGCCGCATGAACCTGGGCCAGATCTATGAGACCGTGCTGGGATGGGCCGGCCTGAAGCTGGGGCGCAAGTACGCCACCCCCATCTTCGACGGCGCCACCCTGGACGAGATCCACGCCCAGACCGACGAGGCCGGCGTGCCCCGCTTCGGCCGCACCTACCTGCACGATGGCGGCACCGGGATGCGCTTCGACCAGCCCGCCACCGTGGGTGTCATCTACATGATCAAGCTCGCCCACATGGTGGACGACAAGATGCACGCACGCTCCATCGGCCCCTACAGCCTGATCACCCAGCAGCCGCTGGGCGGCAAGGCCCAGTTCGGCGGCCAGCGCTTCGGCGAGATGGAGGTGTGGGCCCTGGAGGCCTTCGGCGCCAGCAACATCCTGCAGGAGATCCTCACCGTGAAGAGCGACGACGTGGTGGGCCGTGCCAAGGCCTACGAGAGCATCGTGAAGGGCGAGCCGCTGCCCCAGCCGGGCATCCCCGAGTCCTTCAACGTGCTGCTCCATGAACTGCGCGGCCTCGCGCTCAACGTGTCGCTCGAGTAACGAGCGCCATGCGGCCACACAACGTCGAACGCATTGCCTAGCCAACCCATGAAGAAGGAGGTCAAGCTGAACAGCAACTTCAACAAGATCGTCATCAGCCTCGCCAGCCCCGAGCTCATCCTGGAGCGCAGCCACGGTGAGGTCATCAAGCCCGAGACGATCAACTACCGCACCTACAAGCCCGAACGCGACGGCCTGTTCTGCGAGCGCATCTTCGGTCCGGTGAAGGACTTCGAATGCCACTGCGGCAAGTACAAGCGCATCCGCTACAAGGGCATCGTGTGCGACCGCTGCGGCGTGGAGGTCACCGAGAAGAAGGTGCGCCGCGAGCGCATGGGCCACATCCAGCTGGTGGTGCCCGTGGCCCACATCTGGTACTTCCGCAGCCTGCCCAACAAGATCGGCTATCTGCTGGGCCTGCCCACCAAGAAGCTCGACCAGATCATCTACTACGAGCGCTACGTGGTGATCCAGCCCGGCCAGGCCAAGAACAAGGAGGGCAACGCGGTGCAGTACCTGGACTTCCTCACCGAGGAGGAATACCTGGACATCCTGGAGCAGCTCGGCAAGGAGAACCAGTACCTGGACGATGCCGACCCCAACAAGTTCATCGCCCGGATGGGCGCCGATGCGCTCCAGGAGCTGCTCAAGCGCCTGGACCTGGACAGCCTGAGCTACGACCTGCGCCACAAGGCCAACACCGAGACCAGCCAGCAGCGCAAGAACGAGGCCCTCAAGCGCCTCAACGTGGTGGAGGCCTTCCGCGACGCCAACGCACGCCGCGAGAACAAGCCCGAGTGGATGATCGTGAAGGTGGTGCCGGTGATCCCGCCCGAGCTGCGCCCCCTGGTGCCCCTGGACGGCGGCCGCTTCGCCACCAGCGACCTCAACGACCTCTACCGCCGCGTCATCATCCGCAACAACCGCCTCAAGCGCCTGATGGAGATCAAGGCCCCCGAGGTGATCCTGCGCAACGAGAAGCGCATGTTGCAGGAGGCCGTGGACAGCCTGTTCGACAACAGCCGCAAGAGCAGCGCCGTGAAGAGCGAGAGCAACCGCCCGCTGAAGTCCCTGAGCGATTCGCTCAAGGGCAAGCAGGGCCGCTTCCGCCAGAACCTGCTCGGCAAACGCGTGGACTACAGCGCCCGTTCCGTGATCGTGGTGGGCCCCGAACTGAAGCTCCATGAGTGCGGTCTGCCCAAGGACATGGCCGCCGAGCTCTTCAAACCCTTCATCATCCGCAAGCTCATCGAGCGGGGGATCGTGAAGACCGTGAAGAGCGCCAAGAAGATCGTGGACAAGAAGGAGCCCGTGGTGTGGGACATCCTGGAGAACGTGCTCAAGGGCCACCCCGTGCTGCTCAACCGGGCCCCCACGCTGCACCGCCTGGGCATCCAGGCCTTCCAGCCCAAGATGATCGAGGGCAAGGCCATCCAGCTGCACCCCCTGGTGTGCACCGCCTTCAACGCCGACTTCGACGGTGACCAGATGGCCGTGCACGTGCCCCTGGGCCATGCCGCCATCCTGGAGGCCCAGCTGCTGATGCTGGCCAGCCACAACATCCTCAACCCGGCCAACGGCGCCCCCATCGCGGTGCCCAGCCAGGACATGGTGCTCGGCCTCTACTACATCACCAAGGGCCGCAAGAGCGACAAGGAGCGGACCATGAAGGGCGAAGGTCGCAGCTTCTACAGCCCCGAGGAGCTCATCATCGCCTACAACGAAGGCCAGGTGGACCTGCACGCCTGGATCAAGGTGCGCTGGACCGACCCCAAGACCGGCAAGTCCTCCCTGATCGAGACCACCTGCGGCCGCGTGCTGTTCAACGAGGTGGTGCCCGACGAGGTGGGCTTCATCAACGAGCTGCTCACCAAGAAGGCCCTGCGCGACATCATCGGCCTGGTGCTCAAGGAGTGCGGCACGGCCAAGGCCGCGCAATTCCTGGACGACATCAAGGAACTGGGCTTCATGAGCGCCTTCCGCGGCGGCCTGAGCTTCAACCTGATGGACGTGGTGGTGCCCGATGAGAAGGACCGCCTGGTGGGCGCAGCCCAGAAGGAGGTGGACGAGGTGACCAACAACTACAACATGGGCCTCATCACCAACAACGAGCGGTACAACCAGACCATCGACATCTGGACGCACACCAACTCGAAGGTGACGTTCAGCCTCATGGAGCGCATCAAGAGCGACCGCCAGGGCTTCAACTCCATCTACATGATGATGGACAGCGGCGCCCGCGGCAGCAAGGAGCAGATCCGCCAGCTGAGCGGCATGCGGGGCCTGATGGCCAAGCCCCAGAAGAGCGGCGGCGGCGGCGGCCAGGACATCATCGAGAACCCCATCCTGTCCAACTTCAAGGAGGGCCTGTCCATCCTGGAGTACTTCATCAGCACCCACGGCGCCCGCAAGGGCCTGGCCGACACCGCGCTGAAGACCGCCGACGCCGGCTACCTGACCCGCCGACTGGTGGACGTGGCCCAGGACGTGGTGATCACCAACGAGGATTGCGGCACCCTGCGCGGCCTGGTGGCCACCGCCCTCAAGAAGAACGAGGAGGTGGTGGAGACCCTCCACGACCGCATCCTGGGACGCACCGCCGTGCACGATGTGTACCACCCGCAGACCGGCGAACTGATCGTACGGAGCGGCGACCAGATCACCGAGGACATCGCCGCCGCCATCGGTGCCAGCCCCATCGAGGAGGTGGAGATCCGCAGCGTGCTCACCTGCGAGCAAAAGCACGGCGTGTGCGCCAAGTGCTACGGTCGCAACCTGGCCACCGGCCGCAAGGTCCAGATGGGCGAGGCCGTCGGCGTCATCGCCGCACAGTCCATCGGCGAACCCGGCACCCAGCTCACCCTGCGCACCTTCCACGTGGGCGGTGTCGCCGGGAAGATCGCCGAGGACAGCCAGATCACGGCCAAGTACGACGGCATCCTGGAGATCGACGAGCTGCGCACCGTGCGCAAGAAGGACCGCCAGGACCGCGATGCCGAGGTGGTGATCAGCCGCAGCACCGAGATGCGCATCGTGGACAGCAACACCGGCATCGTGCTCACCACGAGCAACGTGCCCTACGGCGCCTTCCTCTACGCCAAGCCCGGCAAGGTGAAGAAGGGCGATGTGATCTGCACCTGGGATCCCTACAACGCCGTGATCATCTCCGAACTGGCCGGTACCCTCGCCTTCGAGAGCATCGAGGAGAGCGTGACCTACCGCGAGGAGATCGACGAGCAGACCGGCTTCACCGAGAAGGTGATCGTGGAGAGCCGTGACAAGAAGAAGAACCCCACGATCCGCATCATGGACATCAAGGGCAAGGAGGAGCTCAAGAGCTACAGCCTGCCCGTGGGCGCTCACATCATCGTGGCCGACGGCCAGAAGATCGAGGCCGGCGATGTGCTGGTGAAGATCCCGCGCACCAGCGGCAAGGGCGGTGACATCACCGGCGGTCTGCCGCGCGTCACCGAGCTCTTCGAGGCCCGCAACCCGAGCAACCCGGCCATTGTCAGCGAGATCGATGGCATCATCTCCTACGGCAAGATCAAGCGCGGCAACCGCGAGATCATCGTCGAGAGCCGCACCGGCGAGCGCAAGTACTACCTGGTGCCCCTGAGCAAGCACATCCTCGTGCAGGAGAACGACTTCATCAAGGCCGGACAGCCCCTCAGCGACGGCTCCATCAGCCCCACCGACATCCTGGACATCCAGGGACCCACCCGCGTGCAGGAGTACCTGGTGGACGAGGTGCAGGAGGTGTACCGCATGCAGGGCGTGAAGATCAACGACAAGCACTTCGAGGTCATCGTGCGCCAGATGATGCGGAAGGTGGAGATCGAGGACCCTGGCGACACCCGCTTCCTGGAGCGCCAGGCCGTGAACAAGACCGAGTTCATGGAGGAGAACGACGACCTGTTCGACAAGATGGTGGTGACCGACGCCGGGGAGAGCACCAACCTGAAGGAGGGCCAGATGGTGACCATGCGCAAGCTGCGCGACGAGAACAGCGTGCTCAAGCGCAAGGACCAGAAGCCGGTGGAGGCCCGCGCCGCACGCCCGGCCACCGCCCGCACCCTGCTCCAGGGCATCACCCGCGCCAGCCTGCAGACCGAGAGCTTCATCAGCGCGGCCTCCTTCCAGGAGACCACCAAGGTGCTGAACGAGGCCGCCGTGAGCGCCAAGGAGGACCACCTCAACGGCCTCAAGGAGAACGTCATCGTGGGTCACCTCATCCCCGCCGGTACCGGCACCCGCCGCTTCCAGGCGACCACCGTGTACAACAAGGAGGAGTACGCACGCATGATGGCCGACAACCTGGCCGCCCAGGAGATCGACGAGTGACCGTGACAAGCTGAACTGGCAGCGTTGAAAGCTGAAAGGGGAGCCTGACGTTCCAACGGAAGGAGTCCCCTTTCATCTTTCCGCTTTCAACTTCCATACTTCCACCCATGGCAGACCAGAAGGACCAGCCCCGTCCCAACCAGCTCAACATCGAGATCAGCGAAGAGGTGGCCGATGGCACGTACAGCAACCTGGCCATCATCACGCACAGCAGCTCTGAGTTCGTCCTCGATTTCGTGCGCGTGATGCCCGGTGTGCCCAAGGCCAAGGTCCGTGCCCGCATCCTGCTCACCCCGCAGCATGCCAAGCGGCTCATGCGGGCCCTGACGGACAATGTGCAGAAGTACGAGGCCGTGCACGGGCCCATCCGCGAAGGGGAGGTGCCCGAGGTGCCCATGGGCTTCGGGGGACCCACGGCCCAAGCCTGAGCGGCCGTACGGCCTGGACAACCCCGGTCACTCCCAGCTGCGCTGGGCGAAGATCACGTAGCCGAAGTTGAGGCTCACCGCCCAGGGCTCCGGCAGTCCGTCGATGTAACTGGTGTTGAACCAGATCGGCCCCACGGGGCTGTTGTAGATCAGGGAACCCGACGCCAGATAGGCGCGGTCGCTCACGGCCAGCCCCGCCGCCGGTTCGTCGTCCACGGACCGCAGGATGGCCCGGTAGGGCTGGAACAGATATCCTTCCAGGCGAAGGTCGAAGCGGTTGTGTGCCAGCGCCACGATGGTGCGCAGTCCGCAGGCCACATACTGCTGCGCACGGAAGTTCTCCAGGAAGTAGGTCCGGCTCTCCGGCGTGGGTTGGAACACGGGTGCGCGCGCCACCGTGGCCGTGTAGTTGGAAAGGAAGGGGTAGTTGCTGTACACGCCCTCCACCAGGCCGCCGAAACGGAACACGCCACGTGGCAGGAAGTACTTGTCCAGCGTGGCCTTCACGAAGAACCAGTCGTGCCGCGCACGCGTGGTCGCGGAGGCGGTGCCGGTGGATCCCGGAACGGTGCGTTCGGTGCCGCTGATGAAGCGTGCCTCCACCTTCAACTGCTCGCCCGCGTTGGGGTGCTGCTTGCGGTTCAACGAGTTCCGCTCGGTGATGAACCCGCCGGTCCAGTGCAGGAATTCGGTGACGTCGGCCGTGTCGGTGGGGCTGAAGTCGAGGTGCTGGTAGTAGCTGTCCCGCGTTTGCCCGTACTTCACGTCCAGGCGCAGCCGCCCCTTGTTGCCCATGCCCATGCCGGCGTTCAGCCCGCCCCAGGTCTCGCGCAGCACCACGAACGAGGGCCGCACCTCATCGAAGAAGGTGGCGAAGCTCCGGAAGTGGTCCGTGCGGTGGATGGTGAACAGCGGCTCCAGGTAGATGGGCGCGGCCGTGGGGAGGTCGGCACGCAGCCGCACCTGGCCCGCGGCGTAGAACTTGCCGAACCAGGAGAGGGCCTGCAGCGACGCGCTCCAGCGACCGAACAGGTTGTAGCGCAGCCCCACCATGCCCGTGTTGATGGGTCGCGAGGAGAACATGCCGCCGAAGCGGGCGTGCAACTCCTTCTCCGCGGCCACGTCGAGCCGCAGGTCGAAGTCGCCACGATCGGGCCGGTAGCGGGCCGTGGGGTACAACCGCCCGATGTTGTCGTCGTCATGCAGGCGGAAGTAGAGGCTCTTGAACCGTCGCATGTCGATCGCCCCGTCGCGGTCGGTGAGCATGCGCTGCACGTACTGCGCCCGCCCCTTGCGCAGTCCTGTGACCTCCAGCCCGCCGAAGTGCAGCGGTGGCCACTTCGCACGGAAGGCCGCCCGGCGCGCCACCAGGTCCGCGGCATCCGCACGGCGCCACACCAGCGCTTCGATCTCGGGCATCCGCGCCATGGCCGCGGCATAGCCGTCCTCGATGGTGGCGCCGATGCGGCTGAAGTCGAACAGGCCGGTGGTGGTGCGCGGCTCGATGATCAGCCCGTCCGCGCAGTGCACCGCATAGTTCGTCGGTTCTTGGAGCATGGCCCGCAGCTGGCTCAGCAGGTCGTCCTCGTCCGGCGGTGCCGAGTTGCTTGCGACGTTGCTGCCGATGATCACGTCGGGCATGAACTCCTCGTACATGATGTCACTGGGGAAGTTGTTGTACAGCCCGCCGTCCATCATCAGGTGGCCATCGACCCGGATGGGCTTGAAGTAGAACGGATAGCTCATGCTGGCCCGCACCGCCTGCGCCAGGTCGCCCCGCCGGAACAGCACCGGCCGCTGGGCGGTGATGTCGCTCGCCACACAGCGGAAAGGCACGAAAAGGCTGTCCAGGTCGTATCCGCTGGCGGCACTGGCACCGGCGAACCCGCGCATCTGTTCGAAGTCGATGAGCACAGGGCTCCGCAGGTTGGTGGGCAGCGAGGTTTGCAACAGCGTGTCCAGATCGATCTTCACGTTGATCACCGAGGCATCCGGCTGGTCGTGCTTGAAGAAGTAGGTGTAGCGGTCCTCCACGCCGCCCTCGGCCATGGTCCGGTACAGGTCCGTGCGGAACAGGCTGTCGATCTCGCGCGGGGCGTACCCCGCTGCGTACATCGCGCCCACCAAGGCCCCCATGCTGCTGCCCGCGATGTGGTCGATGGGGATGCCGCGGTCCTCCAGGGCCATCAGCACTCCGATGTGCGTCATGGCCGTGGCGCCCCCGCCGCCCAGCACCACCCCCACACGCTGGCCGTGCGCCGGGCCCTGCAGCCCAAGGAGCAGGAGGGGGAGGAGGAGGGTACGCATGGCCGACGGGCAAAAGTAGCCCGGTCGCAGCCGGCGTTCAGACCGTCGGTCCCCCCAACAGACCGTTGAAGTATGCCGGAGCGCTCAACAACCTGCTGCCATACCAGCTGAAGGGCTCGCCGTCCACCAGCAGCGCCGTCGCCTTCGGAAGTGCATCTCGCAATTCAGGGAGGTGTTTGTCGCCGAACGGATAGGGTTCCGAGGACAACAGGACGAGGTCCGGGCCGCGGGCGGCCAGCTCCTCCAGATCGATCGCAGGGTAGCGATCCGCATGGTCGCGGAAGACATTCACGAGACCGCAGCGCCCGAGCATGTCGTCGATGAAGGTGCCCGGTCCGGCCACCATCCACGGATCGCGCCAGATGAGGTAGGCCGCCCTGCGTCCATGGCCCCCGGCCCGGAGCCCTGCGAATGCGGCCTCGATCCCCCGGGCGATGCCTTCGGCCCCGGCCCCGGTGCCGGTCATTGCGCCCACACGGCGGATCATGTCCAGCGCACCGCCCAGGTCGTCGATGTCGCTCATCCAGACCGGAAATTCCTGTTCCAGCGCCTCGATGTCGGCCCGTGCGTTCTCTTCCTTGTTGCCGATGATCAGGTCGGGCATCAATGCGCGCACCTTCGCGATGTCCACCTGCTTGGTGCCGCCCACGCGCGCCTTGCTCCGGAACCAGGCCTCCGGGTGGATGCAGAACTTGGTGATGCCCACCACGCGGTCGCCCAGACCAAGGTCGTGGAGCAGTTCGGTTTGGGAGGGGACGAGCGAGATGATGCGCTGGGGGAGGTCGGGCACCAGAACGGTACGGTGCATCTGGTCGGTGAGGGAGCGCATGCGATCAGATGATCAGATGATCGAATTCAGCAAGCGAAGAGGAACAGGCATAGCGCTGCCATTGCAGCAAGGGTGCCGATGCCAACCAATGTGTTGTCCCTGGTCCTGATGACCTCATTCAGGTGAACGTTGGATCAGCCCAAAGCCTTGCGCACAGCCACGCCAAGCATGTTTAGCAGGTTGAACAGACCTTGTATAGCGACCACCGATCGATCCATAAAGTGCCGATCAGATCGGTTCAGGATAGTATGTGGTCTGTCGTGCTACAGGATCAAGGGGCAACATGCATGATCACGCTGCCGCCTGTCGCTTCTCGGCCAATTCCCGCAGGAATTCCGGACACAGATCGAACCCGTTCGGCCAGGCTATCCCGCCACCGGGTTCCGTGGTCACCTGCGCGAAGAGGTCGGGAGGGGCCACCTGTTGGGCGATGCCTTTGGTGAGCAGGGGCTTTAGGTCGACCTCCGCTTGGAAGCCATCCGCGAAGGTCAGGATGAGCCGGTTGGCTTCTTGCGGAATGACCTTTACGACCGTGTTCATGTCCCTAAGGTAGTGGATCGATCGGCGATGGAAGTTCGCCCTCCACGGCACGGTTCCAGTTGGTCAGCAGTTCCGCGCGATGCATGGATGCCCATTCCAGTACCAGCGCATGCGCCCTGCCGGGCAAGGAACCGGCGATCAGTTCAAGGGTGCGGATGTCAAACTCGGCGCGATGACCTTGGTATTCCGCGTGGAAGTGCGGCGGGTCGTGGTCCATGAAATACATCCGGATGATGATCCCGTAGAAGCGGCAGAGTTCAGGCATGACCCAGGCGGATCACCGCAATTTCCCGATGATGTCCTGCTTGGTGAGAATCCCATACCCGTTCGCCTGTTCCACCAACACCGCCGGCGAACCGTTGCCCAGCTTCGCCGCCACTTCGTCCAGCGTGGCATCCACCTTCAGCACGGGCAGGGCGGGGCCCATCACCACACGAGCTTTCTGGGTGCGCACCTCGGCATCCTCCAGGATCGCGTCGAACAGCCGGGCGTCGGTGATGGTGCCCACGGGCTTCCCACCGTCGAACACGGGCAGTTGGTCGATGTTGTGCTTGCGCATCTTGTCGATCGCCGCCAGCACGGGCTCTTCAGCCTCCACGCTCAGCAGCGCGAGCTCCTTGCCCTTCAGGAGATCGCCCGCCGTGGGCTTCTCCTCCACCAGGAAGCCGCGCTCGCGCATCCAGTCGTCGTTGAACATCTTGCCCACGTACCGGCTGCCGTGGTCGTGGAAGATCACCACCACCACTTCGCCCTTGCGGAAGTTGTCCTTGAGCTGGATGAGCCCGGCCATGGCCGCCCCCGCGCTGTTCCCCACGAAGATGGCCTCGTCCCGCACGATCTTCCGCGTGTAGATGGCGGCATCGCGGTCGGTGACCTTCTCGAAGTGGTCGATCAGGTCCATGTCCACGTTCTGCGGCACGAAGTCCTCACCGATGCCTTCGGTGATGTACGGGTAGATCTCGTTCTTGTCGAACTCGCCGGTCTCCTTCAGTTTCTTGAACACCGAGCCGTAGGTGTCGATGCCCCAGACCTTCAGCTTGGGGTTCTTCTCCTTGAGGAACCTGGCCGTGCCGCAGATGGTGCCCCCGGTACCGACGCCGACGACCAGGTGATCCACCTTGCCCCCGGTCTGTTCCCAGATCTCGGGCCCGGTGCTTTCGTAGTGGGCCTGCGCGTTGCTGGGGTTGTCGTACTGGTTGGCCTTCCAGCTGTTGGGCGTCTCCTTCACCAGGCGGCTGCTGACGCTGTAATAGCTGCGCGGGTCCTCGGGGTCCACGTTGGTGGGGCACACGATCACCTCGGCCCCGAAGGCCCGCAGGATGTCCACCTTCTCCTTGCTCTGCTTGTCGGTGGTGGTGAAGATGCACCTGTAGCCCTTGATGATGGCGGCGATGGCCAGCCCCATGCCCGTGTTGCCGCTGGTGCCTTCGATGATGGTGCCGCCGGGTTTCAGCAGACCGGCCTTCTCGGCATCCTCCACCATTTTGATGGCCATGCGGTCCTTGATGCTGTTGCCGGGGTTGAAGGTCTCCACCTTGGCCAGCACGGTGGCGGGGATGTCCTTCACGATCTTGTGGAGGCGCACCATGGGCGTGCGGCCGATGGTGCTGAGGATGTTGTCGTGGATCTGCATGACGGCACCGGGAATGGTGTTGGCGAAGTTACCTGCTTCGCGACGGCGACGGGACCTTTCCGCCGGGGCTGCGCGACGCGGCCCTTCAGTCGAACCGGATGGCACGCGCCGGGGCGATGCGGGTGACCAGCATGCTGGGCAGCACCAGGGCCGACACGCAGACGATCAGGGTGCCGGCGTTCAGCAACAGGATGGGGAGGAGGTCCAGGTCCACCGGCACCACGTCCACGTAATAGCTCTCCACGGGCAGTCGCACCCAGCCCGTCCAACGCTGCACCAGCGCCAGCACGATGCCGAGCACATCGCCCCCCAGGATGCCGATGCCCAGGATGCACGCCCCGTCCAGCAGGAAGATGCGGCGCACCTGCCCGTTGGAGGCCCCCAGCGCCTTGAGCACACCGATCATGGTGGTGCGTTCCAGGATGATCAGCAGCAGTGCGCTGGTCATGTTGATGACGGCCACCACCACCATCAGCACGATCACCACGGCCACGTTGGTGTCCAACAGTTCGAGCCAGGCGAAGATCTCCGGGCTGCGTTCGCGCACGGTGGTGAGCCGCTGGTCGGGCTCCAGCACTTGCGCATGCACCACCTCCTCCAGTTCGTCCAGGTGCTCGAAGCTGTTCAGGTCCACCTCGATGCCGCCCACATAACGCCGGTGGCTGCCGCCGCCTCCGCCGCGTTGCAGCATCCCCGGCACGTGACTGAAGCGCACCCAGGCCGTGTCCGGCAGGGTGCCGGCCGCGTCGGCGACCACCAGGGCGATCGGCTCGCGGCCCATGCGTTCCCGCACCGCGTCATCCACCCGGTGCGGTCCGGGGCCCGTCCATTCCGGCACCGACCAAGCGAACGTGTGGTGCCCATCTCCTCCGAAGGCCAGGCCTTTCACGGTGATCCCCCCGTCCACCGTGTCCACCAGCACTTCGGCCGTAAGGCCCCACTGGGCGAAGCGTTGCAGGTGGCCGATGTCCACCACCACCACCTGATGGTCCACCTGTTCGAGCCCGGTGCGGTAGGTGCCGCTGACGATGAACTTGCGCGGACGGATGTCGTCGCGATCCTTCACCAGGTAAATGGTGACCGTGTCGCCCACGGCGATGCGCAGCCGGTCGGCCAGGTAGTTGCTCACCAGCACCTCGTTGGGGCGTTCCGCTGCGCCGAAAGCGGGCAGGCGTCCTGCGGTGAGGTGTTGCCGGAGGTAGGCCGGGTCCATGTCGCCGCCCAGGCCGCGTACCACCACGCCCTCCAGGTCGCCGTCGGTCTCCACGATGCCGGGCTTGGTGGCGTACGCCTGCACGTGGGCCACGCCTGGAAGGGCGCGCAGGGCCGCCACCTGCGCCGGGTCCAGCACCATGCGCGGGGTCTCCTTGGGGTCGTTCTGCTCGATGGCCGTGAGCTGCAGGTGCCCGCCCACGCCCACCACTTTGGCCCGGATCTCGCGTTGGAACCCGCGGGTGATGCCCACCGTGAGCATCATCACGGCCATGCCCAGCACGATCCCCACCATGGCGATCAGCACGATCGGACGCGAGAGCCGGTCCTGCCGCTCGGGGTCGGCCAGGATGCGGCGCGCGATGATGGTGGCCAGACCCATGGCGCGCAAGGTAGCGCCACCGCCCCCGGCCTACTTTCGCCACCGGCACACCGGCCACAGCCTCCGCATGCACCTCCCGCTCCTTCTTGCCCTGTTGTGTCTAAGCGCCTGTGGCGGGCGTGTGCCGGCCCAGGTGGAACCCCTGCCGCCAACGGGCACCGCGACCCTCCAGGTGGGGGCCGAGCGCACCGCCGAATACCTGCCATTGTTGATGGAGCGGCGTGTGGCCGTGGTCACCAACCAGACAGGCCGCATCGGCGAGCGCCATCTCGTGGATTCGCTGCTCGCCGCCGGGGTCCGCGTGGTGAAGGTGTTCGCTCCCGAGCACGGCTTCCGGGGCGATGCCGATGCCGGGGAACATGTGAAGGACGGACGGGACGTGCGCACCGGCCTGCCCCTGATCTCCCTGTACGGAACTGATAAAAAGCCCAGGCCGGAACAGCTGCAGGATGTGGACGTGCTCTTGTTCGACGTGCAGGACGTGGGTGTGCGGTTCTACACCTACATCGGCACCCTGCACCACATCATGACCGCGGCCGCCGATGCCGGTCTGCCGGTGATCGTGCTGGACCGACCCGACCC
Source organism: Flavobacteriales bacterium (assembly GCA_013360395.1). Taxonomy (GTDB): domain Bacteria; phylum Bacteroidota; class Bacteroidia; order Flavobacteriales_F; family PHOS-HE28; genus PHOS-HE28. The sequence continues at coordinate 44,505 of JABWBQ010000016.1, forward strand.
CAACGGCTTCTATGTGGATGGTCCGGTGCTGGATATGGCGCACCGCAGCTTTGTGGGCATGCACCCCGTGCCCCTGGTCCACGGGATGACCGTGGGCGAGTTCGCCCGCATGATCCTGGGCGAGGGCTGGCTGGGGCCGGGCCGTACCCTGGACCTCACCGTGGTGCCCTGCACGGGGTATGAGCACGGCATGGCCTACGCACCACCCGTGCGGCCCAGCCCCAACCTGCCCAACCTGGCGTCCATCCTGCTGTATCCGGCGCTCGGCCTTTTCGAGGGCACCATCGTCAGCATGGGGCGGGGCACCGACATGCCGTTCCAGTGCATCGGCTATCCGGGCTGCACCCTGGGTTCCTTCCGCTTCACCCCGCGGTCGATGCCGGGCGCCAAGGAGCCGCCCTACAAGGGGCAGGAATGCACCGGGCTCGATCTGCGGGAGTATGGAACGTTCTACAGCCGGCTGGAACCGCGCCTGCATCTGGGCTGGCTCATCGGCATGTACCAGGCCGCGCCGGACAAGGAGGCGTTCTTCACACCCTTCTTCGACAAGCTGGCCGGCGGACCGGACCTGCGGCTGCGCATCCGGCGTGGCGAGAGCGAACAGCAGATCCGCGATTCCTGGAAGCCGGCGGTCGAGGCCTTCCGCCTTGTGCGGGCCCGTTACCTGCTGTATCCGGAAGGCCGCTGAGCGCCCCCGTAAGCACCAAGGGCCGTCCCGAAAGGGGCGGCCCTTGGCGTGAGGGCGCGGCGCTTACTGGACCACCAGGCGCAGGGCGCGCTCGCTGTCCTGGGTGCGCAGGACCACGGTGTAGAGGCCGGGCACGGCACGACCCTGGAGGTCCAGGACGTACTGCACGGTGCCGTCGGTCACCGGCACCTGCTGGGCGATCACGATGCGGCCGGCGAGGTCCACCAGGGCCAGCTCGGCGGAGCCGGCCTCCAGGGGCAGACCGTCGGCCAGGACGTTCACGCGGTCGCCGCGGTTGGGGTTGGGCCAGAGCTGGAAGGTGGCGGGCTCATCCGCAGGCAGGGCCTGCAGGCCGCGTCCCTGTCCCTGTCCGGGAGGCAGGGGAGCGGTGGTGATGGTGCAGGCCGCCCCCCAGGGACACCAGTTGGCGCCGCCGTCGTAGCTCACACGCACCCGCACACTGTAGGAGGTGTTGTACTGCAGGGGCAGGGTGGCCCAGGCCGAGAGGTGCAGGGCGCTGCTGCCGGCGGCGATGCGCCGCAGGTAGGCGCTGTTGATGTCGTCGAACTCCCACTGGTAGGTCACCGCGTTGCCCACATACTGGGCGTGCAGGTACTGCGAGCCGTCGAGCAGCACGTTGGTGATGCCGCAGGAGTGCAGGGGGCTGTTGATGTCGTCGACCAGCTGTGTGGTGGGGCACTGGGCCACCGGGTCGATGCGCAGGCGGCATGCCGGGCCGAAGGGGGCGTAGCTGCCGTTGACCCGTGCGCGGACGCGGACGTTGAGCAGGGTGTTGTGGGGCAGGGGGCTGGTCACCATGCTGGTGAAGCGCAGGTGGCTGCAGCGTGCGGGTCCATAGGGGAAGGTGGGGTCGCTGTTGGCGTGCGTGACCAGGATGCGGCGGCTGTAGGTGCCGTTGGGGTCGAAGAACCAGAACTGGTAGCCGTCGTCGGACTGGTTGCCCTGGCCGAACTGGGCGCTGACGGCGGGGTTCTCCTGGGCGGCGGTCCAATCGGTGGGCAGCAGGTTCTCCAGGTCGCAGCGGCTGGGGCGCACATGGTCGGTGCCCAGGGGCAGGCAGAAGCCGCCGTTGTTGGCGATCTGGCTCAGGGTGCCGAAGTCGCCGTTGCCGGTGTTGTCGATGATGCGTTGGTTCTGGGCATCGCGCAGCAGGTATCCGCCGATGGTCATGCCGTCGCCGAAGCTGTCCATCACGCGCAGTTCATAGCAGCCGTCGGCCAGGGGGCAGGAGAGGGTGACGGTGCTGTTGTTGGGGTAGTTGGCGCCGGAGCACAGCGGGGTGCCGCCGCCCTGGGGGATGATCTCCCAGCTGGTCTGGTCGCCGTCGTCGTCGGTGTCCAGGACCAGGGCCACGGACTGGCTGGTGGGCGTGCCGGCGCAGGTGCAGTTGGCGTCGTAGACATCGTTGGCGGTCCCTGGGTCGAGGTCATCGCAGGGGGTACCCGGCAGCGCCGGGCCACCGGGGGTGCCGGCGCAGTCCAGGGGCTGTCCCAGGCACTGGCAGTTGGCGTTCACCGTGTCGTTGCCGGTGTTGGGGTCGCCGTCGTCGCAGGCGGTGCCGGGCTCAGCGTGCCCGCAGCCGCAGCTGCCCGGAGCGGTCTTCAGGGGGTCCAGGGGGCAGAGGTCGTTGCAGTCCAGGACGCTGTCGCCGTCGGTATCGGTGTCGGGGACACCGCAGCCGCAGACCCCCGGCTCGAACTTGTTGGGGTCGGTGGGGCAGCCGTCCAGGCAGTCCATCACCGTGTCGCCGTCACCGTCCACATCGGGGTTGCCGCAGCCGCAGACGCCCTCCCAGGTCTTGTTGGGATCGTTGGGACAGCCGTCCTCGCAGTCGGCGGTGAGGTCACCGTCGGTATCGGTGTCCGGAACACCACAGCCGCATTGCCCGGGATCGATCTTGTTGGGATCGGTGGGGCACAGGTCGTTGCAGTCGGCCGTGAGGTCGCCGTCGGTATCGGTGTCCGCCACGCCGCAACCGCAGATCCCCGGGGCGATCTTGTTGGGATCGGTGGGGCACAGGTCGTTGCAGTCGGCCGTGAGGTCGCCGTCGGTATCGGTGTCCGCCACGCCGCAGCCGCATTGCCCGGGTGCGGTCTTGTTGGGATCGGTGGGGCACAGGTCGTTGCAGTCGGCCGTAAGGTCACCGTCGGTATCGGTGTCCGGAACACCACAACCGCATTGTCCGGGCGCGGTCTTGTTGGGATCGCTCGGGCAGCCGTCGTTGCAATCGGCGGTGAGGTCCCCATCCGTATCCAACTGCTCCACGTTGAAGCTGCACTGCGCACTGTTGCCCGCCTGGTCCATGGCCGTCAGGGTGACCAAGGTGGTGCCCAAGGCCAACGCACTGCCCGGAGCGGGCGATTGCGTCACCGTGATGGAACCCGGCGGGGTGCAGTTGTCGCTCACCGTGGCCAGCGCCGTCAGGTCGGGCATGGTGTTGCACGCCGACTGCGTGCCCGGGCAGGTGATGGTGGGGACGGTGACGTCCGCACCGGTCACCGAGAGCGTGATGTTCCCGGTGGGACTGCTGCTTCCATAGCTGCCCACGCTGATGTAATAGGTGGTGCCTGCCGTGCCGGTCCAGCTCACCGAGCCTTGCAGACCGCCGCAGGCCGGGCCGTTGTCGTCGTTGCAACCCACCTCGGTGAACGATCCGCACGATCCGGTGAACACCGCGATCTCCGTATCGAAGGAACTGCCACAGGTGCTGGCCGTCATGGTGCCGCATACGCCCGTCACGGTCCACCACAGGTTCTTGTACGGACCGGCACAGGCGCTCGCCGGCACATCGTCCGTGGCCGTGGCGTTCGATACCGCCCCGCTGGTATAGGGCAGCGAAGCGATGGCGATGGCGTTCGCGCAGAGGTCGTTCGTGGTGGTGTTCTGCACCGTGGTGGTCATGCAGGTGAAGGCCGTACCGCAGGAGGAATTGGTGTTGTAGTGGATGAAGTGCGTGCCGGAAGTGGTGGCGGTCCAGGCCAGCGGCGTGGTCCCCATGGCCACCACCGGTCCGTTGTAGGTGCCGGAACGCACCGTGATGTACGTGCCTGCGATGCTCGCCGTGCTGGTGAATGAATGTCCGGCGGTCACGTTGTTCATCGTGTTGTACTCGCTCTGGTACTGGCAGGTGCTGATGGTGTAGGCCGGGGCGAGCGGGGCCGGTGCATTGAAGGCTGAGGGGTAGGAGGATGTGTTCGTGCAGCCTCCCGCGCTCACGTTCGCGGTGTAGTCATGCGTCTCCCCGTAGGTGAACAGGGTGCAGGATTGTGTGGAGGTGGGTGTGCTGCCGTACTGCAACCGCACCCGCAGGCGGTGGTTGCCCACCGGCACGCTGACGGGTACCGTGAAGGATCCCGTGATCGTGAGGCCGCTCGCGCTTGCGCTGCCGATGTACTCGTTCGCATCGGCGAAGTCACCATCATCGTTCCCATCGATGTACCAGGCCACGCCGTGCAGCCCACTGAAGTTGGTGGTGATGGTGAAGGGTACCACTGCGCCCTGTGAAACGTTGGCCGTGGTGCCCGTGTAGTTCGCGATCCCGGTGCCGCCCGTGCAGCCCGTGCCCGTCTGGCTCACGTTGGCGAAGCTGATGTCGTCGATGTCGTCGCCGTCCGAACAGTTCTGGCCCGACCCACCGCTGTACAGGCCCGTGGTGCAATAGGCCGGGCCCCCTGCCTGCGTCACGCTGATGTTGTCCATCACCGCCCAGAAGTCACCGTTGTTGCGATGCGCCCAGATCCGGATGTACACGGGCGAGCCATTGGCCGGGGTGAAGGTGCGCGCGGGCGAGGTGGTGCAACTGCCCGAGGAGACGTTGTTGATCAGTGCGCCCACGTTGGTCCACGAACTGCCATTGGTGCTCCACTGCACCCGGAATCTGCAGTATCCGGCCAAGGTCGCCGCCCCGGTACCGTAATCCAGGCACTTGTAGGAGAAGGTCACCGTTACGAGCGATCCGTTGGAAGTACCCAGGCTCGTGTTCGACGCCAGATAGGTGTCTGTCTCAGAACCATAGATGTTCGACTTGGCCGAGGCGTTGGCGCAGGGGGAGTAGCCCGTGCCGGATGTGGAGGTGATGTTTTCCTGAAACCCTTGGGAAATCGTCCAGTTGTTGCAGGTCGCGGCGTTGCACCCGTTGAAGTCCTGCGTATAGTTCACCTGTGCGTGCAGTCCGGGCGAAAGGGCCGCAGCGAGCGTGAGGAGAACGGCGGCGATCCGCCAGGGGCGTAGTGATGTGCGCATGGGTCCGGGGGATGGGAGGTGGGTCAGGGGTCGGGATGGGGCTTCCCGCGGAACAGCGGGAATGCCCGAGAAAATTATCATTCGTCCCTTCATCGACAAGCGCCTGTCGTTGCAGTACTACACCATAGGCCAGCCCTCGCGGATCGCGGGGCGTCGCGGCGGCCCTGCCGGCCTTCCGGGCCATGGCGGGACGCTTCCATCCCCGCATGCCGGCCCCACCGAACGCGCGGAGGGGCCGCCCCGCTGTGGGACGGCCCCTCCGAAAGTGCGCAGGGCGTGGCTCAGCGCACCACCAAACGCTCGGTGCGTTGCAGCTCACCCGCGGTGAGCCGTACGAAGTACAGTCCGCTGGTGAGGGCGGCCTCCGGCGTGATGCGGGCCGCCATCAGGCCGTCGGCCGCGGCCAGTTGCTGTTGGTGCATCAGGCGACCGCTCAGGTCCAGCACCGCCAGCTCCACCTGGGTGGCCTCCAGGGGCAGGCCGCTCCAGCGCAGGTCGAAGGTGCCGTCCGCCGTGGGGTTGGGCCACAGCGCCAGCTCGTCGGCGCCCACCGTGGCGTCCAGCACCCGCTGTTCGGGCTGGCCCGGCGGGTTCAGGATGGTCACCGCGCAGATGTCGCCCAGCGGGCAGTAGGTGAGGCCGCCGTCGAAGCTGGCCTGCGCCTGCACATCGTAGGTCACCCCGTTCTGCAGGGGCAGCGTCAGCCAGTTCAGCACCAGGGTGGGGTTGGTGGTGGCCACGTGGCGCAGGTAGCCTTCGCCGATGTTCTCGAACCGGAAGCGGTACTTGTTGGCACCGGCCACCGGGAAGCAGCTCACCTTGTCGCTGCCACCGAAACTGCGCGTCACGTCGCAGCTGTAATTGGGGTGGTTGGGCGTGTCGATCAGCTTGGTCTGCGGGCAGGCCACCGTGCCGATGCGGAAACGGCAGGCCGGACCCCAGTCGCTGTCCACGCCGTTCACCCGGCTGCGCACCCGCACGTTCAGCAGGGTGTTCGACGGCACCGGGTTGGTCACGATGCTCGCCAGGGCCAGCTTGGTGGCGCGCACGGCGTTCGCCGGGCCGAAGCCGCCGCTCGTGGCGTGGCTGCGGAAGATGCGCCGGCTGTAGCTGCCGCAGGGGTCGTGGAACCAGAACTGGTAGCCGTCGTCGGTCTGGTCGCCAATACCCCACTCGGCGCTCACCAGCGGGTTCTCGCTGGCGAACACGTTGCCGCCGGGCTGGTGGTCCTCCTTGTCGCAATCGCTGAAGATCAGCTTGTCGGTACCCACGGCGTTGCAGATGCTCTCATTCACCGAGGTGCTGCTCGTGGCGAAGCAGCCGCCGTTGCCGACGTTGTCCAGCACGCGCTCGCCCTGGTCGTCCGTGAGCAGCCAGCCGCCACCGGGGATGCCGTCACCGCCCGCATCGTTCACCGTGAGCTCGAAGCACGCGCCCACCGGCACGCAGAAGCTGTTGTTCACCGTGGTGTTGCTCGGCAGCGAGCTGCCGCTGGCCAGGATGTACGGGCTGTTGGCGTCCTTCAGCTGCCAGCTCACGTCGCCGCCGTTCGCGTCGGTGGTGATGGCCAGGTTCCAGTTGGTGCACGGCACCGGCGTACCCGTGCAGTTGCAGCTACCGTCGATCACATCCCCGGTGGTGAAGGGGTTGCTGTCGTCGCAGGCGCTGCCCACCGTGCCGCTCACGGCGGGGCACAGGTCGGTGTTGTCGGCCACGTAGCCGGGCGGTTGTGCGCAGGCCATCAGGGGGCTGCCCGGGTCACCCAGGCCGTCGCCGTCCAGCAGGTCGCTGTACCAGGTGGTGGCCGTGGTCACGTCGATGTTGAAGGTGCAGGTGTTGGTGCAGCCGTTGCCGTCGGTGTAGCTGTAGGTGATGGTGTGCGTGCCCCCACCGGCCACGGCGGGGTCGAAGTTGCCACCGCTCACGCCCGTGCCGCTGTAGGTGCCGCCGGCAGGCGTGGCCCCGCTGAGGGCGAAGGGCGCGTCGGCGGAGCACACCCCGGAGATGTCGGGCGGGCAGCTCATGATGGGCAGGGGGTTCACCGTGACGGGGATGACCTGCACGGCCGCGCCGCAGGCGTTGGAGACCGTCAGGGTGTAGTCGCCGGTGGCGGCCCCGGTCACCGTTACGTTGGCGCTGGTGTTGTTGGGGCTGAAGGTGCCGGTACCGCTCCAGCTGAAGGCCAGGGGGGCATCCCCGGTGGCCGTCGAGTTCAGCGTGAGGGTGCTGCCTTCGCAAATGGGGCTGTTGGAGCTGAAACTGGTGATCAGCGGCACGGTGCAGAAGTTGAGCTTGGCCATCACGAAACGGCCCACGTCCAGGCCGGCGTTATCGCAGACGTTGATCACCCAGGTGCCGTTGGGGTCGCCGGTGAAGCCGTCCAGGGTCTGCTCGGGGGCGTAGGTGCCGCTGACGTTGCTCATGTTGGTGTTGACCAGGGCGGCCGCACCGTCCGTGAGGGTGAGCACCGTGCCGGGACAGGCGCCGGGGTTGCCCAGGTTGTCGCCGTTGCCGAAGCGGTTCAGCACCAGGTTGCGGGTGGTGCCGGCCGGGGAGGTGAGGGTGATGCGCAGGTCGCTGTTGTAGGTGTGCTCCACGATCAGTTCCACGCTGGCCAGGCGGGCGTTGCCCGGTGCGGTGCCCAGGGTGGTGGGCAGGCCGCTGATGGCCATGGGGGCGTGCATGCGGATGCTTCCCGAGCAGCCGTTGTCGGGGATGCTGTTGAAGCCGTTGGTGCCGCTGATGCAGTCGCCGTTGTTGTAGTAGGTGACGATCACCTGGCCGTCGGCCCCGGCGCCGCCGGTACGGGTGCCGCTGCTGGTGCGCACCGCGCCGCCACCGCCACCGCCCGGGGGAAAGCCCGGCGAGCCGTTGGCC
>JABWBQ010000077.1 GCA_013360395.1 Flavobacteriales bacterium
GGCCCGCGCCGCCCGCACCGCCCGTGCCCCAGCGCAGGAACCTCAAACGCATCACCGGGGGCGGTGCCCCGCTGGAGGCCACCTCCGGCCCGGGCACCCCGGCCCCGGAGCTGGCCGATGGCATGACCGTGGAGCACGAACGTTTCGGGCGTGGCAAGGTGCTCAAAGTGGAAGGCCGCGCCCCCGACCTCAAGGCCACCGTGTTCTTCCCCAGCGCGGGGCAGAAGCAGCTGCTGTTGCGCTTCGCGAAGTTGCGTGTGATCGAAGGCTGAGTACCGGAACCTCGCTTCGGACCGGTTCCGCGCGATCGCCGCATCTTCGTTCGCGCCGGTGTTCGACAGCTACTTCACCGCAGGCCAGCAGGCCACCATCACACTCGCCACCGCGCTGGGCCTGGGCGCCCTGGCGCTGCACGTGCGCCACCGCGCCCGTTGGGCGCTGCTCCTGCTCACCCTGGCGGCCTTCGTGCTGCGCCTCTTCGCCGCCTGGCTCGATCCCTTCCTCAACGACTGGGACGAGGTGTTCCACGCCGTGGTGGCGAAGAACCTGATCACGGACCCGTTCACGCCCAAGCTGTACCGCGAGACGGCCCTGCCGCTCACCGACAGCTGGGCCCGCAACCACGTGTGGCTGCACAAGCCGCCCTTCTTCCTGTGGCAGATCGCCTTTTCGCTGAAGCTCTTCGGCCTGGAATACTGGGCAGTGCGCCTGCCCAGTGCCTTGTGGATGACCGCGTTGGTGCCCGTGACCGCCCGCATGGCCTGGTTGTTCACCCACGAACGCCGCGTGGCCTTCGGCGCAGCGTTGCTCACCACCTTCAGCTTCTACATCCAGGAGCTCACCGCCGGGGCGCTCAACACCGACCACAACGACGCCATCTTCATCCCGGTGGTCGCCTGCAGCTGGTGGGCCCTGCTGGAGCACTGGCGCTCGCACCGCATGGGCTGGGCCCTGCTGGCGGGCCTGTTCAGCGGGTGCGCGCTCCTCACCAAGTGGTACATGGGCCTCAGCGTGTTCCTGCCCTGGGGGCTCGTGGTGCTCGGTGCGCGCCTGCGTTGGCCGGAATTGCGGCCCATGCTGGCCGCCCTGCTGGTGGCCTGCACCATCGCCGGCGCGTGGATCGCGGCCATGTTCATCCGCTTCCCCGCGCTGGCCGCGTTCCAGTGGGGCTTCAAGGCGCAGCATTTCAGCGTGCCGATGGACGGGCATGAAGGCACATGGACCTTCCACTTCGACGTGATCACCGACCTGCTGCCCCCGTATGCCTGGTGGGTGGTGCTGCCCGCCCTGGCCTGGCTCGTGTTCCGCCTGCCCGACCCGCGGCACCGCGTGCTCTTGGGCGCCCTCGTGGTCGGTGTGCACGCCTTTTTCGCCGTGGCCGCGACCAAGATGGTGAGCTACACCCTGGTGTTGCTGCCCCTGTACCTGATCGCCCTGGCCCATGCGCTGTTCACGCTGGTCCATGCGCCCGTGCGCGAGCGGTGGAACGCGCTCGTTGGCATGGCGGCCCTCGCACTTCTGGGCCTGCTCGGCCTCGACCTGGAGCGCACGCAGTTCCGGCACAGCAGCTACCGCGGCGAACTGGTGGCGCAGGACCCCTGGCGCGAACGGATGCGCGCGCAGGCCTTCGAGGACACGCTCGTGGCGAAGCTCGAAGGCCCCGGCCCGTTCCTGCTCTTCAACGTGCCCTCGCAGCGCGGCTTCGAGCTCATGTTCCGCTTCGGCATCGAGTGCATCGACATGGTCCCGCCTCAGGAAGTGGTGGACCGCCTGCGCGCCAAGGGCTACACCGTGGCGGTGCTGCAGGACACCCACCCGCCCGATCAGCTGCCGCAAGGCATCCAGCTGGTGCCCGACAGCGTGCTGCTGTACCCGCGCATCCCGAGGGACTGAATTCCATCGTTCCACCTACCTTTGGCCGAGGCCAGGCCGGAGCGATGTCACCGTTGCTCCATCGCGATCGCCGATCGCCGTGCCCGGCCCCACCGCCTTCCGCACCGCATGAGCACGCTTCCCGCCGTCGCCTACGACTACAACACGCGCCGTCCGCGCCTGATCATCCCCGAATACGGTCGCCATGTGCAACGCATGGTGGAGCACTGCATGGCCGTGGAGGACCGCGCCGAGCGCACCCGCCTGGCCAAGGCCATCATCCAGGTGATCGGCCGCCTGAACCCCCAGCTGCGCAGCAGCGAGAACGCCGACCGCACCCTCTGGGACCACCTCCACATCATGAGCGATTTCAAGCTCGATGTGGACAGCCCCTTCCCCAAGCCTTCGCCCGAGGAGCTCGACGCCAAGCCCGCACGCGTGCCCTACCCGCAGTCGGCGATCCGCTTCGGCCACTACGGCAAGCTGGTGGAGCGCATGATCGAGCAGTGCGCCGCCCTGGAGCCCGGGGACAAGCGCGATGCCTACACCCACCTGATCGCCAACCTGATGAAGCGCCAGTTCCTGGCCTGGAACCGCGACACGGTGCCCGACGGGGTGATCCTGAAGGACCTGCACGACCTGAGCAAGGGCCGGGTGAAGCTCAAGGAGGACCAGCAGCTGGCCAGCACCGATGCCCTGTTGCAGGCCCAGCGCAACGGGCCGCGCAACGAGCCCGAGCAGCGCAAGCGCGGCAAGAAGCGGCACCGCAACCGCAACAAGAAGGGCGGCCGCTACTGACCGCCGCGCGCCGTTGTCAGGCCGCGGTTGTTAGCAGCCCGGTGCACCGGCCGTGCGCTACAGCCCTCCCAGGCCCTTGCTTCGCGGCAAGAAGTACCATGCCATGGGAAGTTTCCGCATCGAGGGCGGTCGCCGGCTGAAAGGTGAACTGGTGCCGCAGGGCGCCAAGAACGAGGCGCTGCAGATCCTCTGCGCCGTGCTGCTCACCCGCGAGCCGGTCACCATCCACAACGTGCCCGACATCGTGGACGTGAACAAGCTGATCGACCTGCTGAAGGCCATGGGCGTGGCCGTGGAGAAGCTCGGCACCGGCAGCTACCGCTTCCAGGCGGGCACCGTGAACCTGGAGTTCTTCCTGGACCCCGAGTACAAACGCATGGGCGGCAGCCTGCGCGGCAGCGTGATGATCTGTGGCCCCGCCCTCGCCCGCTTCGGCCGCGGCTACATCCCCAGCCCCGGTGGCGACAAGATCGGCCGCCGGCGCATGGACACGCACTTCACCGGCTTCGAGCGCCTGGGCGCCACCATCAAGTACGACGAGCACGACGCCTTCTACCGCGCGGAAGCCAAGCAACTGAAGGGCTGCTACATGCTGCTGGATGAGGCCAGCGTGACCGGCACGGCGAACATCGTCATGGCCGCCACCCTCGCCGAGGGCCGCACCACCATCTTCAACGCCGCCTGCGAGCCCTACCTGCAGCAGCTCTGCCACATGCTGGTGCGCATGGGCGCCAGGATCCAGGGCATCGGCAGCAACCTGTTGCACATAGACGGCGTGAAGGAACTGGGCGGCACCGAGCATCGCATGCTGCCGGACATGATCGAGATCGGCTCCTTCATCGGCCTGGCCGCCATGACGCGCAGCGAGATCACCATCAAGGACACCGGCTACGACCACCTCGGCGTGATCCCCGACGTGTTCCGCAAACTCGGCATCACCGTGGAGCGCCGCGGCGACGACATCCACGTGCCCGCCCACGACCACTACACCATCGAACCCTTCCTGGACGGCAGCAACCGCGTGATCAGCGACCACCCCTGGCCGGGCTTCACCCCGGACCTGCTGAGCATCGTGCTGGTGACCGCCACCCAGGCCCGCGGCCACGTGCTGATCCACCAGAAGATGTTCGAGAGCCGCCTGTTTTTCACCGACAAGCTGATCGAGATGGGCGCCCAGATCACGCTCTGCGACCCCCACCGCGCCCTGGTGATCGGCAAGGACTTCGAGAAGCCGTTGCGGGCCATCCGCATGACCAGCCCCGACATCCGTGCGGGCGTTTCCCTGCTCATCGCCGCCCTCAGCGCCGACGGCACCAGCACCATTGACCACATCGAGCAGATCCGGCGCGGGTATCAGGACATCGAGGGCCGGCTGAACGCCATCGGGGCCCGCATCACGGTGGTGTGAGCGCCGCGGCGGTGGCCGAAAGCCTTTCCCGGCACGGTATTCGCCGTTGCCTCGCCGCCGTTCGACCAGAGGCTATCCAACAAATGATCTTGGAAGCGAGCAAGCGGAATTTCGCGTCCAGGCGAGGCGTGAGAACCGAGCATGGCCGACCGCTCTGTACGGCTTTTCACAACGAAGCATGGGCGCGAAAGACCCTCGCGCAGCCCAAAGGTTTTTTTGAGACAGCCTCTAACTTCGCACCATGAACACCCGCCCCGCCATGGACAAGCTGCGCGTGACCATCCTCTCGGCCGTGGCCCTGCTGGCCATCTACGGCTTCACCGAACGCCTGGACCAGAAGGCCGCCAAAGCCAAGGTGGGCACCGCCATCGGCGACATGGCCCCGGAGCTCGCCTTCATGAACCTCGACAGCACCAAGGTGCTCAAGCTCTCGGAGTTGCGCGGCAAATACGTGCTGATCGACTTCTGGGCCAGCTGGTGCGGGCCCTGCCGGCGCGAGAACCCCAACGTGGTGGCCGCCTACGGCAAATACAGCCAGGCCAAGTTCAAGGACGGCAAGGGCTTCGAGATCTTCAGCGTGAGCCTGGACAAGAGCCGCGAGGCCTGGAAACGGGCCGTGGAGCAGGACAAGCTCAGCTGGAAATACCATGTGAGCGACCTCAAGTACTGGGCCTCGGAGGCCTCGCGCCTCTACGGCGTCTCCGGCATCCCCATGAGCTTCCTGGTGAACCCCGAGGGCATCATCGTGGGCAAGAACCTGCGCGGCCTGGCCCTGCACCAGGAGCTGGACAAGTACGTGAAGAGCCTTTGATCCCACCACCGACCTCCTGGGAGCCCCGCCGCGGCGGGGCTCTTTTCTTCGCCCCGCCCTGTCATTTTGTCCCCGGCCCACGCCCGGCACTGTCCTTGACCCATGCGCAACATCTTCGGAAAACCCCGAAAACCCATGACGGAACGCCCGGAAACCGCCGCTCCGCCCGAGCACGCTGCCAAACCTGCCGCCCATGACCTGCCATCCGATGGTGAAGGGCGCGACCCCCTGGATCCCCTGACCGCCGCCTCGGAGGCCGCTGCGGAGCATGCCCTGCGCGATGCCCGGCCCGAGGGAGGGGACGAGCTCGGCCGCCTGCGGTCCGAGCTGGAACGTGCCCGCGCCGAGAGCGCCGACCTGAAGGACCGGTGGCTGCGCCTCAACGCCGACATGGACAACTTCCGCAAGCGCATGGCCCGCGAACGGCTGGACCTCATCCAGTTCGCCGCCGAGAACACGGTGCGCAACCTGCTGCCCGTGCTGGACGACATGGAGCGCGCCATCGCCAACAACGCCCAGGCGACCGACCTGGCCGCCGTGAAGGAGGGCTTCCACCTGATCCAGACCAAGCTCCTCCACATCCTCGGCAGCCAGGGCGTGAAGCCCATGGCCGACATGCTGGGCAAGCCCTTCGATGTGGACCGCCAGGAGGCCGTGAGCAAGGCGCCGGCGCCCACGCCCGACCAGAAAGGCTGCGTGCTGGAGGTGCTGGAGAACGGATACACCCTGCACGACAAAGTGATCCGCTACGCCAAGGTGCTGGTGGGCGAATAAGCCCGGCATCCGCCGTACACCCCCTGCCTGCCGCAAGCCGAACCCACCGATGAGCAAGCGCGACCCCTACGAGGTCCTGGGCGTGGCCCGCAACGCCAGCGCCGACGAGATCAAGAAGGCCTACCGTCAACAGGCCATCAAGTACCACCCGGACAAGAACCCGGGCGACAAGGCCGCCGAGGAGCGCTTCAAAGAGGCCGCCGTGGCCTACGAGATCCTGAGCGATCCCGAGAAGAAGGCCCGGTACGACCGGTTCGGGCACCAGGCGCCGGGCGGCTTCGGCGGTGGCCAGGCCGGCGGCATGTCGATGGACGACATCTTCAGCCACTTCGGCGACATCTTCGGTGAAGCCTTCGGCGGCGGGGCCTTCGGCGGCTTTGGCGGTGCGCGCGGGCGCGGTGGGCGTGTCATCAAGGGCAGCAACCTGCGCGTGCGCATCAAGCTCACCCTGGAGGAGATCGCCCTGGGCACCGAGAAGAAGATCAAGGTGAGCAAGCTGGTGCGTGCCAAGGGCAGTGAATACGGTGTCTGCGGCACCTGCAAGGGCAGCGGCCAGGTGACCCGTGTGCAGAGCACCTTCCTGGGCGCCATGCAGACCGTGAGCACCTGCCCGACCTGCGGCGGGGTGGGCCGGACGGTGAGCAAGCGGGCCCCGGGCAGCGACGAGCATGGGCTGGTGCGCGAGGAAACGGTGGTGCCCATCCGGATCCCCGCCGGGGTGGAGGAAGGCATGCAGCTCAACATCAGCGGCATGGGCAACGAGGCCCCGGCCGGCGGCGTGCCCGGCGACCTGCTGGTGGTGATCGAGGAGGAGGCCCACCCCCACCTCAAACGCGACGGCCTCCACCTGCACCACGAAGCCTTCATCAGCGTGCCCGACGCCGCCCTGGGCACCAGCATCGAGGTACCCCTGGTGCAGGGTCGTGCCAAGGTGAAGATCGACCCCGGCACGCAGAGCAACCACACCCTGCGGTTGCGCGGCAAGGGGCTGCCCGGCCTCAACGGCAGCGGCTCCGGCGACCTCTTCGTGCACATCGCCGTGTGGACCCCCACGGACCTGACCAAAGCCGAGCGGGAGGCGCTGGAGAAGCTGCGCCAGAGCCCCGGGTTCCAGCCCCGGCCCACGGCCAAGGACAAGGGCTTCTTCGAGCGGGTGCGCGAGATGTTCGGCCACTGACCCGGCCGCCGGGCGTGGCTACCTTGCCCTTCCGCATGCTGCCCGCCCGCCGTACCGCGCACCGCCACCAGGCTCCGCCAGCCTCCCCGGCCGTGCGCCGCTCGCCCTTCGACCGCCTGCGCTGGGGCCATCTGGTGCCCGTGTGGTTCCTCGGCGTGCCCTGCGTGGTGCTGCTGGCCCGGCCCACCCTGCTCACCACCGACGGATGGCTGCGGCTGCTCGGCGCGCTGGTGGCCCTGATCGCCGTGGTGGCCCGCCTGTTGGACCGCCGTTACCGCTTCGGGCCTTGGGCGTCTTTCATCGCCGGGCTCTTCGGCGGCCTGCCCCTGCTGGCCATCCTCGTCCTGAGCCTCAACCGCATGGTCGGGTCCGAGCGCACCGAGGTGTTGCGCATCGCGGGCATCGAGCGCCGCCCCGACGTCGACGGCCTGCTGCTTCACCTGGAGGGCGATGCCTATGCCGACTTCCCGGGCAGGCTGCGCACGGCGCCGCTGGACCCCGCCGTGTGGTCGGCCGACAGGCTGCGCACCACGTTCCGCGATGGGCTGCTGGGATTCCCCGTGGTGCTGCACCAGGAACTGCTGCCCGGCCCACCGGGCCACCGCGCTCCCGACCTCACCCGCATCCCCTGACGCGCCGGCCTTGGGCGGACCGCCCCCGCCTTGCGCAGTACCTTCGTTCCGCCCATGACCGCCATCCTGCTCTTCTTCCTGCTGCACTGGTACCTGAGCCTGTTCGTGCAGACCTTCTACCTGCACCGCTATGCGGCGCACCACATGTTCACCATGAGCCCGTTCTGGGAGAAGGCCTTCCACGTGCTCACCTTCCTGGCCCAGGGCAGCAGCTACCTGAGCCCCTATGCCTACGGGGTGCTGCACCGCCTGCACCACGCCTACGCCGACACCGAACAGGACCCCCATTCGCCCCGGTACGACCCCAGCCTCCTCAGCATGATGTGGCGCACCAAGGGCATCTATCACAGCCTGTTCGAGCGCAGCATGCCGGTGGAGGAGCGCTTCACCAAGGGGGTGCCCCAATGGCCCGCCTTCGAACGCTTCGCCGATGCCTGGCCCACGCGCATCGCCTGGATGCTGGGCTACACGGCCTTCTACGCGGTCTTCGCGCCCAGTGCGTGGTGGTTCCTGCTGTTGCCGCTGCACTGGGTGATGGGCCCCCTGCACGGGGCCATCATCAACTGGTTCGCCCACAAGTACGGCTACCGCAACTACGCCGTGAACGACACCAGCCGCAACATGTGGCCCGTGGAGGTGCTGGTGATGGGCGAGGGCCTGCACAACAACCACCACGCGCACAGCGGCCGTGCCAACTTCGCGGCCAAGTGGTGGGAGTTCGACCCCACCTGGCCCATCATCCGGCTGTTGGACGCGCTGCGCATCATCCGGCTGCGGCCGGCCGCCGTGCCGGTGCGGGTCGTCAAGCCCCGCCGTCAAGCCGCCTGAGCATCGCCTCCGCGCGCGCCACCAGGGCCTGCGGCCCCTGGCCGGACAGGCGCATGGCCCGCAGGCTGTCCGCCCCCGCCGATTTGCTGAGCTTGGCCCCGCCGGCATCGGTGACGAGCGGATGGTGCACGAAGCGCACCGCCTGGAACGCCTCGAAGCCGAGCACCCCGGCCAGGTACAGTTGCACCAGTGTGCTGGGGAAGAGGTCGTCGCCGCGCACGATGAAGGTGGTGCCGTGGTCCACGTCGTCCGCCAGGGAGGCCAGTTGGTAGGCCGGTCGGCGCGGTCGGCCGTTCACCGACCGCCCCAGTACCACGGGGTCCGGCAGGTGGTCGAAGGGGCGCCCGGCACGCGGGGCGCCGAACAGGGAGGCCATCGTCACCGTGGCTTCCACGGGCAACAGCAGGCGCCAGGCCAGCGCCGGATCGTCCAGGTCGTGCCGTGCGGTGCGGCAGGCACAGACCACGGCGCCCGTGGTGTGCAGCTGCGCACGTCGCTGGCGTGAACAGCCGCAGGCATACACGGCCCCCGCCGCCCGCAAGGCCCCGGCCAGCTCCAGGTAGCGCGGGATCCGCGCCTGTTGCGACCAGTTGCGCCGTTGGTCCTCCGCGTCGTGCGGGCCCAGGTCCGGGCGGATGCCGAGCCAGGCCAGCGCCTCGAAGATGTCCGCCACGTAGGCCTCGCGTCCGCGTTCGGCATCCAGGTCGTCGATGCGCAGGCGCAGGCGGGCGCCCAGGCGGCGTGCCAGGCGGTCGGTGAGCAGGAAGTTCACCGCGTTGCCCGCATGGAGCAGGCCGCTGGGCGTGGGGGCCAGCCGGGTGCTTGCCGGGGCGTGGGGCGCGGCGGGGACGGCCATGGGCGGGTGTGCCCGGGGTGGGACTTGAACCCACACGGCCCTCGCGGGCCAAGGGATTTTAAGTCCCTCGTGTCTACCATTTCACCACCCGGGCGGGCCCACCGGCGCGGTCGTCGGCGGGCAGGAACGGCCCAAAATAGCGATGCCTCCACCGTACGGCGAAGGCATCGTGAGCGAGAAACGGGACTCGAACCCGCGACCCCGACCTTGGCAAGGTCGTGCTCTACCAACTGAGCTACTCTCGCTTGAGGACCGTCCACGGGCGGACGGGGCTGCAAATATAGCCTACCGGAAGATCCGGACAAGCACCGTCCCGAAGTTGATCACTCGGACCGGAGCATCCGCACCCGCAGGTTCCTGGCCCAAAGGGTGTCGGCGGCTCCGTTCCAAACATAGATGGCGAGTTCCTCCTGAGCGTCGCGCAGTTCCCTCCGCCTTCGAAGCACCAAGGCCGGTGTCCAAGTGGTGTCGCTGCGGTGAGGGTCGTTGATGGGCACCGCCTCATAGAAGGGGACCCTACCTTCCCGTTCCCGCTGGATCACGATCATGCCGCGAGCACCGGGAGCGCTTCTGTACTCCAGATCGATGGCCAGCACATCGCCTTCGATCCGCGCCAGATCACCCACCACGATCCGGTAGGCGGGCGACCAAGGCGCATCGGGGGAACAGATCGCCTTTCCACCTCCAAGAGCGTCGATGAGCAGTCGGGTGCCCGGATGGGCCGGAGGCTGCCGCACCAACCGATGACGTACAGCTGCGGTGAGCTCCTCTCGTTCCTCGATACGCCAGCCCCGGTCGTCCAGTAATTCGGCACCGCCGTCCGGAAGTTCTAAGCCGATGCTCCACAGCTCGGCCTGCGATCCCTGGACGGTGTTCAAATGACCGAGCAGGACCGGCATGTCGGTCGGGCGTTCGCAGCGGAGCACCGCCTCTCCCCCTCGCAATGTCGGCTTCACCGAGCCAGGTCTGTCCGTGTTGACGATCACCGGTAGCCCTGGTGGTGGTGACAACGATGCCAGGTCCTCCTCCAGGCGGACCGACCTCGGGCGGTGGCCGAAGAGGGCCAAGAGCGTCAGCAGGAGCAGCAGGGCGACCGCGAGCGGACGGATGCGCCCGGCCTTCCATGCCAGCAGACCCAGCGCGGTGAAGAGCGCGAGCATGGATACCGCCAGCAGCCATGGTACCAGTGGTTTCCGAAAAGTCACCACCACCCGGTGTGTGCCGGCCGGCACGAGCGCTCCGAACGCCGCGATGTTCGCCCGGACCACGGGCACCTCGGTCCCATCCACAAGGATGTGCCAGCCCGGGAACCAGGCCTGCTGCACCAGCAGGAAGGCCGGTGCGTCATTCATGACCAGCGCGCTGAACCGGTCGTGCTCGAAACCGATCAATTCCACACGGGAGGCTTTGTCCACCCGCATTGGCACCACAGGGAGCGCATCCACCACGACCAGAGCACTGTCGTTCTCGGGATCCACCTCCTCCGGTACATACCTCGCCAACGGGATAAGATGGTCGGAGAGGTAGAGCAGGGGCATCCGGGCCATCGCCTCAACGAGGCCGGCGTGCCCGTCCAAGAGGGTCTTGGTATGCGTGAGTTGGAAGGTATTGAACCCACCATGGGTGGGATGTCCCTTGAAGACCTGGGTGTTCCTCCACAGGTGTCGCAGGCCGGCCTGGTCGTCCGTGGCCTTCCCCATCGGCTCCAGGCGCGGGATGAACGGTAGCGGTTGCTGCGCGTCGATACGAGCCTTCACCACCAGCGGATGAACGTCGGCCACACTCGTGTTCCAGGCGGCCAAACCCGTGCCCCAGAGCATCTCCAGAAGCACCAACGTCCCGATCACGGCCACGGTCAGGCGATCGCTCCAGGCGGCCAGGCAGGCAACGGTGAGTACAAGCCACAGGCCGATCCCGTTGAGCATGACGCGATGCGCAGTGTCCGATCCCCGGAGGCGGTGGTAAAGGCCCGCGTCGATCGGTCGACCTTCGCGGTGGATGAAGGCCCACGCCATCACGCCGCTCACCATCAGCAGGGCGATGCCGCACATCCATCGCATCCTTCTACGACGTTGAACATCCAGGGTGCTCCATCGTGCCAGGGTCCCGGCGGCCAGGCAGAGCACGGCCAGTTGCGCCCCCCAGAGGAAGTAGGCCGGTGAACGGAACAGGTCCATCCCCGGCAGCGCGGCCCACAATGCATGATGGACGGGAAGCGCCGTACCGAATGCGGCCGCGAAGCACAGCCCGCCGAAACCGGCGATCACCTTTTCCTCCGGACCCCACTTCCTTACAAGGGCGGACCCGGCGAACAGAAGCACAAGCACACCCATGTAGCCGTTCGCCATGGCGGGATCCGTTCCCGGCATTCGTCCGTCCGCGCCAACCGCGAATGGCAGCAACAACGAGATGCAGGCGCGCATGGTGAAAGGGAATACTGCGGCCTCGGGATGGCTCAACCCCTTGGCCCTCTCCAGATGGGGTACCACCTCCCATGTGGCGTACAGGGTACCGCAGGCCATGAGCGCGGTGGCGAGCGCGAACAACAGCTCATGACCGATCAGGCGCCTCATTTCCGTAAATGAGTTCGAACGCCAGTGCTGCACCATGCGAACGGCCAGCAGCGCCGCCAGCAGGTATGCTGAGAGGATCGTGAAAGTGTGATTGCCCCCGCTCAGTAGGAAATACTGGAACACCGCTGCGGTGAGCGCGGGCCGCCAGTGCGGAGCCTTCATCAACCGCAGCTGCGCCTCCAGCGCCCAAGGCAGCCAGGCCGCACTGATCACCGAATAGAAGTGCATCGTATGGCCGGTAAAGAATCCGCCCAGCCCGTAAGCCATGCCGATGATCAGCGCGGCACCTTCATGGCGATGCATGTGAAGGATCAGACGCCGCATCCCCAGCCCCCCCACGATCATATAGCCGAGGAAAAGTGCCTGCAACGTGAGGATCGAATGGCCGATGGTGCCGCCAAGGGCAATGGCCTCCACGTACCAAGCCGGTCCCTGGAGGTCGGCGTAGATGGGATAGCCCATCTGCTGCAAGGGCTGCCACAGCGGGAAATGTCCATCCTGCAGGCAGGTGGCGATGAAGAAGCGCCAGGGCAGCCAGCAATCCAACGTATCGCCGTGGGTCAGGGTGTATGTGAAGCTGCTCAGCGGCCAGTAGGCCAGGAGCACCGCAACGGCGATCACCGTCCAAGGGTGGCGGAGCAGGGCCGCACGCAATTTGACGGACATGGGCGGAGCGATCTCTGCAACGCCGCGGTCACGCCTTGTGCAGCTTCGGGCTGCGCGCCCCGGCCAGGCGCTTGATCTCGTTGAGCTTCAACAGGGCTTCCACGGGGGTCAGCGTGTCGATGTCCAGGGCTTCCAGCTGGGCGCGGATGCCTTCCAGCGCCGGGTCGTCCAGCTGGAAGAAGCTCAGCTGCACCTCGCGGTCGAGCCCTTCCACGGTGCGGCGGCCCTGGGCGGTGGGCAGGGTCTCCTCGCGTTCGCCGAGGTCGCCGGCGTGGCTGCGCTCCAGGTGGGCCAGCACCTTCTCGGCGCGGCGCACCACCCCGGGGGGCATGCCGGCCATGCGGGCCACGTGGATGCCGAAGCTGCGGTCGCTGCCCCCGGGCACCAGCTTGCGCAGGAAGAGCACCCGGCCGTCCACCTCGCGCACGGCGATGCTGGCGTTGTGGATGCGCGGGTAGGAGGCCGCCATCTCGTTGAGCTCGTGGTAGTGGGTGGCGAACAGCGTGCGTGGCCGCCCCGGATGTTCGTGCAGGTGCTCGGCGATGGCCCAGGCGATGGAGATACCGTCGTAGGTGCTGGTGCCGCGGCCGATCTCGTCGAGCACCACCAGGCTCCGCGCCGTCAGGTTGTTGAGGATGCTCGCCGTCTCGTTCATCTCCACCATGAAGGTGCTCTCCCCGGTGCTCAGGTCGTCGCTGGCGCCCACCCGGGTGAAGATGCGGTCCACCACCCCGAGCCGGGCGGCCGAGGCCGGCACGAAGCTGCCCGCCTGGGCCATCAGGGCGATCAGGGCCGTCTGCCGCAGCAGGGCCGATTTGCCGCTCATGTTGGGGCCGGTGACCACCAGCAGCTGGCGCCCGGCGGGGTCCAGCAGCAGGTCGTTGGCCACGTAAGCCTCGCCGGCGGGCAGCTGCTGTTCGATCACGGGATGGCGGGCGTCGCGCAGGTCGATCGTGCCGCTGTCGTCCAGCACGGGCCGCACATAGCCCCAGCGCACGGCGGTGAGGGCCAGGCCGCGCAGCACGTCGAAGGCGGCCACCGCGGCGGCCGTGGTCTGCACCTGCTGCACCTGCGCGCACACGGCCTCCACCAGCTCCCCGAAGCGCCTGGTCTCCAGTTCCAGGATGCGTTCCTCGGCCCCCAGGATGCGCTCCTCCAGGGCTTTCAGCTCGTCGGTGATGTAGCGTTCGGCACCCACCAGGGTCTGTTTGCGCACCCATTCGGCCGGCACCTTGGCCTTGTGCGTGTTGCGCACCTCCAGGTAGTAGCCGAACACGCTGTTGAAGCCCACCTTGAGGGAGGGGATGCCGGTGCGCGCGCGCTCGCGGGTCTGAAGGTCTAGGATCCAATCCTTGCCCCCGCGGCTGATTCCCCGCAGCTCATCCAGC
>JABWBQ010000078.1 GCA_013360395.1 Flavobacteriales bacterium
GAGCACGTAGGGCGGTACCGCCTGCGGGGTACCCGGCGCGATGGCCCGGCGTCCGGCGAGGAGGTCCGGGTAGGTCTCAAAGCCCAGGACCTGGAGCCAGGGGGCAGAGAGCCTGCTCAGGACCTCGAAGTCGAACCGCAAGCGGGACCGGAGCGCCTCCTGCGACAGCGGCGTCACGACTGCGCTCCTTCCACGGCCTGCACGACCTCGATCACGTCGCCGTCGCGCACGCCGGCGTCGTGCAGGCTCGTCCCTGGGAGGATCACGTCCTTGGTGCGCGCGTTGACGAGCGCGTACTCGCGCCGCCCGGTGACGGGGACGAGGAACGAGTGGGCAATGAGCTCCTCGATCGCCTGGGAGCCGGTGAGCGCGTCGTCCACGTCGGCGCTCAGCGTCGTGGGCGAGGTGGGACTGGCGAACTTGACGTCCATGGTCAGGACTCCTGCTGTGAGAGGGTGGCGCGGGAGAACACGGTGGGGACGGTGCCGCGAAGCCGGACAAGTCCGACCTCCCGCCGCCCGATCGCCCAGAAGACGGAGCCCGGACGCAGGCTCAGCTCGCCAAGCGGCCAAGCGAGCAGGTCCTGGTCCTGGTCGCTCAGCCGATGCCGGACGTCGATGGCCGTCGCTTCGGCGGTGGGCGAACAGGCCCCGCGACAGGTGGGGGCGCGCGCGAGAGCGCCCACAGGAAGGCCAACGCGAACAGCCCTGCCGCAGTCGCGACAGGGCATGCAGATGACAACCGGATCCAGGAGGTGGACCTCGGGGGTGGCCCCCACCTCGTCCTCAAGCCGTTCCAGCAGCTCGCCCAGGTTCGAGAGGGGCTCCACCTCGCCGACGAAGAGATCTTCCGTGAGACGCTGGTGGTCGCCCTGGCAGTCGGGGTCCGGCGAGAGCCGCGCCAGCACGCTCCGGCCCGTGCGCAGATTGAGGTGCCACCGGTGGCCCGAGAGCGGCACCCGCTCGTGGAGCTGGCGCTCATACTCCTGGCGGCCGTCAGCGCGGATGTGCGCGAACCCGATCGCCGCCTCGGCGGCCAGGGCTCCTGCGAGCTGCGCGGAGGACTGAATGGCCGGGGTGTAGCCCGCCTCCTCGGTCTCCCGCGCGTAGAGGCTGCACAGCCCGCGGGTCGTGGCGTCGTGCAGGTGCCGCCGTCCGCACGCCCAGCAGGGCTCGCGCAGGAGCGCGGGGTGATTCGAGACGACGCACACGCCGATCTCCGGCCCGTCGAACCCGGCCTCGACGAGGGGGACCCCGAAGCGGCGGCAGAGCTTCGCGAGGTAGAGGCGCGCCCGGTTGCTGTCGACGGCGCTGAGGACCGCGTGAGGACGCGACTGCCCGTCTGAGCCGCCCGCGAGCAGGTCGCCGACTTCCTGGACGAGCCCGCGATGCCAGTAAGCCCGTGCGCCAAGCGCGGTTGCGCTCTTCAGGAACCCTTCGGCGACGGCCTGAGCCTTCCCCTCCCGCGCACGGTAGTAGGGGCTCCGGGTGCGGTTGGAGTCCTCGAAGCTGTCGGGATCGACGACCACGATGGTCCCCACGCCCGACAGCGCCAAGGAGAGCACGGCGTTCTGGCCGAGGGCCCCGGCGCCGACCACGACGATCCGAGCCTCGGCAAGCGCCTTGGGGTCGTACCCCGCGAGGCGCTCCCGGGAGAGGAAGCTCCCGTCAGTGCTGGTGGCCGTCATTGACGCCTCCGCAGATCCAGCAGGTGGGCCCGGCCTGGGTTCGTCCCGGAGACCGAAGCGACGGCCTGGGCGCCGGGTACACGCCGGGGAGGTTCACCGGACCCTCGACGCGCACGGTGAAGACGCGGTCGTTCTGGCGATCTGCCCTTGCCCCCGAGGGCAGTTCCTCCCCCACGAGCGCGGCCACCTCGACGCCCAACAGGACGAACTGGCGCAGGCCCAGCACGTAGAGCGCAAGTAGCGCGAGGGCGGACGCGGGTTGCCCCAACTCCAGGGCCCCGCAGAGCGACCCCCACGCGCTGGCCAAGACCCAGATGAGCGTCACGTTCGCCCCGCGCCCCAGGAGCCGCACAGCGGCGCGCCCGGGAGCCGGGAGCGAGGCCGCGAGGTGGGTGAGGAGGAGTGCCGCGACGAACGCCACGAGGCCCCCCACCAAGGTGATCAGCAGGAGCGTGAGCCCCTGGAACAGGGCGACGCCCGAGCACCCCGGCAGGAGCGCGAGCGAGAGCGCAACGACCACGGCGCGCAGGGGCGCCGGGAGGGCTTCGGGACCTGCAATGGCGGGGGTCGACATCATCGGTTCTTGCCTGTGGGCTCGTTCTATACTCTCGGGCTCGTGGGGGCGTCAAGCGGGATCTTGCCCAGGGGCACGAATCTGGGTAGAAGGGCTCATCATGGCCGACCGCTCCCGAAAGCCCTCCAGCGCCCAGAAGATCTCGCGCAACGCCGTCTTGCAGGCGGCGCGGCGGCATTTCATCGAGGGGGAGACGCAGGCCGCGATCGCCGAGGACCTCGGGATCACAGCCGGGTACCTCGCGCGCCTGCTCAAGGGCGCGCGCGAGCAGGGCTGGGTGAAGATCATTGTCGACAGCGACCGCGAGACCGAGCTCGCGGCTGCGCTCATGGCCCGCTACCCGCACCTCGTTCACTGCGAAGTGGTGCCATCAGGGCCCACACCCGAGGCGACCGCCAGGGCCATCGGGACGGCGATGTCGATGTGGTTCGACGATCTGCTCGACCGCGATGAGGAGTCGGGCGACCCGCAGATCTGGAAGGTCGCCATCGGGGGCGCCTGGCCCCACCAGGTCTTGGTCGACCAAGTGGTGCGGAGGAAGAACCGGATCTCGGTGGCGCCCACAGCGCTCACCCCCAACCCGGCGAAGATTGAGCGCTACACCGCCCCGGTCGTGGCCGCCAAGCTCGCCGACCGCCTGGGAGCCCTTTCCCCGGCGAACGCCTCAGGGCAGGAGGGGGAGCGTCGGGGCTTCCTCTACTCGCCCACGTTCCGGCCACCCATCGGAAGCCTGGATGAACTGAGGACGTTCTTCGCGGAAATCGAAAACGACCCGGACTACCAGGTCATGCTGGACTTCTGGAGGGACACGGACGTCGTTTTCGCGAGCGTCAGCTCCGTGCGAGCGGACGGCGGGTACGGCGACATGCGCAACCGCCTGGCATCTATCGGTCTCAGCGCCCAGCCGCTCATCGACCGGGGGGCGGTAGCCGTCATGAGCAACCGATTCCTCAATGCCGATGGAGACGACGTGCCACTCGCCGTGGGGATGCCGCCGTCCTACGAGGTCGTCATTCCCACAGACGCAATCCGTGGGGCGATCAGCGGGGACCGCCGGGGCGCTTCGCGACGAGGTTTCGTGGTGCTTGACGCCTGGGGCGAGCTTGAGCCACGGGCGCCGCTCGCTGCGGTCACCAACGCGAACGTCTTTTTTGCTGACGGCCTGATGGCTACCAAGCTCGTCAGTTTGAGCCCCCCGGCTCGCGGATGATCGCCAAGGACGTCAGGATTAGGGCGAGACCCCCAAGCACCCCGACTGCAACTCCTCGCCATCCCTCAAGGAGCGAAGGGCCAGCCATGGAGACGAATGCGAGAGGCATTACCACAAAGAGAATATTGATGCCAACGCCCGCCCGCCTCGCCACACGCTCGGCGTGAAGTCGTCGGTCCTCTGGTCCGAGTTCCAACAGAGCAATCGTCATGCCGACCGCCATCAGAACAACGTACCGGAACTCGATCGGGCTCCCAACGAGAGCCACTGAGGCCACGGCCGTCGACGTCATGAATGCGAGACTGCTCGCACTTCTTGCGACCCTTTCAGTCCCGTCCCGACTCCACCCGAAATAGGCCAGCACGTGCCGTGAAAGAACGAGAATGCGTGTTGCCAAGAATACCGCCCACGAACTCACCAACATCGTCGTCAGCACGTAGACCGAACCATCGACTTGTTCTCCCGCGAGCGTCGATGACTCGGAAATCGGGTGAAACAAGCCCACGATGAAAAGGCATACGCCTCCTACGACGAAGATCACCGATGCAGCCAGAGGGAGCCAGACCGGCAAGTAGAGATGAATGATCGCGCCCTGCGCCGAGAAGGGATTCCCTCCACGCAGCGCCATCCGGCGCCTAACTCGCGCAGAAGTAGCGCACAGGCGCTCGCGGTACGGGCGGTCTCGCTGTACCCACAGCCTGAACACGGCCTCTTCCAAGTCATCTATTACTTCGTCGAAGGCGAACTCCCCCGTCGGCGCGCCAATCCCGATTCGCAAGCAGAATGCATCACCTATTGCGACGTTGATAAGTAGCGGATCCGCTTCACTTCCTGAGAGTTGCCGAAAGAGACTTGCGCTATCCCAGTCAAAGCCCGTCTCCCTCCTTCGCCGCTGGAGAGTGCCATTGTACGCACGGATTACGCGCCAGGTATCTTCGCTCCATCGAGCGTAAGTAGATGGGGGTGCGAGCGCAGCCTCCCCCCAAGAGTCGCCGTCGTCATCCGACGGATATGCTTCATCGGGGATGTGCTTATTCACGTCTTCAACGGGGGGAATGGCCGGAGACAACCTTGCATCGCGGGAGGAGGCGATCACCCCCACGTCGATGCCTCGGTCGTCGGTGACAGAGCCTCGCTCCTCACCTAGTGGGCTCCGCCTGTCGGGTTCTACATGCTCCGGAGGGCCGGCCACAGAGACGGTGACGCCACGACGGCTCAAGCGAATCCTCCGACGGTCGGCGTCGTACTCTTGAATCCTGACTCTGACCGGTTGCCCTAGCGATAGCCACTCCCTTGGATCGTGCACGAAGACATCGGCGATTTCTGAGACGTGCAGCAAGCCTGTGACGCCGCGGGACAGCTCAACAATGGCACCGGCGTTCACGAATCGAATCACAGTCCCGTCGACGACCGAACCCTCACGCTGGGCACTGCGAAATAGCTGCCACGCGCCGGTAACTCCGGGGATTTCCCGACGTTCGGAACCATCCAAGACGCATCGCCGTATGCGATTAGCCTCGGACTCGGTCGGAAGCGGGCCATCCTGCGTCGGGATGTACAACAGGTGAAACGTGCGCTCCATGATATTGACTGCTGCGAGGGCCTGCGCCTGCGTCGGCAACCGCGGAGGGAAGTGCCTAAGCCCGGCGCGCGCCCTTATCGCTTCTCGAAGGCCCTCAGGTAAGCTCACGTGGGTGGCCTCGGCGAGGGCCTCAAGCGTAGACGCAATGCCGCCATAATCGCGTGTATCTAGTCTCTTGACGAAGAGGAGGGCCTCCAATGCCATGTATGCCCAGTGCACGGCGTCACACCAAGCTTCCGCGCTGGCCGTGCCCTGCGCGTTGGATTTCACGTATCTCCACAATTCATGCCATGTGGAGAACCAGCGGGGAGGCGCACTCAAGTCCTATTGATCCTCTTGGAGGCGATCTTCCTTGTATCGCTCCCAGACGTCAAGTGGAACGCCAGACTCGCGCAGAGCGATCCCGGATAGTCGTAGGTACAAAGTTCGGAGCTGTGCAATCTTCTCTGGCAAATGGCTCAAGTCCGTGGCATCTACAGTCTTCGCGGCCCACGCGAGTTGGTCGCAAGCTCGTGCGAACTCCTCCTCAAGGTCGTAGATGATGCGCATCCGTTCGGATTCCGCGAGCGGCTTCCATTCACTGGTGTCAAACTCTCGCGGCCTGTTTGCGGCACTCCTTCGCGGTTCACCTTCGATTGGCATATTGTGAGACCGGGGAGGACTCGGACAGTCGAAATGGATCCCCTCTGGTCGACAGTTAGGGTTAGTTTATGTGTTCACATTATCACTTTCCTTCGGTGACCGCAATCGAACCAAGGCATCTGGGGGCGTCCACCTCTCCTACCACCCTTCTCGCTCTCCCCCCGCTCCCTCATCCTGGCTCCTGACGCATCCCGCGTCTGAACCACCCGCCCATCGGGCGGCAGGGAGCCTCTATGTCGTCCGTCCCGCTCACGACCCGCATCCCCATCAAGGACCGCAACGGCCACGTCATCGGCGAGAAGGAGGTGGCGACCTACGCCGGCCTGCTCGCCCGCGCCCACGAGGAAGGGCTCAAGTGCGTCCGCACCGAGCTCGTCCAGTCGCCGGAGCCTAACAACGGCAGAGTCGCCATCGTGCTCGCCACCGTGGAGACGACTCGCGGCACGTTCACGGGGATCGGGGACGCCAACCCCGACAACGTGAACGCCCGGATCGCCCCGCACCTGCTGCGCATGGCCGAGCTCGAGCCCCGCTACCGCCAGGCCCGGCGCGCGTTCGAGGAGGGGCGTTGGCGCGAGGCCCATGCGGCGCTCGAGGCCCTGCTGGTGGACGATCCGGCGTACAAGGACGCCCGCCTGCTGCGCGATGCCGCACGGACCAACGCGAGCTACACCGTGACCCATGTGGCCGTGGAGGAAGAGGGCGTGGCCGCTCGAGCCACCTACGCCGCCCGTGTGAAAGGCGTGCCCGAGGCCCTCAACACCGCCATCCAGGAGGGCCTGCTCGCGCTGCACGACCCCTTCCTGGTGCTGGTGGTCAACGACCACCCGGACGTGCTCCTGGCCCAGCAGAAACACGCCCTGGAAGGCATCCACGACGAAAGCACCGCGGCGCGGGCCGGCCAGCTGCTGGGGGCGCAGTTTGTGCTGGCGACCAAGTTGCTGCGTTACGAGGAAGGCGTGGGCCGGCACCTGGAGATGCAGGTGAACCTGATGGACGCCAGCACCGGCCGCATCCATCGCTCGGAACTGGTGCATGTGGCCAAACAGGACCTGGGGCGCGGCGCCTCCGTACGCAGCCTGCTGATCGACAAGGCGGCCGCACGTGCCGCGACCCTGCTTCGCGACTTCGACCCTGAACGGCCGTGACCGACCTTTGAGGGCATGCACACCGAGCTCATCCTCTACGTGCGCGATCAGGCCCGCAGCCGCGACCTGTACCGGATCCTCCTGGACCGGGCGCCGGTGCTCGACGTGCCGGGCATGACCGAGTTCGACCTGGGCGGCTGCAAGCTGGGCCTGATGCCCGAGACTGGCATCGCGCGCATCATCACACCGCCCCTGCCCCACCCGCAACAAGGGCACGGCGTTCCGCGCTGCGAACTGTACCTCTTGGTGGACGACCTGGAAGCCGCGCTGGGCCGTGCGCTCCTGGCGGCCCTACGCCCCGTCGCACCTGCCGCCGACCGCGACTGGGGGCACCGCGTGGCCTATTTCGCCGACCCCGACGGCCATGTGATCGCGCTGGCCGCTGCGATCGAACCGTGATCTCCCCACGTTGACGCGAACATCCGAGCGGTCGCGCCGCACCAGGGACCGCGTTCCATCCCGCCGCCGCTCCGGCACGGATGCAGGGCTCACATCCTGCGGTACCAGCCCTTGATCCGCTCGCGGTCCAGCACCTTCTGCCAGTCGGGCCCGAAGGCGTGATCCCACATGTGGGGCAGGTTGTAGGCCACCTCGGCCATGGCGTCGATGGTCTCCTCGCTCCAGTCCTTGGCGAGGCCCTGCGGGATGTGCACGTTCAGGTGCCTCACCATGCCCTTGAACTCCTGCACGTAGTCGCCATAGACGTCCTCCAGCTTGTCGAAGGCGATGCAGTTGGCGATGCAGTGGTGGATCTCCAGCACCTTGCCCAGGCCGTAGCTCAGCGCGTGACACACGCCCACCTCGCTGTACGTGAGGCTCAGGCCGCCCATATAGCTGGCCACCATCAGCAGCTCGTCGCTCTTCGGGTCCTTACGGTCCAGTTCCAGGTACACCGCGCGGCACATCTCCAGGGCCTTCTCGCTGTACGCCTCGGCGAAGGTGTTCTTCTTGGTGCCCGTGATCGCCTCCACACTGTGGATGTAGGTGTCCATGCCCGTGTAGAACCATTGGTCCTGCGGCACGGTGGCGATCAGGTCCGGGTCCAGCACGATCTGGTCGAAGACCGTCCAGTCGCACTTCAGGCCCAGCTTCTTCACCGGGCCGGTGAGCACGGCGGTCATGCTCACCTCCGCGCCCGTGCCGCTGATCGTGGGCACGCCGCAATGGTAGATGCCGGGCTTCTTGATCAGGTTGAGACCCTGGTATTGCACGCTTCTGCCCTCGTTGGTGAACATCAGCGCCGAGGCCTTGGCGATGTCCATCACGCTGCCGCCGCCGATGCCCACGATGCCCGCCGGCAGCCCGCGCCGCTTCAGGATGTCGTCCCGCAGCCTGTCGATCAGCTCGGTGGTGGGCTCCTTCAACACGCTGATGAAGTGCACCTCATCCCCCTGCAGTTCCGGGATCCGGTCCACGAAGGCCTTCTTGTCCTCGAAGTAGTCGTCCACCACGAACACCATGAAGCCGTCGTTGGCCGTGCGGTGCGGCGCCAGGATCTCATCAAGCTTGCCGAAGCTGCCCCGGCCGTAGCAGGTCTTGGTGACGGACTTGAAATTGCGGAAGAGGTTCATGGATCGCCGGTTTTGCGGGTGCAAAGATGCGGACCGTCGCTGCTTGTTCGTCCGCTGATGGCGCCGATGGGCGCTGATAACGGCATTGACTGGACGGCCTGAACCACCTGCCCCTCCATCTGCGTTCATCTGCGTCACCTGCGGATGCCCCTGCCCTCCGCGGGCGACCAGCTACATTCGTTTCCATGAACAGCGTTGCCCAATGCCTGGCCGACCACGGCCTCACCGCCCAGCATGTGATGCAGCTGGCCTTCTCCGCCTTCGTGGCCATCCTCTTCGTGCAGTCCGGCCTGGACAAGCTGTTCAACTGGAAAAGTGAAAAGGACTTTTACACCAAGCACTTCAGCAAGAGCATCCTCAAGGGCTCCGTGCCGCTGCTGATGCCCGTGCTCACCTTGGCCGAGCTCGCCACCGGCATCCTGTGCGCCATCGGTTTCTTCCAGGTGCTGCTCAGCGGCAACGGCACCATCGGCACGATCGGCATGCTGTGCGGTGTGGTGGCGCTGTGCATGCTCTTCTTCGGCCAGCGCGTGGCGAAGGATTACGCAGGCTCGGCGGTGCTGGTGCCGTATTTCCTGCTTTGTGCGGCGGGGCTTTGGGTGTTCATTATGTGACTGGCCGTCATGGACGGGCGATCACCAGCTTTATCATCGCCCTGCCGATCACCCCTTCCGCACGCAGGATACAGGTGCCGGGAGGAAGCCCACTGACATCCAACTCCAAACTATTCCCGGCCGCATCACTGAAGCGTTCGGCCACGGTGCGACCCGCGAGATCGAGTACTCGCACATGGACCGGCCCGCCCAAGGCGGCCAAGCCGGTAACCGTGCATGCATTGGACGCCGGGTTGGGGAACACGGACAGCGGAACATGGTCCTTCGGCCCCTCCATGCCCATCACGAAATCCACGGTGGTACAGGCCGTGTTGTCGGTGGGCGAGCGGTCCGCAAGGCGGTCAGGAGCCAGGGCCACGATGCAGATATCGCCGGTACTGTCCGCGACCTGGTTCTCCGTAAGCCCCAAGGCCACGTCCACAACACCGAATGGCAGGCTGATCGTATCGCCGGGAGCCAAGGCGAAACCGGCAGTGTCGATGCGATTGGTGAATGGGTCGCAGAGCAGGAACGGCACATATTTCCACATGCTCAGCACCACACTGCGCAGGGTGTCTGTTCCGTGGTTCACCACGAAGCCCGTCACGTCCGCTTTCCGGTTCCATGGATAGAACGGGGTGCCGGCATAGTGGGTCCATGCGGAATCCACTTCCAAGAGCACTTCAACATCCGGATCGTGCTGCACCGGAACTCCGCCCATGGTGAGCGTACGGACGATCCCTGTGTTCCGATCGCTGATATTCGTGTTGCCCACCTGCAGCACGACCCCGTTGCGTACCGCACAACCGGTGGTGGTCAGGTTTGGCAAGGCCGGCCATGGGAAAAGAAGTGTGGGAGTGCCGTCCGCGGCCAATAGATACAGGCCGGTGGCCGTGGTCACATACAGGGCACTGTCCGACACCACGAAGCGGCTGTTCCCATCCAGGTCGGCCATGGCATTGCTTCCAAGCGGAACCAAGCCTGCGTTGAAGCGGTGCACGCTGTCATCTGCAAGTACGAACAATTGCTGGCCGCCCCAGTGCAGGTCCATCACGTCGCTACCGATCGGGGTGGAGACCAACGCATTTCCTTGGAGGTCGTAACGCTTCAGGTCCGTGCCCGTCATCAGGAACAAGGTGCTGTCGCTGGCCCAATGGATGTTCTCCAAGTCCGCGGAAGGCACGTCGAATCCGCCCACGCTGTTACCGTCCATGTCCAGGATGTGAACGGAATCCTGCGAGGCGATCGCGATGTGATCCGTGGATCCTTCGGCCACCATGGCCATCCACCAGTTACCGAACAGCATGAACTTTTCCCAGAGCACGGTACCATCCGGCGCATAACGCCGCACACGGCTGTCCGGCCCGAAATAGTCGCAGCCATCCATCACACCGGCCTCCAGCAATCCACTGTCCGGCAACAGGGCCACCGCACCCATATAGCCTGAGTTGCCATACTGACCGACCTGTTCCCAGGCGATCGAACCGTCTGCATTCCGGACGCTGATCGCATGGCTTCCGGCAGAAGTCGGTCCTCCGATCACCGCCCACCGGTTCCCGCCTACTGGCAGGGCATGGTCGTAGTGGACCATCTCGGAAGGTTGATCGGCATGCTCCCATAGTTGGGCGTTGGCCCCGAACGATGTGATGAGAAGAAGGAAGGGTAGTATGCTACGCATGCGACCTGGTTAGGAATGAAACACCGTACAAGATAGCAGACATGCCGAACGTGGGTTAAGCTGCCTGGGATCTGCAAGGCCGTTCACCAATTGCAGGGTAGCACATGCGAAACCTTGCAGGGGCGAAGCGGCGAAGCCGCAACTTCGGTCCGCCTCGCGCTGCAAGTGCGGGCGAACTTCAGGGGGCGCAGCCGGAGTTCGCGTTAGGGATAGGAGCAAGTAGCCCGCAAGCGAGGAGGTACGACGAGCGCGGACTACTGCGGATAGCCCGACGGCGCGGCGCATTCGGACGCGCCGGAACGCCCAAAGCACCTACGCCTTCACCCCTTCCAACGCACCCTTCACCGCCTTCTCCACCTTGTCGAGGAAGACGCTCAGCTCCGCCTCCGTCCACGTGACGCGGATGTTGAAGCTGATGAGCCGGCTGAGGACGGCGTCGCTCTTGGGGAACTTCATCGTCTTGAGGTCCTGCGGTAG
The DNA here is from genome assembly GCA_013360395.1 of Flavobacteriales bacterium. Classification (GTDB taxonomy): domain Bacteria; phylum Bacteroidota; class Bacteroidia; order Flavobacteriales_F; family PHOS-HE28; genus PHOS-HE28. The sequence continues at coordinate 11,163 of JABWBQ010000078.1, forward strand.
GCCGAGCTCGTGGGCCACCGTGCGGAAGGGCATCTTCAGGTCCTTCAGTTGGTTCCACTGCTTGATGTAGTGGTACATGTTGTCGTACCAGTACGCGCCGCCGACGCCGGCCTCGACCATCGCCTTGTTCGCCGCGCGCGCCACGGCCTCGCTGGGGAAGAGCATGTGGAAGAAGGTGGCGCTGTCGCCCGCATCATCGCATTGCTTGCGGAAGCCCAGGCCGGGGATCTTCGACAGCCGCTCCTGGATGATGGCCTTGTGCTTGCGCTGTTGGCTGAGGATGTAAGGCAGTTTGCGCGCCTGCGCCAGGCCGATGGCGGCATTGATCTCGCCCAGGCGGTAGTTGGTGCCCAGGATGTAGTGCGGCTCCATGCCCCGGTTGTCGCCCTCGTGGCTGTGGCCGTGGTCGCTGAAGTGCTCGGCGGTGGTGGCCAGCTTGTCGTCGTTGGTGATCACCACGCCGCCCTCGCCGCAGGTGTTGATCTTGAAGAAGTCGAAGCTGAAGCTGCCCATTTGGCCGTACAGCCCGAGGTGCTTGCCCTTGTAGGTGGCGCCGAGTGCCTGTGCGGTGTCCTCGATCAGCATCACGTTCTTCTCCTTGCACACGGCGAGGATGCCGTCCAGGTCCGCCGCGGCGCCGCACATGTGCACCAGCAGCACGGCCTTGGTCTTGGGCGTGATGGCGTTGCGGATGCCCTCGGCGCTGAGGCAGAGCGTCTCGTCGATCTCGGCGAACACCGGGATGGCCCCGGCGAGCAGCACGCTTTCGATGGTGGCGATGAAGGTGAAGGGCGGTACGATCACATGGTCGCCGTAGCCCACGCCGCAGGCCGCGAGCATGGTGCTCACCGCCGTGCTGCCGCTGCTGACGCCCAAGGCATGCTTGGCCCCGGTGAACTTGGCGATCTCCGCCTCGAATTCCTTCGCCTTCCAATGACCCTTGCGCTGGGCATCGTGGTTGTAGCGGAACAGCACGCCCGTTTCCAGGACGTGCATCACTTCCTTGCGTTCCTCATCACCGAACAGTTCCGTACCTGGCATTCTTATTGGATCTGGAGCGCCAAAGGTAGGGCCACCGGAATAGCGGCACACCTCAAGCCGGCGCGGTCGGCCATGGCCTGTATCGGCAGCGAAAACCCGGTGGAGCAGGAGGCCTTCCCGTTGCCCCGGCACGGCCGACCATCCGGATCTCCTGTACGACGCAGAGCATTCCGGCCGGCGAACCGAACTTTACCCCCGAACGTTACCTGCACAAACAAGGATCCATCATGGAACGCACATCGAAAGCACAGTGGAAAGGCACGTTGAAGGAGGGATCCGGCTCCATGAGCATCCCCAGCGGCGCGTTGGCGAGCAGCCCCTACACCTTCCTCACCCGTTTTGAGAACGCCAAGGGCACCAACCCCGAGGAACTGATCGGCGCGGCCCACGCCGGCTGCTTCGCCATGATGACCTCCGGCCTGCTGACCAAGGCCGGGCACACACCGGAGCAACTGGACACCGAGGCCCGCGTGGTGCTGGGCGAAGCGGGCGGGCTGCTCACCATCACGGACATCCATCTGAAGATCCACGGCAAGGTGCCCGGCATCGACGAGGCCACCTTCCGCACGATCGCCGAGGACGCCAAGGCCAAATGCCCGGTGAGCCGCCTGTTGACCGGGGCCAAGATCCACTTGGAGATCACGTTCGGCTAAAGTTGCCGACCGCGTGGCGCTTCTACCAGACCGATGCACCCATGAAGAAACGACCGTTGAGCGGCCTCGGTGGCCTGGTGTACAGCACCAACAAGAACATCGGCACGGAGCGCGAGCCTGCCACGTTGCCCCCGCAGCAGCAGGACCTGCGCATCCACCTGGACCGGTTGGGCGGCAACAAGACCGTGACACGTATCACGGGCTTCGTGGGCAAACCGGCCGACCTGGACGACCTGGGCCGTACGTTGAAAAGCAAGTGCGGCGTGGGCGGCAACACCAAGGACGGTGTGATCCTTCTGCAAGGCGATCACCGCGACAAGGTGCTGGCATTTCTGACGGAGAAGGGCTACAAGGCGAAGAAGGCCGGAGGATGAAAGATGAAAGGTGAAAGATGAAAGATGAAAGATAAAAGCCGAAAGCTGAAAGCCGGAGGCGGGTGGCGGGAGGCTGGAGGCGGGAGGCTGGAGGCCGGAAGCTGGAGGCCAACGCCGAAAGCTGAAAGCTGAAAGCTGAAAGTTGAAAGCCGAAAGCTGAAAGCCGGAGGCCGGAAGCTTGTGGCAGGCGGCGGGAGGCTGGAGGCGGGAGGCTGGAGGCCGGAAGCTGGAGGCTGGAAGCTGGAGGCCAAAGCCGAAAGCTGAAAGTTGAAAGCTGAAAGCTGAAAGCGGGAGGCCGGAAGCCGGAAGCCGGAGGCTGGAAGCTGGAGGCCAAAGCCGAAAGCTGAAAGTTGAAAGCTGAAAGCTGAAAGCGGGAGGCCGGAAGCCGGAAGCAAGCTGGAGGCCAAAGCCGAAAGCCGAAAGCTGAAAGCTGAAAGCTGAAAGCGGGAGGCCGGAAGCTGGAAGCTGGAAGCTGGAAGCTGGAGGCCGGAAGCGGGAGGCCTGAAGCTTGAGGCTTGAAGCTGAACAGAGTGGGAGCAGTTGATGGCCGGGGGGATCAAGCATCGAAACCCAATGGATCATGGACATCCGCATCAAACGCATCTATGAGGACCGCGCCAAGGACGACGGCTACCGCGTGCTGGTGGACCGCCTTTGGCCGCGCGGCATCAGTAAGGAGGGCGCACACGTGGACGAATGGCTGAAGGAGATCGGCCCGAGCAACGAGCTGCGGAAGTGGTTCGGCCATGAGCCACCGAAGTATCCGGAGTTCAAAAAGCGCTATGCGAAGGAATTGCATGAGCAGCCCGAACTGCTGAAGCATCTCCGCGATCTGGCGAAGAAGCAGCGCGTCACCTTGGTGTACAGCGCCAAGGACGAGGAGCACAACCAGGCGGTGGTGCTGCGCGAGGTACTGCGCAGCTGAACGTTGCCGGTGCCCGCTACTTTCGGCGCGATGAAATTGCATTTCCACGAGCAGGGCGCGGGCCTGCCCTTGGTGTTGATCCACGGCTTCCCGCTGGACCATACCCTTTGGTTGCCACAGCTCCACGGCTTGTCCGATGTGGCCCGGGTGATCGCCCCCGACCTGCGCGGTTTCGGCAACAGCCCGGCGACCCGCGGCACGGTGACCATGGAACAGCACGCCCGCGACGTGGGGCAGCTGATGGACCGGCTTGGCATTGAACGTGCGGTGATCGGTGGCCTTTCGATGGGCGGCTACGTGGCCCTGGCCTTCGCGGAGCTGTTCCCGGAGCGGCTGGCCGGCCTGGTGCTGTGCAACACGCGGGCCGTGGCCGATGGCGGACCTGCCCGGAAGACCCGGGAAACCGTGGCCCGCCGGGCGATCGAGGAAGGCATGGCCGCACTGGCTCCCATCATGGTGCACCCCCTGCTGGCGGATGTGACGCGGAAGGCTCGACCGGACCTGATCGGCCACCTCGAAGCGATGATCGGGCGGCAGGACCCCGCCGGGGTGGCCGCCTCCTCGCGCGGCATGGCCATCCGGCCCGACCGGACGCCGTTGTTGGGCCAAGTGCAAGTGCCTGCCTTGGTGATCACCGGAAGCAGCGACACGCTGATCGCCCCGGCCGAAAGCGAGGCCATGACCGCCCGGTTGCCCAAAGGACAATTGGTGTCCATCCCGGATGTGGGGCACCTGTCCTGCCTGGAAGCGCCGGAAGCCTTCAACCGGGCTGTCCACGGCTTGCTGGGGCAGGTGGCCTGAGCGGCCCCACCTCCGACCCGCGCGCCCCGCCTCGACCGGGTGGATACGCGACTTCGCCGGAGATCCCGTGCAGCGATGCGGATCCAATGCCCTGGCGCTGGGATGACCCGCGGGCGGCGTGACGGAAGGTTGCAGACCGTACCTTGTGCTCCCTGTTGCGCATGAACATGTTCCGTTCCCTTTCCCTCCCCGGCCTGGTGCTGATCACCCTGCCGCTGGCCGCACAATTCCCGGCCGCCGTGCCCGGCGACCGCACCTGGGTGAACGCCCTGGGCCAGCACATCGCCATCAGCCCACCGGTGCCCGCCCGTACCGTGGGCCCGGTGCGCGAGCTGCCCTCCCTGGAGGACCTGGACCTGGGACCGGGCGAGCGCAAGCTCACGCGCAACATCCAGGTGCAACGGCCGACGGTGAACCGGGAGGCGTTGCCGCATGGCGAGGACCCGGCCCTGCAGAAGAGCGGAGCCACCCGGCTTTCGCGCCAGCCCATCCTGAGCTTCGCCGGGCAGAACGGTTCGGGCATTCCGCCCGACCCCACCGGTGCGGCCGGCACCACGCACTACCTGCAGTGCGTGAACACCTCCTGCCGGCCCTACACCAAGACGGGCGGCACCGCCGGGGGCTCCTTCAGCCTGGCCAGCCTGTGGCCCGGCAGCAGTAACGACGGCGACCCGATCGTGCTCTACGACCGCCACGCCGACCGCTGGTTCGTGAGCCAGTTCCAGGTGAACAACAACGAGATCCTGATCGCGGTGAGCGAGACCAACGACCCCACGGGCAACTATTACACCTATTCCTGGTCGTTCGCCCAGTTCCCCGACTACCCGAAGTTCTCGGTGTGGTGGGACGGGTATTACATGACCTCGAACAGCACGCACACGGCCGTGGTGTTCGAGCGGTCGAAGATGCTGCAGGGCCTGCCGGCGCAGCGCGTGGTGCTCACCGCCCCCGGCGCCGCCACCGCGGGTTTCCGTTCGGTGCTGCCCGCCGATGCCGACGGCGACCTGCCGCCCAACGGCACGCCCTGCTACTTCTTCAACCTGGAGGATGACGCCTGGAGCGGCGTGTCGGCGGACCGGATCAAGGTGTTCGCCATGACCACCGACTGGGCCACCCCGTCCAACACCCAGGTGGTGCAGACCCAGACGTTGACCACCACCCCCTTCGACACCGACTTCGGCTGGGGCTTCGACAACATCAGCCAGCCGGGCACCAGCGACAAGCTGGACGCGGTGGCGCAGGTGCTCTACTTCCGCGCCCAGCACGTGCGGTTCGTGGACCACAGCAGCGTGATGCTATGCCACGTGGTGGACGTGAACGGGGGCAACCGCGCCGGTGTGCGCTGGTACGAGCTGCGCGACAACAACGACGGCAACTTCAGCATTCATCAACAGGGCACCTGGTCGCCGGACAACGGCAACCGCTGGATGGCGAGCATCGCCATGGACACGCAGGGCAACATCGGCCTGGGCTACTGCCATACCAACCCGAGCACAAGCGTGTTCCCCGGCCTGCGGTTCACGGGCCGCTATGCCAACGATCCAGCGGGCGTGATGACGGTGCCCGAGCAGACCATCATCGACGGGGGCGACTTCCAATCCGGGTTCAACCGCTACGGCGACTACTCGCACACGGCCCTGGACCCCAACGGCACCACCTTCTGGTTCACGGGCGAGTACCTCAGCGCCAGCGGGCAGCCGCGCACGCGCATCGCCTCCTTCGACCTGGCCACCACGGTGGGGCTGGACGGGGACCTGCCCGCACCCCAGGCGACGATCGAGGTATGGCTGGAGGGCCGGGAGATCGTGGTGCGGTACCGCGGTGCCGCGGATGAACCGCTGGTGGCCGACCTGATGGGGATGGACGGTCGTGCGGTGCGTGCGCAGGGCGTGACCACCACCGGAGGCGGCTGGCTGGGTCGGTTCTCCACGGACGGGCTGGCCCGCGGCACGTATTTCGTGCGGGTGGGCAACGCCAACGGCCAGAAGGTCCAACGCATCGTGCTGCCATGACACGGAAGCTCCTCCCCCCCCTGCTGACGCTGGCCGCCCTGCTGTGCGGTTGCACCGGTGGCCGCAACGCCCAGGGCCACGACGCCGCCCCTCCCCCGCCCGGGCATGCGTTGGGCACGGTCTCCCTGACCCATGCGGCCGAAGGCTGCCCGGTGTTGGTGGCCTTGGAACCGCCCGGCACGCTGGGGCACCTGATCCCCGTGGGGCTTGACGCGAAATACCGCAAGGAAGGGCTGCGGCTGAGCTTCACCTACACGCTGTCGCGCATCAACTCCGGAGGCTGTGCCATGGGCACACCGGCCGTGCTGGACAGCATCGCCGTGCGCTGAGCCTCAGTGCTTGCGGAAATAGCCGTTGGAGTACTCGTTGGCGTACAGCACGCGCACATCCTCGGGCCTGCCCTGGAAGAACTCGTCGCAGGCCCGCTTGACGCCGGGCGATCGATAGCCGCCGGAGAGGCCGCGGCGCGGCAGCTCCGACTCGTCGTAGTACACCGCGATCATGCCGATGCTGCCGGGGGCCATGCGCTCGTACACGTGGGGCAGCACATGCTTCGTGCTCTCGTAGAGGTCGCCGTCGATCAGGGCGAAGGCGATGCGGTCCGGCAGGCATTGGGGCACCGTGTCCTGGAACCATCCCTTGTGCACGTGCGGATGCGGCAGGCCCACCTGGTCGAACTTCCGCCGGAAGACCTCCAGCGGTGCGGCCATGTACCCCTTGCCGTACACCCCGTCGACCGCATCCGAGCCGGTGACATCCGGCAGGCCCTCGAAGCTGTCGAAGGCGTGCACCTGCCGCTCCGGGGCCAGGGCCTTGACGACGCGCTGCATCACGATCGTGCTGTCCCCCGCGTTGCAGCCCAGGTCCACCACATCGCCCGGCACCCCGTAGGCGATCACCTGCTCCAGCAAGTGGAACAGGTTCATGCGCGCCTCCACGTTGGCCATGTGACCCGGGGCCGGGCTCAGACGTACGGGGACCCGCAGTTTGTTGAAGGCTTTGTTGGCGACCAGCTGCCACGCCGTGGGGGTGCGATGGTCCCAGTCGAACGTGGTGGCGATGAAGGCATTGTCCATGCACATGCGCGGATCGGCGTGGATCTTGGCCATACGCCTGGACCAAAATTATCGCAATGACCGGGGTCATGTCCACCCCCAGAGGTGGATGACGAACACCGGGCGGTGAAGAGCGGCGTCGCTCAACCCTCGAACACCAGGCTGTCCGCCGTGGCACCCAGGTCGAGCAGCATGGTCTTCAGGTCCCGGACGAAGGCTTCCGGGCCGCAGAGGTAGAAGTGCTGGGTGAAATCGCGCACCAGGCCCACCAGGTCGTCGCGGTCGATGCGGCGGTCGCGGAAGCCGATCACGTTCTCCCGGGTGAAGGTCTTCAGGTAGTGCTTGTGGAGCATGCGGCCCAGTTCGGCGTCCAGGAACACATCCGCGGCCGTGCGGTTGGACCACACCAACGTATGCCCCTTCAACGCCTTGTCCCGGTGGAGTTGGCGTAGGATGGCCAAGAAAGGGGTGATGCCGGCACCGCCGGCGAAGAACATCCCCGGTCCCTTGTAGGCGATGGTCCCGAAGGGCCGGCCCAGGAGCAGGTGGTCGCCCGGCCCCACCGAACCCAATTGCGCGGTGACGCCGTGGTGGTCCCTGTACAGCTTGACGATGAGTTCCAGACGGCGGGCCGTGGGCAGGGAGGTGAAGGTGAAGGGGCGCTCGCGATCGCGCCAGCCCTCCTGGTCGATCGCCACCATGCATCCCTGCCCGGGGGTGAAGGTGAAGCCCTGGGGTTTGCGGAGCACGAAGCGTTTCACCCCGCTGTTGAGGAAGGTGGCGTCCAGCACCTCCACGCGTTGCCTTTCCGCCGGGGTCGCCCCGCTCATGGCAGGGCGCAGTGGTACGCCGCGGCCATGGGGTCGCAACGCTCGAACAGCGGCAGCTCCATGCCGGGTTTGACGAGCAGCAGCTCCCACGGGTCGGCCACGGCCAGGAACCTTTCCCCCGATGGCGTGGGGGCCAGCCCCAGCGCACGTTCGTGCGACTTCTCGGCGCGGGGCGTGCACAACATGTGGCGCAGCAGGGCGCCTTCGCCGATGCCGGTGCGCTTGGTGAAGGTGCGGAAGTCCATGAAGCCCTCCATCAGGCGGTCGCGCAGGTGGTCGGCACGTTGCACCCTCCACACGTCCCGCCCGGCCTGCTCCCGCATCTGGCGCACCATCTCGAACTGGTCGTGGGTGGGTTCGGCGAAGGTGGGTTTGAACACGGCCTCGGGCACCGGGTCCTTGCGGAGCGCGGTCATCAGGGCCGCGCCGCGGTTCTGCCGTACCAGGATCAACTCCTTCTCGGGGATGTGCAGCAGGAACTCACTACCCTTGGGCGTGGGCACGTAGCCATGGTAGCGCTGGAACTCGTCGTTCCGTTCGCGCCGCCGCAGCAGGCCCAGGCGCACCAAGGGTCCCAGGTCGGCGCGGGGGCCGAGAAAATCGGTCAATTCCTCCTGGCCCTGTTCACGGGCGCGGAGGATCCTGTTCCAGCGGATTTCGAACACGGCCGAGCTCATGGTGCCAAAGTGAAGGCACGGGTGCCCCGGTGCGTGGGGCGCCCCCACGGCGTTCATCAACAGGCCCCATTTGAAGCCGGGGGCTGGAAGGGGCTATCCGCTTGGCGGTCAAGCGATGTCGTTCGTCGCGCGGCTTGTCCACCGCGGGCTGTGCACAAACGGCGGTGGTGCCGCACCCGGGGGAAGGTCCCCGGCCGGATCAATGCTGCGGCTCGCGGTCGTCCTCCTGCGGGGGCCGCTGCTCCTGTTGGTCCCGTGCGATCATGCGCTTGACGAGCTTGAGGGTGGCCTTGCGCTTGCGGTTGCGGTTCTGGCGGCTTTTCTGGACCATGATCGGACGGCTTACCGCAAAGATGCAGGCCGCGCCGCGCACCAAGGACACGCCAGGCCGGGGTCACCTCCCTGCGGCCTGCTCCGGTCCGGCGGGTCAATAGGCCGCCAACCGCTCCACAGCCGCTTTGAGCCTGCCCTTGGGCAGGAAGCCCTGTTCCAAGGGCACGGCGAAGGGCACCGGCGTGTCCCAGCTTGCCACCCGCACGATGGGCGCGTCCAGGAGCTCGAAGGCGTGTTCGGCGATGAGGGCGGCCAGCTCACCCCCGAAGCCGCCGGTCCGTGTGTCCTCGTGCAGCAACAACACTTTGCCGGTGCGTTCCACACTGGCCAGGATGGCCTGCATGTCCAGCGGCACCAGGGTGCGCAGGTCGAGGATGTCGATGTCGATGCCCGTATCCTGCTGCACCGCCGTGGCCCAGTGCACCCCCATGCCGTAGGTGATGATGCTCATCGCCGACCCGGTGCGCACGGTGCGTGCCTGGCCGAAGGGGATGGCGTAGGGCTCCACGGGCACCGGCCCGCTGATGCTGCGGTACATGGCCTTGTGCTCGAAGAACATCACCGGGCCGGGGTCGTCGAAGGCCGTCATCAGCAGGCCCTTGGCGTCGTACGGGTTGCTGGGGTAGGCCACCTTGAGCCCGGGGGTCTTCACGAACCACATCTCGTTGCTCTGGCTGTGGAAGGGTCCTGCGCCCACCCCGGCGCCGGTGGGCATGCGCACCACCACGTCGGCGTTCTGGCCCCAGCGGTAGTGCATCTTCGCCAGGTTGTTGCAGATCTGGGTCATGCCTTCGCTGACGAAATCGGCGAACTGCATCTCCATCATGGCCTTCATGCCCTTGATGCCCAGGCCGAGCGCGGCGCCCAGGATGGCGCTTTCGCACAGCGGGGTGTTGCGCACGCGGTCCTTGCCGAAGCGCTCCACGAAGCCCTCGGTGATCTTGAAGGCCCCGCCGTACTCGGCGATGTCCTGGCCCATGAGCACCAGCTGCGGGTGGCGCTCCATGCTCTGGGCAAGGCCCTCCTGGATGGCGTCGATCATGCGCCGCTCGGGGTGGTCCCCCGTGGTCCCGGGGTCCTGCACCAAGGGCTCAGCGCTTCCGGACGGCCGGGCCGCGGCGTACACATCCCCCTCCTCCACGGCCTGCACCGGCACGGGCTCCGGCTCTTCGAAGGCGTGGTCGAGGTCCGCCTCGATGCCTTCCTTCAGGCGGGCCCGCACCTCGTCGCGCCGGGCGATGGTGAGCACCCCGTGCTTGAGCAGCCAGGCCTCGTAGTTGGCCACCGGGTCCTTGCGCCCCCATTCCTCGAAGAGCTCCTTGGGCACGTACTTGGTGCCGCTGGCCTCTTCGTGGCCGCGCATGCGGAAGGTGATGCACTCCACCAGCACGGGCCGTGGGTTCTCGCGCACGCTGTCGGCCAAGCGGGCGATGGTGCCGTACACCTCCAGGATGTTGTTGCCGGCCACCTGCACGCCCTCGATGCCGTACCCGATGGCCTTGTCCACGAAGCTCCGCATGCGGAACTGCTCGCTGCTGGGGGTGCTCAGCCCGTAGCCGTTGTTCTCGATGACGAAGAGCACGGGCAGGTCCCACACGGCGGCCACGTTCACGCTCTCGTGGAAGTCGCCCTCGCTGGTGGCGCCGTCGCCGGTGAAGACGATGGTGCAGCGCTGTTCCTTGCGCAGTTTGTGCGCCAGGGCGATGCCGTCGGCGATGCCCATCTGCGGGCCCAGGTGGCTGATCATGCCCACCACCCGGTGTTCCTGGCTGCCGAAGTGGAAGCTGCGTTCGCGTCCCTTGCTGTAGCCGGTGGCCTTGCCCTGCCATTGGGCGAAGAGCTTGCGGAAGGGCATGCCGCGCGTGGTGAACACGCCCAGGTTGCGGTGCATGGGCAGGATGTACTCATCGTCGCGCAGGGCCATGGTGGCCCCCACGGCGATGGCCTCCTGGCCGATGCCGCTGAACCACTTGCTCACCTTGCCCTGGCGAAGCAGGCTCAGCATCTTCTCCTCGATGATGCGCGGATACACCAGCTTGGTGTAGGTGTCCAGCAGGAAGGCGTCGTCGTACGCACCGCGCTCGAAACGGAGCTGGCGGTCCTCGATGGTCGATGGGGTCATGGGGTGTGCCGAGGGGGCGGTCGGCCGCGGCGGCCTGGGGGGCCAAAGGTATCGGTGGTGGACCCTTCCACGGGGCTGCGGGCGGGCCTGTACTTTCGCGCGGTGCTGCGAGGACCCTTCCTGGTGCTGGCCGTGCGCCTCCTGGTGCTGCTCGGGGTGTACGGGTTGCTGCGCGTGCTCTTCGTGCTGTCCAACGCGGCGACCTTCGGCGACGTGCCGGCCTCGGCCTTTTGGGGCGGCCTCCGGTTCGACCTCAGCGCCCTGGCCTGGCTGAACGCCTTGTGGGTGCTGCTGAGCCTGGCGATGCCCAGGCCCCGGGGCATTCCGGGCCGGGTGCTTGCCGGGTTGTACCTGGGCGTGAACGGCGTGGCCCTCTTCTTCGCCTGCGTGGACCTGGAGTATTACAAGTTCAGCCTGAAGCGCAGCACGGCGGACTTCCTGGACATCCTGACGGCGGGCAGCGACACGGCCAACCTGGCCCCGGCTTTCGCACGCGATTACTGGTACATCGCCCTGCTCTACCTGGCGCTGCTGGCGCTGTTGGCCTGGGGTCATCGGCGTGCCGCCCGGCTGGACGATGGAGCGCCCCTGCGCACGGGTCGGCGTCTGGCGGGTTCGGCCCTGGCCGTGGCGGCCCTGGTGGTGGCCTCGCGCGGGGGGCTGCAGCTCATCCCCCTGCAGGTGATCGATGCGGCGCGCTATGCCCCGGCCACGCAGGTGCCCGTGGTGCTCAACACCCCCTTCACCCTGCTGATGACCCTGGGCAAGCCGGTGGTGAAGGAGCGCCACTACATGGCACCGGCGCAGGCCGATGTGCTCTGGCCCGTGGTGCATCTCTTCGAGGCCCCCGCCGATCCGGCCAGCCACATCCCGCAGCGGCCCAACGTGGTGGTGATCGTGCTGGAGAGCTTCAGTGCGGCCTACAGCGCGCGGCTCAGCGGCGGGCCGGGATACATGCCTTTCCTGGACGAGCTGATGGGGCAGAGCCTGAACATGACCAGGGCCTACGCCAACGGCCGGCGCAGCATCGACGGCATCCCGGCGGTGCTCGCCTCCATGCCCGAACTGATGGATGAGGCCTTCATCACCTCGCGCTACGCCCAGCAGCCGTTCACCTCGCTGGCGGGCGTGCTGGCCGCGCAGGGCTATCGCACCAGCTTCTTCCACGGGGGCAACAACGGCACCATGGGTTTCGACGGCTTCGCCCGCAGCGCGGGGTTCCAGCGGTACGTGGGCCGCAATGAATACCCGGTGCCGGAGCACTACGACGGCCATTGGGGCATCTGGGACGCGCCCTTCCTCCAGTTCTTCGCCGATGAACTGGGCCGCGAACAGCAGCCGTTCATGAGCTGCCTCTTCACCCTCAGCAGCCACCACCCATACGAGCTGCCGCCGGACCTCGCCGCGCAGTTCAGCGGCGGCACGCACAAGATCCACCCCGTGCTGCGCTACACGGACGAGGCACTGCGCCGCTTCTTCGACACGGCCCGCACCAAGCCCTGGTTCGCCAACACGCTGTTCGTGATCACGGCGGACCACACGGCGGACCTGGAGCGGGACGGCCAGCAGTACAGCGCGGCCATCGACTACTGGGTGCCGCTGCTCTACCACATGCCGGCCCACCTGCCGGCCCGCGACCAGCACCGGGTGACGCAACACATCGACATCCTGCCGACGGTGCTCGACCTCATCGGCCACCGGGCGCCGTTCTTCAGCTTCGGGCACAGCGCCCTGCGGCCCGCCAGCCCGCCCTATGCGGTGATGGCGAGCAACCAGGTGTACCACTGCGTGGGCGATCGGTTCGCCATCCACTTCGACGGGGAGCGGCTGCTGGGCGTGGACCCGCTGGGGGCCGACACGACGGGGCCTTCCGGCGAGCCGCGCGACCTGGTGGCCTACGACATGCTCACGCGGCTGCAGGCCGCCGTACAGCAGTTCAATGGGCACCTCTTGCACAACACGCTGACCGTGAACGAGGACGCGCCATGAGGGCCTGGATGCTGCTGAACCCGCGTGCCGGTCGGAAGCGTGCGCCCACGGTGCGGCGGACGGCCGAGCGCATCGCCGCGGAACTGGGCTGGTCGCTGGAGACCCGGGTGATCGGTGCGCCCGGCGAGGGCACCACCCTGGCCCGGGAGGCGGTGCGGCAGGGAGCGGACCGTGTGCTGGCCGTGGGCGGCGACGGCACGTTGAACGCCGTGGCCGCGGGGCTGGTGGGCACGAACGTGGCGCTGGGCGTGGTGGCCATGGGTAGCGGCAACGGCTATGCGCGTTCCCTGCGGCTGCCGCTGCGCCCCGAGGCCGCAGTGCGCCATGCGCTCACCGCCCCCCCTGCGCTGCTGGACGTGTGCCGCCTGAACGAGCACCTGTTCCTGGGCACCGCGGGGATCGGCTTCGACGCGCGGGTGGCGTGGGAGTTCGACAAGAGCACGGGGCGCGGCATGATGGGCTATGCACGCATCATCGTCAAGGAGATCGTGGGGGCCACGCCCATGCGCGTGGTGGTCGAGGTCGGCGGGGAGGTCACCGAGCAGCGGGTGCTGATGATGGTGTTCTGCAACACGCGCGAGTTCGGCAACGGGGCGGTGATCAGTCCCGGCTCGGCGCCGGACGACGGGCTGGCGGAGCTTCAGCTGGTGCGCAAGCCGGCCCTTCTGCCGCTGTTGAAGGCCCTCTTCGACGTGTACACCGGGCGTGCGGACCGCAACGCGAACGTGCGCACGGTGGTGGGCCGGGAGGCGCGGGTGCACCAGGAGGGCACGCTGGCCCACCTGGACGGTGAGCCGCTGGAGGTCGGGCAGGAGGTCCGTTTCCGGCTGGAGCCGCGACGGCTCTGGGTGGTGCGCTGACCGGGCCGGCATTCCGGTGGCCCGCCGTGCCGGGCACGTATGCTGTGATCGCCGGCCCGTGGGCAGGCCGCGTGAGCGGGCGTAGCGGCAGCTCCCGGCCGGGAAGGCCTGTGCGGATGCCGCCACGAGGAGGCGACGCAG
>JABWBQ010000079.1 GCA_013360395.1 Flavobacteriales bacterium
TATTACGCCCATGTCAACCTCGAACAGGACCAACCTGAAATTGCAACCCTAACACAGGACCAACACCTTTAACCTGTCAACTTTTTTCAGGACGAGACAACCCTCACCCTCTTCACCTTCTTCCCCTTTATCACGGCTCTCACCAGCATTCCCACATGACCCGCACCGAGAAAGCCGCCTTCGTGGCGAAGACCCTCGACAAGCTCTATCCGCGCACACGCATCCCCCTGGATCACCACGACCCCTACACCCTGCTGGTGGCCGTGGTGCTCAGCGCCCAATGCACCGACAAGAAGGTGAACGAGGTGACACCCGTGCTCTTCGCCAAAGCGCGTACGCCCAAGACCATGGCCGCCATGGAGGTGGATGCGATCCGGGAGATCATCAAGCCGTGCGGGCTTTCACCGGCCAAGAGCAAGGCGCTGCACGGGCTGTCGCGGATAATCCTGGAGAAGCACGGCGGCCAGGTACCGGACAGCTTCGAGGAACTGGAGGCCCTGCCCGGCGTGGGCCACAAGACCGCCAGCGTGGTGATGGCGCAGGCTTTCGGCGTGCCGGCCTTCCCGGTGGACACGCACATCCATCGGCTGGCCTGGCGCTGGGGTCTGAGCACCGGTAAGAGCGTGGAGCAGACCGAGAAGGACCTGAAGCGCCTGTTCCCCGAGGACACGTGGAACACGTTGCACCTGCAGATCATCTACTTCGGGCGGGAGCATTGCCCGGCGAAGAAGCACGACCCGCGGGTTTGCCCGATCTGCAAGGTGGTCGGGCGGAAGGAGCTGTTCAAAGCGTCGGCTCCATAGTCCACATCCGCCCCACGTTGCCCCCATCGCCTCCACTGTAGCTACGGCCAGCAAAGCATGCCCATTTCCACATTCTCTCTCAACAGCATCAAGGGCCGCGTGGCCGAGACCATCATCCAGGAACTTTTTCTGGCGCACGGCTTCAACGTGTTCCACTACGGCATGGAGCGCAGCGTGCCGGGCATCGCCCAGCTGACGCGCCGCACCAGCGGCGCGGTGAAGGAACGTATCCGCAGCATGCCCGATTTCGTGGTGCAGGACCCGCGCAACCATCGCCTGCATTTCGTGGAGGTGAAGTACCGCGCCAACGGCACCTTCACCCGGGAAGAGGTCCGGGGCGACTACCCCTGGCCGCACGCCTCGTTCGTGGTGGTGAGCAAGGAGCACATCAAGTGCCTCACCTGGAAGCAGCTCGACGCGGGCAAGGCCATCACGCCCGATTGCGGCAACCTCCTCATCAAGCGCGTGGAACTGGGCCTGGACCGTGGGCTGGTGACGCAGTTCAACGAGGTGGCCCGGCGGTTCTTCAGCGGGGTGTAGGGTTGACGTCGGCCCGAACGCCCTGGCCCATGCGGGGACGCTGGCGCCAGGCGCGCAGGAAGGCCCGCGTTCCCAAGAGGACCGCGCGTGTGCGAGCGCTTCAGTTCAGCACCAGGGCCACGGTGCCCAAGGGCGGGGCATCCACCACGGCCAGGGCCTTGCTGTAGCTGAGGATGGCCTGGATGGTCGCTGCCCGCGGGCCGGGTTGCAGGTCCATGGTGATGCGGCGGGAGGATGTCCGGCGCGAAGACCGGCGGAGGGTAGAATGTTTCATGCCATCGGTTCGGTGTGTGTTTGAACGCAGCCCCGGGGCCACCTATTGCGCGGACCGGTCGGTGATCAAGGGACCGGCCTGATCGTCAGGGTCTTGAAAGGCGAACGCCGGCTTACGGGCCGGCGTTCAAGGACATGCAGCTGGCAGGCCTAAGCGCGCTCCAGATGGATGTCGTGTGCTTTGATGAGCTTGCGCATGTTGATCAGCGCGTAGCGCATGCGGCCCAGGGCGGTGTTGATGCTCACCCCGGTGTGTTCGGCGATCTCCTTGAAGCTCATGCCCAGGTAGGTGCGCATGACCACCACCTCGCGCTGTTCGCCGGGCAGATGGTCGATCAGCTTGCGCACGTCCTCGTCGATCTGCACGTTCACCATCCGCTGTTCGGCGTTCTGCCCCGGCTGGGCCACGGTGGCGAACACGTCGTGGTCGTCCGTGCCCCGCAGCATCGGCATCTTCTTGTTGCGGCGGAAGTGGTCGATCACCAGGTTGTGCGCGATGCGCATCACCCAGGGCAGGAACTTGCCCTCTTCGTTGTACTTCCCCGTCTTAAGGGTGTGCACCACCTTGATGAAGGCCTCCTGGAACAGGTCGTCCGTGACCTCCCGGTCGCGCACCATCAGGTAGACATGGCTCCACACCTTGCGCTTGTGGCGCTGGAGCAGGGTTTCGAATGCACGCTCGTCACCCGCCTGATAGGCATGCACGAGCTCCGTGTCGGTGAGCACCTTCGTACGCATGTGACCTTCCCTTTTTGTCCGGATGTCGGGATCAACGATCCAGGGTAGTGGTCACGCGATGGGCGAAGGGTTTTTGAAGGTGCTTGGCCTGGCGGCCGTTCGGGTACAAGACGCGGCCCGGGATAAGAACGTTGCCTGGCGGTGCTTATTGTACTGGTGAACGTCCTTTTTCGGCGGCTTGTTGCGAAGGTAAGCAACTCCGAGGGAAGCGGGCACGACCGATGCCTAAATTCGCGCCTCCCTTGCCCGCCCCCACCCGCACACGCAAAGCGGCACCCGCCCCGGCGAACGGTGCCCCGCCCCCACCGCCCCGGCCCTCGGGCCTGATCCGGGTGCAGGGGGCGCGCGTCCACAACCTGCGCAACATCGACGTGGACATCCCGCGCGGTCGGCTGGTGGTGATCACCGGCCTGAGCGGCAGCGGCAAGAGCAGCCTGGCCTTCGACACGCTCTACGCCGAGGGGCAGCGCCGCTACGTGGAGAGCCTGAGCAGCTACGCTCGTCAGTTCATGGGGCGGCTGGAGAAGCCCGACGTGGACCGCATCCTCGGCATCAGCCCCGCGATCGCCATCGAGCAAAAGGTGATGGCACGCAACCCGCGCAGCACCGTGGGCACCAGCACCGAGGTGTACGACCACCTGAAACTGCTGTTCGCCCGCATCGGCCACACCTACAGCCCGGTGAGCGGCGAGCCGGTGCAACGCCACACCGTGGAGGACGTGCTGCAGGCGGTGCATGCTCATCCGGAGGGTTCCGCCGTGCTGCTGCTGTGCCCCCTGCACCTGCCGGAGGGCCGTACCCTGGCCGCACACCTCGAGGTGCTGCACCAGCAGGGCTATGCGCGGGTGCACGACGGCGCCGCGGTGCACCGCATCGAGGACCTGCTGGCGGCGCGCACGCTGCCCAAGGGCACCTGGAGCCTGGTGGTGGACCGGGTGACCGTGACCCCCGGGGACGGGGAGAACGACAGCCGCATCGCCGACAGCGCCGAGGCCGCCTTCTTCGAGGGGCGGGGCGAGCTGCACCTGCTGGGGACCGACGGGCGGGGGGGCGAGCGCCGCACGGTGCTCAGCGACCGCTTCGAGCGCGACGGCATCCGTTTCGAGGAGCCCAGCACCAACCTGTTCAGCTTCAACGACCCGGTGGGCGCCTGCCCGCAGTGCGAAGGGTACGGCAGCGTGATCGGCATCGACCACGACCTGGTGATCCCGGACCAGGGGCTGAGCGTGTACGACGAGTGCGTGGCCCCCTGGCGCGGCGAGAAGCTCGGGGAATGGCGGACGGAGTTCATCGAACGCGCCGGCAGGCACGACTTTCCCATCCACCGGCCCTACCGCGACCTGTCGCCCGCGCAGCGCGACCTGCTCTGGAAGGGCGGCAGGGGCATCCACGGCATCGAGGCCTTCTTCCGCTATGTGGAGGAGAAGAGCTACAAGATCCAGTACCGCGTGCTGGCCAGCCGCTACCGGGGCAAGACCACCTGCCCGGCATGCGAGGGTACCCGCCTGCGGAAGGAGGCCTCGTATGTGCGGGTGGGCGACCGGACCATCACGGACCTGGTGCGGCTTCCCATCGACCGGTTGCTGGAGTTCTTCCGCGGGTTGACGCTGAACGCGCACGACCAGCATGTGGCCGCGCGGCTCCTCACCGAGATCCGCAACCGGCTGCAGTACCTGAGCGACGTGGGGGTGGGCTACCTCACCCTCGACCGGCGCAGCAACACCTTGAGCGGCGGGGAGACGCAGCGCATCGACCTGGCCACCAGCCTGGGCAGCAGCTTGGTGGGCAGCATGTACATCCTGGACGAGCCCAGCATCGGCCTGCACCCGCGGGACACCCGCCGGCTGATCGGCGTGCTGGAGCGCCTGCGCGACCTGGGCAACACGGTGATCGTGGTGGAGCACGATGAGGAGGTGATGCGCGCCGCCGACCACATCATCGACATGGGGCCCGGCGCCGGCTCGCTCGGGGGGCAGGTGGTGTTCCAGGGCGACCACGCGGCCCTGGCCGGCAGCGACAGCCTCACCGCACGCTACCTCACCGGCCGTTCGCGCATTCCGCGCCCCGCGCGCCGCCGCCCCGTGAAGGACCGCCTGGTGGTGCGCGGCGCCCGTGCCAACAACCTGAAGGACATCGACGTGGCCTTCCCCCTGCACATGCTCACGGTGGTCACCGGGGTGAGCGGCAGCGGCAAGACCACCCTGGTGAAGCGCATCCTCCACCCCGCGCTGCGGCGCGAGCTCGAGGGCTTCAGCGAACGCCCCGGCGAGCACCGGGCCCTGGAGGGCGACCTGCGCCGCATCGCCGCCGTGGAACTGGTGGACCAGGACCCCATCGGCCGCAGCAGCCGCAGCAACCCGGCCACCTACGTCAAGGCCTACGAGGAGATCCGCCAGCTCTTCAGCGAGCAGGAGGTGGCCCGCGTGCGCGGTTACAAACCCTCCTTCTTCAGCTTCAACGTGGACGGCGGGCGCTGCGAGACCTGCCAGGGCGAGGGCGAGGTCCACATCGAGATGCAGTTCATGGCCGACATCCGGCTCACCTGCGAAGCGTGCAAGGGCAGGCGTTTCAAGGAGGAGATGCTCGATGTGCGCTTCCACGACAAGGACATCGCCGCGGTGCTCGACCTCACGGTGGACGATGCCATGGACTTCTTCGGCGGCGTGCCCGGCCACGCGGTGTGCGGCCGCATCGTGCAGCGGCTCAAGCCCCTGCAGGACGTGGGGCTGGGCTACGTGAAGCTCGGCCAGAGCAGCAGCACCCTGAGCGGCGGTGAGGCGCAGCGCATCAAGCTGGCCAGCTTCCTCACCAAGGGCCAGGAGGAGCGCCCCACCCTCTTCATCTTCGACGAGCCCACCACGGGCCTGCATGTGCACGACATCGCCCGGCTGCTCAAGGCCTTCGAGCTGCTGATCCACAACGGGCACAGCGTGCTGTGCATTGAGCACAACGCCGAGGTGATCGCCTGCGCCGACCACGTGATCGACCTGGGTCCCGAGGGCGGCGATGCCGGTGGGCACCTGGTGTTCGCGGGCACGCCCGAGGAACTGGTGGCGCACCCGGCGAGCCTCACCGGCGCCCACTTGCGCGGCAAGCTGGACTGAACGCCGGCGGGGGTCAGCGCAGCACGGTGACGTGCCCGCGCCGCTCCACCACGGTATCCTGGCACGAAGGGGTGTACCGGATGATGTAGAAGTAGGTGCCCTCGCTCGCCTTGCGGTCGGGGTTGTTGCCATCCCAGGTGACGGCCAGGCTGGTGGAGCGGAACACCTCCGTTCCCCAGCGGTCGAGGATGGTGACCTCCACCGCCTGGCTGCCGTGGGCCTGCGGCTCGAACCGGTCGTTGGCGCCGTCGCCGTTGGGGCTGAAGACGTTGGGCACCACGATGTCCGTGCCCAGCGGGTCGGGCATCACCGTGGCCGTTCCGCTGAACGTGCATCCGAAGGCATCGGTGACGCTGAAGCCGTAGATGCCCTGCCCGCCTGCCACGATGGTGCGTGTGGTGGCGCCGTTGGACCAGGTGTAGGCCACGCCTTCGTAGGGCACGGACAACAGCACGCTATCCCCCGGGCAGGCGATGGCCTGGAAGTCCAGCGGTCCGGGATCGGGCGCCAGCGCCACGACCACGGTGTCCGTTCCCGCGCACTGCCCCATGGCGACATCCACCCAGTAGGTGCCGGGCGCATCGACCGTGATGGAAGCCGTGGTGGCCCCGGTGTTCCAGTGGTGGGTCGCGGTGCCGAGGCCGGTGGTGAGCACCACGCTCGCGCCGGGGCAGAGGGTGTGGTCCGGGCCGAGGTCCACGTCCACATCGGGCACCACGGTCACCACCACCGCCGCGGCCGCACTGGTGGCGCAGAGCGTGTCGGTCACGGTGACGGTGTACGTGGTGGTGGCGCCCGGCGAGGCCAGCGGGGCCTGGGCGTTGGGGTCGCTCAGCCCGTTGGGCGGCGCCCAGCTGAAGGTGTAGCCGCCCATCCCGCCGCTGGCGATGGCGGACAACTGGGTGCTGCCCCCGCTGCAGATGGGCTCGGTGCCGGTGAGGGCCAGCACCACCAGCGGTACGCCCACGTGCACGGTGACGCTGTCCGTGCGCTGGCAGCCTTCGGCGTTGGTCACTGTCACGGCGTAGGTCGTGGTGGCCGCGGGCGAGGCCGTGGGTGCCTGGAGGAAGGTGGCGTTGAGGCCCGTGGACGGCGACCAGGACCAGGTGTGGCCCGTGCCCGAGGTGGGCTGCGCGTTGAGCACCACCGATCCGCCCGCGCAGATGGTGGTGTCGTCCACCAGCAGCACGTCGAAGGCCTGTCCCACCTGCACGAACACCGAATCGACATAGGTGCAGCCGTACTGCGCGTCGAGCACCTGCACGGTGTACCACTGGTCCGCGGGCGGTGTGGCCACGGGGTCGGCGAGGGTGGCGTCGTTGAGCGTGGCGGCCGGGGTCCAGGCGAAGGTCAGGCCGGCGGTGGTGAAGGTGGCGATGGCCACATCGTCGAGCGCCCAGTTGTCCTCCCCGGTGCCGCCGTTGGCCAGCTGGCGCCAGCGGAAGAGGGTGTTCGCCGTCTGCGCCGGCCCCGGGATGAGCACCTGCACCAGGGTGAAGTTGGGATGGGCGTATTCGTAGTAGGTGTCCAGGATGGTCCAGGCCCCTCCCCCGTTGGTGCTGTACTCGAGCACCACGTGCTCGCCGGGGTCCGCATCGTCGCAGGGGGCCGTGCCGGTGGCGATCTTGATCGCGAAGCGTACCGTGCCGCCGGTGCTCACGTCCACCGGGCCGGCGGTGGCGCTGCGCTGCCCCGGCCCGTCGAAGTACAGCGCGTTGCCGGCCACCGCGCCGCAGGCGCTGCTGAGGCTGCCGTTCAGGACCGTGCCCCAGAGGGCGGACAACGCCGTGTCCAGCACATCGAGCCCTTGGATCACCTGCTGGGCCGCGAGGCCGAGCTGGCTGGACTGGCCGGCACAGATCAGCGGCGGGTCGGCCGTCGTGTTCAGCTGGACCAGGTCCCCGTTCACCACCGTCACCAGCACGCTGTCCACCGCCGCCGCACAGCCGTTGAGGGTGGCGACCTGCACCGTGTACCAGGTGGTGTGCGCCGGGCTGGCCACCGGATCGGCGATGGCGGGGTCGTCCAGGTCGGCACCCGGCTGCCAGCTGTACACATAGGTGCCGGGCGGCGACACGTCCACGCCCAGCTGGACGGGTTGCAGCAAACAGGCTTCCACGCCGGTGCTGTCGTTGGATGCCAGCGCATGCACCACGGGCGGGATGGCCAGCTCGATGCTGAAGTGGAACTGCTGCTCGCAGCCGCTGATGCCCGAGGTGCCCGTCACGATGTACACGTCGGAGGCCGTGGGGGTGAACGTGAAGGTGGGCCCCTGGAAGAGCACGCTGTCGGGGTCGCTCCGGGTGGTCCAATACGGGTCGGTCAGCGGCTGCGGGATGGAGAGGGTGATGGTGGTGTTGGTGTCAGCCAGGCAGAGCACGGTGTCCAACTGCAGGATGGGCTGTGGCGTGAAGGAACCCACCGAGTAGGCGTAGCTCTCGGCACTGCCCATGCCGTACACGTAGGCGGTGAGGCCGTCGGGGCATTCCAGGGTGTGGCTTCCCACCGGCAGCGGCAGCGCGGCGTGGGCCATGGTGGGGCATGCCGGGAAGGGCGTAAAGGCCGAAGGCGGCACCGGCACCCCGTCCAATACCACGTCGTCCGTGCTGGGCTGCTGCACGATGATGTTGACGTAGTGGTCGGTGATGACCGTGGAGACCACGGTGGCGAAGGTGATGCGGTCGATACGCTGTTCCTCGGCGTTCAGCAGCAGCATGGCCGGGTCGCCGTTGCCCGCACAGGACACCCCTTCCATGAACTGGGCCACCACGAACGGCTGGTTGCCCTCGAAGCAGGCCGCGTCGTTGAAGGCGTTGAGCTCCACGTGGTCGCCGGCGTCCAGCAGGATGGGCGCCCCGCCGTTCACCGTCACCTGGGTGCCGTCCAGGTCGGCCAGGATGCGGTAGGTGTAGCGCGTGGTGGTGCTGAAGGGCACCGAGAAGTAGCGTGTGCCCCAGGCCCGGCGCGGCAGGTTCTGTTCCACCACGTGGTCGCAGGCGGTGCAGCCGTCGGGGATGTTGGTGCACACCGACCCGGAGAACACGGCGAAGGTGCGGCACTCGCCGCTGGAGGGCGTGCCCCGCACCACGGTGCCGGTGAAGTCGCCCTGATCGTCCGCGGCGATCACCTGGTAGGTCTGCCCCGAGTCGAGCATCACGGTGAAGGGCACGCCGACCGGGTGGCCCCCGAGGGTGTTGGCCGTGGGCACGATCTCCACCTCGGTATCGTCCTGCCGCGCCACCACCAGGAACTCCGACGCGAGCTCCGGCAGCCCGCTCAGGCCCGGATAGGCCATGATCCGGTAGTCGTTCCCCAGGGAGCCCACCGGGTAGATCACCGCGCCGTCGGCCGTGAACTGCTCGAAGTTGATGGCGAAAACGGCCACGGTATCCTGGGTGCGCACCAGCACCGAACGGTCCTCCACCACTTCGCTCAGCTGGTGCATGGCCTGCGCCAGGGGCAGGGTGACGGTGGTGGTGACGTTGGCCGTGACGGTGAAGGCCTGGCTGAAGCCGAGCAGGGGCATCTCCACCAGGCCGCTGGTGTTGGTGGGCGAGGAGATGAAGATGTCCAGGCTCTGCACGGGGTTGCCCTGGTAGTTGCGCATGAAGCCCAGCCAGAACTCGGTGCCCATGGTGGGCACCACGCCCTGCGCCACGCCCCGCGGTGCGCCCAGCAGCATGGATGCCAGCAGGAGGAGGAACGTGGCCGGGGACAGCAGGTTGGCTGGGCTTCGCATGGGACGACCGGATGGATGTCGGGGAGACGTGGCCGCAGGTCCCGTCGTTGCCGAGCGTCAGAAAAATACGGCGGTCAGCGGAACTGGAGGTCGTACAACCGGCGGTAGGCGCCGCGCAGGGCCAGCAGCTCCTGGTGCCCGCCCTGCTCGATGATGCGGCCCTTGTCCATCACCACGATGCGGTCGGCGTTCTGCACGGTGCTGAGGCGGTGGGCGATGACGATGCTGGTGCGCCCCTTGGTGATGCGCTCGGTGGCCTCCTGGATCAGCTGCTCGCTGGCGCTGTCCACCGAACTGGTGGCCTCGTCGAGCACCAGCACGGCCGGGCGGTGCACCATGGCGCGGATGAAGGCCAGCAGCTGCCGTTGCCCGGTGGAGAGGATGCCGCCGCGTTCGCGCACGTCGGTGTCGTAGCCGCGGGGCAGCCTGCGGATGAAGGCGTCGGCGCCCACCTCCCGCGCGGCATCCTCCACCTGTGCGCGGGTGATGGCGGGGTCGTGCAGGGTGATGTTGTCGTGCACCGTTCCGCTGAAGAGGAAGACGTCCTGCAGCACCACGGAGATGCACCGCCGCAGGTCGGCCAGCCGGTAGTCCTGCACCGGCACGCCGTCCAGCAGCACTTGGCCGCGCTGGTGCTCGTAGGCCCGGCTGAGCACGTTGATCACCGAGCTCTTGCCCGAGCCGGTAGCCCCCACCAGCGCCACGGTGGTGCCGGCCGGGATGTCGAGGTCGATGCCCTTCAGCACCCAATCGGGCTCGTGGCCGTCCCTGCCGTCGCCGTATGCGAACCACAGGTCCCGGACCTGGATGTGGCCACGCACCCCGCGGGCCGCGCGCGTGCCGTTGTCCGCGATGACCTCCTCGGTGTCCAGCAGGCGGAACACCCGTTCGCTGCCCACCAGGCCCATCTGCAGCACGTTGAAGCGGTCGGCCAGCTGCCGGATGGGGCGGTAGAGCATGTTGATGAACAGGATGTACGCCACGATGTCGCCGAAGGAGGCCGTGCCGGCCAGCGCGTCCTTCACCCCCCACCACACCAGGAAGGCCAGGGAGAGCGCGGCGAGCACCTCCACGAAGGGGAAGAAGATCGAGTAGGCCATCACCGAGCGGATGTGCGCGGCGCGATGCTCGCGGTTGATCGCCTGGAACTTGCGCATCTCCTGCGCCTCGCGCCCGAAGGACTGCACGATGGCCATGCCCTGGATGTGCTCCTGCACGAAGGCGTTCAGCCGCGCCACATGGGTGCGCACGTCCTCGAAGCTGCGCTGGATGCTGTCCTTGAAGATCCGGGTGCCCCACAGCAGCAGCGGCACCGGCGCCATGCTCAGCAGGGCGAGCTTCCAGTTCACGGCGAACATCACCACCACCACCACCACCAGTTTCAGCAGGTCGCCCAGGATGGACAGCAGGCCCTGGGAGAAGATGTCCTCGATGGTCTCGATGTCGCTGATGACGCGGGTGACCAGCGTGCCGATCGGCGTGCGGTCGAAGAAGCGGAGCTTGAAGGCCAGCACATGGTCGAAGAGGCGGGTGCGCAGCTGGAAGCTCACCGCCTGCCCGAGCCAGCTGGTCCAGAAGGCCTGGTGGAAGGTGAGCAGGGTCTCGGCCACCAGCAGGCCCAGGACGATCAACGCCATGCGCAGCAGTCCGGCCGCATCGCCGGTGAGGGCGTACTTGTCGATCATGTCGCCCATCAGCAGCGGCCTCAGCACGGCGATGCCGCTCAGCAGCACGGTGAGGCCGAAGGTGACCAGGAAGAGCGTGCGGTGCGGCCGGGTGAAGGCCAGCACGCGCCGGAAGAGCCCCTGGTCGAACGGTCTGGCCGGCCGGCTCATGCCACCTCGGGGATGAAGGGATAGGTGATGTGCTCGAGGTAGAGCCCGCGGGCCGGGGCGGACTTGCCGGCGGCGCTGCGGTCGCGTGCCGCGAGCACGGCGGCCATGTGCTCCGGCGGACGGTGGCCGCGGCCGATCAGCAGGCAGGTGCCCACGATGGCGCGCACCATGTTGCGCAGGAAACGGTCCGCCCGCACCTCGAACTCGCACCCGTGCGGCGTGGCGGTCCAGCGGGCCCGGCGCACCTCGCAGAGCATGGTGCGCGCGTCGCTGCCCGCCTTGCAGAAGGAACTGAAGTCCTGGCGGCCCAGCAGGTGCGCACAGGCCGTGTTCATGGCCTCCACATCCAGCGCGGGCCGCAGCAGGTGGCTCCGGCCTTCGAGGAAGGGGTCCTTGCGGCGGTGGATGCGGTAGCGGTAGCCGCGTTCGGTGGCGCTGAAGCGGGCATGCGCATCGTCGGGCACGGCGATCAGGCGTTTCACCCCGATGTCGTCCGGCAGCAGGCTGTTGAGGCCGTACACCAGGCGGTCGTCCAGCGGGGCCTCGCCGCCATGGTCGAAGTGCAGGAAGAACCGCGAGGCGTGCACGCCGGTGTCCGTGCGGCCGCAGCCCACCACGCTCACCTTCTCGCGGCGCAGCACCAGGCGCATGGCACGCTCCACCTCGGCCTGCACGCTGGGGCGGTCGGGCTGCAGCTGCCAGCCCCGGTAGGCCGTGCCCAGGAAGGCGATCTCCAGGAAGTAGCGCGGCAGGATCTCCATGGGTGGTACAGGCGCGCCTTCCCCGGTCCGTACGGCAGGCCGTACATCCGGACGGCGACCTTGGGGCCGTGTCCCGGACCCGGGCGGGCGGGCGGCAAAGCTAGCCGCAGGTATGAGGACGGCGCCGTTCCTTCGCCCCATGGCCACGACCGCAGGCCGCCGCATCGGGCTCCTCTCCGACACGCACGGGTGGCTGGACCCGCGCATCCGTACGCATTTCGACCCCTGCGATGAGATCTGGCATGCCGGCGACATCGGCGGCCTCCACGTCACCGACGAACTGCGGTCCTGGTTCCCGGACAAGCCGTTGCGCGCGGTGGTGGGCAACATCGACGATGCCGCCGCGCGACGGGTCTTCCCCGAGGTACTGCGGTTCGAGCTTGCCGGGTCCCGGGTGCTGATCACCCACATCGGCGGGCGCCCACCGGGCTACGACCGCGGCGTGCGCAACCTGTTGCGGCAGGACCCGCCGGCGTTGTTCGTGTGCGGGCACTCGCACATTTGCCTGGTGCAGTTCGACAAGGCGCTGAACATGCTGTACATGAACCCCGGTGCCTGTGGCCGGCACGGCTGGCACCAGGTGCGCACGGTGCTGCGCTTCACCATCACCGGCGGCCGGTTCGAGGACCTCGAGGTGGTGGAGCTGGGGAGCAGGGCCAAAGCCTGAAGGGGCGCTCAGCGCAGGCGGTCCATGCTGCGGATCAGCGCCTCGTCCTTGCGGATGCCTCGTTCGGCGAGGAAGGCCAGCAGCAGCACCAGCAGGGGTGCGGCGAACGCGGCGCCGTAGGTGACGTGCACCACGCCGCGCCCCCCGAGGTACACCTGGATCGACCGGTCGGTGATGATGGCGAAGGCCAGGGTGCCCAGGGCGAAGAGGTGGATGAAGCGCACGAAGCGCAACTGGCGGGCCCGGTCCTTGTAAAAGGCGATGGTCACCAGCGGCAGCAGGGCCAGCAGGCCGAGCACGGCCGCGAACGGCACCTTGGGGCTGGCCTCCTCCACCGGCGTGCCGTCGCCCATGAACAGGCCCGTCGAACGGAACAGCACCTGGAGGTCGGCCACGGTGTAGGTGGCGAAGGGGAACAGGTTGGCCAGCCCGGCCACCAGGGCCGCCAGCGCCAGGAACAGGGTCTGCTTGCGTTGGACCATGGGGCGCAAAGATGGCACGGGGACCGTTTGCGGTTCAGAGCGAATGATCTACGTTTGCGCCGTTCGTTCCGCGCAAGCCCCCGTCCAGGGGGCCAGCGCCCCGCCCGAAGTCCTTTTCACGAACCTTACGAGACCCCCTGTGGGTCCGCAGCCACGGCGCAGCACGCGCCACCGCACATACCCCGTACCATGCCCGACAAGAACGCCTTGGAGAGCCTGAAGCTCACCGAGCTCCGGGAGATCGCCAAGCAGCTCCGGATCAAGAAGGCCGACACGCTGAAGAAGCAGGACCTCATCGCCCGCATCCTGGAAGCCCGCAGCGGCAACCCGTCCACCACGGAACGGCAGGATACCGACGCCATCGCCATGGAGGCCGTGGCCGACGAGGACCCCGCCCCCACCCCCGATCCCGAGCCGCAGGCCGCCGGCGGTGGCGAGGACGAGGAGGATGACGGCGATGAGGATGAGGATGAGGAGGACGAGGACGAGGACGAGGAGGGCAACGGTGCCGAAAGCGCACCGGCCGTGATGCCGGAGCGACCGCAGACCGCTGCCGCACCGGAGGCCGCGGGCGGGCCGCAGGAGGGACGGGCACCGATGCGCGATGACCGGCGGGAGCGCTTCGAACGGCGCGAGCGGCGTGA
>JABWBQ010000080.1 GCA_013360395.1 Flavobacteriales bacterium
AGGCGACGCAGGAGCCCCCGCAGGGCGCGCAGCCGCAGGCCGCAGGGCCGGGACCACAGCGCAGCACGCGACCCCGGCCGCACTTGGGCCGGGGGCACGCCCATACCACCAACGCGACGGAGAGGCTGCGTCCCCTACCGCCCCTTCATCTCCCCGCCGGTCATCCGGTCCCGCTCCAGCTGCATGGGGTTGGGCCGACGCCACTCGCGCTCCTTGAAGACATCGAAGCGGGTGGGCACCATGCGCGGAGGCCAGCTGTTGTTGTTGAGGTCGCAGTCGGCGGTCTCGAGGAAGGGGTCGAGCGTGACGCTCTTGACCTCTTTGCGCTTGACGAAGACCTTGGTCACCTCGTCGCTGGTCTTCCACAGCTCGGCGGGGATGCGGTCCACCTCCCGGCTGCCGTCGGCGAACTCCCATTCGAGGATCACCGGCATCACGAGCCCACCGATGTTCTTGAACGCGAGTTCGTAGAGGTGAAGGTTCTCTTGGAGCAGGGCAAGCTCGTCGGCTTTGAGGCCCTTTTTCCATTGCTCGTAGGCGGCCCGGTCGCGTGCGGTGGTGGTGAGCGGGTCGTAGCAGTTGTAGAAGTCGCGGGTGGCGGTGTCCCGGTCCACTACGAAGTCGAGCCTGGCCTCGATGTTGCGCTGGCGGCTGAGGTCGGGCACTTCGCGCGCCTTGTCCTCGCGCCGGAGCTTCTCCGCGAGCGTCGGATCGCGCGGGTCCATGCGCTTGTACTTCAGGCCGGTGATGGCGAGGTCCACATGGTCGGTGGTGTAGAACCAGCCGCGCCAGAACCAGTCGAGGTCCACGCCGCTGGCGTCCTCCATGCTGCGGAAGAAGTCGGCCGGTGTGGGGTGTTTGAACTTCCAGCGCTCGCAATAGGTCTTGAAGGCGTGGTCGAACAGCGCTCGGCCCATCACCGTTTCCCGGAGGATGTTGAGCGCGGTGCAGGGTTTGCCGTAGGCGTTGTTGCCGAACTGGGTGATGCTCTCGCTGTTGGTCATGATGGGCTCGATGCGCGCCTTCACCTTGTCCGGCGAGGCATCGGGTTCACCCTTCATGTAGTCCACGATGTTGCGGGGCTTGCCGCGCCAGCTGGGGTAGTCCTTGTCCCACTCCTGCTCGGTGAGGTATTGCACGAAGGTGTTGAGGCCCTCGTCCATCCAGGTCCACTGGCGCTCGTCGCTGTTGATGATCATGGGGAAGAAGTTGTGGCCCACTTCGTGGATGATCACGCCGATCATGCCATACTTCGTCCGCTCGCTGTAGGTGCCGTCCTTTTCGGGCCGCCCGCCGTTGAAGCAGATCATGGGGTATTCCATGCCGATGCGGTCCGTGTGCACGCTGATGGCCACCGGGTAGGTGTAGTCGATGGTGTGCTTGCTGTAGGTCTTGATGGTGTGCGCCACCACCTTGGTGCTGTACCGCTCCCACAGGGGGTTGCCCTCCTTGGGGTAGAAGCTCATGCAGAGCACGTTGTTCCGCCCCACGGGCTGGTTCATGGCATCCCAGATGAACTTGCGGCTGCTGGCGAAGGCCACATCGCGCACGTTCTGCGCCTTGAACACCCAGGTCTTCTTCCCGGCGGCCTTGCTCTTCTCCGCTTGGGCGGCCTCGGCGGGCGTCACGATCATCACGGGGGCATCGGCCTTGCGGGCCCTGGCGAGCCGTTCCCGCTGGGAGGCGGTGAGCACGGCGCTCTCGTTCTGCAGCGTGCCGGTGGCGCCCACGATGTGGTCGCCGGGCACGGTGATGCTGAGGGTGTAGTCGCCGAAGTCGAGGGTGAACTCGCCCTGGCCGAGGAACTGCTTGTGCATCCAGCCGCTGTAGTCCATGTAGGCGCACATCCGGGGATAGAACTGCGCGATGGTGTAGAGGTGGTTGTCCTCTTCGGGGAAGTATTCGTAGCCGCTGCGGCCGCCCACTTTGTCGCGGTCGTTGATGGGGAACCACCAGGCCACCTTGAAGCTGAACACCGCGCCGGGGGCCAGGGGCCTGGGCAGGTCGATGCGCATCATGGTCCGGTTGATGGTGTACGGCAGCTGGGCGCCGGCCGCATCGGTGACGCTGGTGATGCGGAAGCCGCCGTCGAAGGGCCGGGTCCAGCGTTCCAGCGTCCTCAGGCTCACGCTGTCGCCGATGGTGCCGGTGCGGATGAGGTTGGCGTCGCTGCCGGGCTCGAAGATGTTCTGGTCGAGCTGCAGCCAGAGGTACTCCAGCCTGTCGGGGCTCTGGTTGTGGTAGGTGATGGTCTCGCTGCCGGTGAGCTTTTGCGTGGCATCGTCGATCTCCACCTTGATGTCGTAGTCGGCCTTCATCTGCCAATAGGCGTGGCCGGGGGCTCCGCTGGCGGTGCGCTGGTCGTTGGGGGTGGGCAGCTCCTGGTCCAACTGGCGGAACCTGTCGCGGCCATAGCGGGGGGAGTCCTGGGCGAGGGTGGACCCGCACAGGAGAAGCATGACAGATGCTGAGAGGGCGTGCTTGCGGAGCATGTCTGCGAAAGTAGTGGCGCGTGGCAAGTACCCGCGCACGACCCCACGCGCCGCGTGGCGGGTGGAACGCCCGTCACCTTGGGCCCGTCGAAGGCCAGGTAGCCCACTCGCCGATCCTTGATGACCTTTGCCTTGGAATGAAACCGCTGGTCCTGGCACTAAGCCTGTTCGGAGCGCTGAGCGCGCACGACTTCTTCGTCTCGATCCTCACCATCCGTCACACCCCGGCCACGCAGACGCTCGACCTCACCTGGCGCATCACCGCGCACGACATCGAGCATGCGTTGGAGGACGTGGCCCTGCTGAAGCTCGGGTCGGACCGGGAGCATCCGAAGGCGGACAGCATCCTCAACGCCTACTTCGAGCGCCACCTGGTGCTGATGCAGGAGAAGCAGCTCCACTGGACATGGATCGGCAAGGAGCTGGACGGCGAGACGCTGTACTGTTACCTGCAGGTGGACAGCATCGCCACGCCGAACGACCTGCTGGTGCGCAACACCCTGCTGCAGGACCTCTTCTACGAACAGCAGAACCTGGTGCATGTGGAGGGCGCGGGGCTGCCGACCCGGTCGCACACGTTCGTGCATGGGTCGGGGCCGCACACCTTCGTGTGGTGATCCCGATGCGCTGGTCCTGCACCCCGGTCCTCACGGTCCTGGCCATGCTGGCCTGCGGTCCGGGCCGGCCGGAGGATCCGCCAGGCGGACCGTCGCCCGGGGCGGACAGCGTCCGTGCCATGGTGCCGGTGGCCCACAGCACCCTGGCCGACACCGCGGGCATGGCGGCGGACCTGCGCCTCATCGAGCGCAAGCTGGGGCCCTTGGCGCCGGGCGTCCGCGACCACCTGGTGGCCGTGGAGGTCCGCTATTTCTCCTTCGCCGACAGCACCTGCACCGCAGTGGACCACCGGACGCTGCGGAGCGGCGTGCTGGTGGTTCATGCCTGCATCGCCGGGGAGGTGCGGGAGATCTTCGAGGCGATGCTGCGGGACACCTTCCCCGTGGCCCGGGTGGTGCCGATCAACCGCTACGGCCTCAATGCCGACAGTACCGGCTGGAACGATGCCGCCTCCATGGCCGACAACAACACGAGCGCCTTCAACTACCGCCGCAAGCCCGGATCGTGGGCGCTTTCCGAGCATGCCCGCGGCACGGCCCTCGATATCAATCCGCGCCAGAACCCGCTGGTGAGGGTCGACCCGCATGGCATTACCACCCTGCCGCCGGGCAGCCGGTACACCCCTGGCGCGCCGGGCACACTTGACCGCCACCGCATCGCACGGTACCTCCCGCACACCGGCTGGTCGTGGGGCGGCCGTTGGCCCCGCCCGCAGGACCACCAGCACATCGAGAGAAGCGGTGGTCCCTGCGATGCGCCGGACGACCGAGCGCGGTGATGCGGGTGCCTTCCATGTAGTCCGGCACCGGCGGTCGAGGCGAAAAGCCCATTGCATGATACGCGTCATATTTCACTCGGTGAACGGCCGCTACCCTTGCACTGTTCCCGACCGGACACAGTGATGCCCTCCAAGAAGAACTACACGTTGAAGGTGCGCATCTGGATCGACGAGGATCAGGGGCCTTTCCTCGGGGTCGGCCGTGCGGCCCTGCTGCAGAAGATCGGCGAGACCGGCTCGATCACCAACGCCGCGAAGGCGCTCCGGATGTCGTATCGCAATGCCTGGCAGCTCGTGGAGGACATGAACCGGCGCTCGGCCCTTCCCCTGGTGGAGAAGATCCACGGGGGGGCCAAGGGCAGCGGCGCGGTGCTGACCAAGGAAGGCGCGCGGTTGGTGAAGGCCTTCGCGACCGTGCAGGAGGAGATCCGGGCGCATGCCCGGAAGAAGATCAGCAAGCTGTTCCCCGGCCAGATCGGTTGACCCGAACGATGACGCCAACCAGCAACACACCCGCCAGGCACTATTCCCACCCGAACACACTGAAACGCGCCATGGAGAACCACACACGCCCCTATCGTCTTTTCATCGCCGCCGTCCTGCTGGCGCATACCGCCAGCGCCCAAACGTCCGACACGTTGCAGCAGCGGACCGCACCCTCCCTGACCGACCGCGTGTTCCAGCTCGGGGAGGTCACCGTGCGCCCTGACGGGGACAGCGGCGCCGGCAGCCGGGTGGGTCGCACGGACATGGACACGTACAACACCGTGGACGTGCCCCGGGCCCTGGACCTGCTGCCCGGCATCAGCGCCACGGCCTCCGGGCGGCGCAACGAGTCCATGGTCTCCGTGCGCGGCTTCGACCTGCGCGCCGTGCCGGTGTACATGGACGGCATCCCCGTATACGTGCCCTACGACGGTTACGTGGACCTGGGCCGCTTCACCACCTTCGACCTGGCCACCATCGATGTATCCAAGGGCTTCTCGTCGCTGCTGCTCGGTCCCAATGCACTGGGCGGTGCCATCAACCTGGTCTCACGCAAACCCGTGGACACGCTGGAGTGGGAAGGCGCCGTGGGGCTGATCAACACCAACGGCTATCGGGGGAGCGTGAACCTCGGTTCCCGGTTCAGGAGTTTCTACGTCCAGGGCGGGTACAGCTATTTGCACCGCGACGCCTATCCCCTTTCGGACAAGTTCGATCCGCATGCCCACGAGGACGGCGGCATGCGTGAGAATTCCTACCGCACCGACCGCAAGGTGAACCTGAAGATCGGCTGGATGCCCAGGGAGGACCAGGAATACGTGCTGGGCTTCATCGATCAGCACGGCGAAAAGGGCAACCCGGTGTATGCCGGGGACGACCCGCTCAATTCCATGCTGACCAAGCCCCGCTACTGGCAATGGCCCTACTGGGACAAGACCACCTACTACTTCCTGTCCAACTCGGGACTGAACGGCAAGAACCGGTTGAAGGCCCGGATCTACTACGATATGTTCCGCAACTCGGTGGCCAGCTTCGATGACTCCACGTACAGCACCATGAAGAAGCCGTACGCCTTCCAGAGCTGGTACAACGACTACACGTACGGGGCGGGCCTGGAGTATGGCACGACCGTCATTCCGCGGAACGAACTGATGCTTTCGGTACAGTACAAACGCGATGTGCATCGGGAGAACGACGTGGACGAGCCGGTGCGCACCTTCGAGGACGTGACCATGAACCTGGCCGTGGAGGACCGCTGGCGGATCGGCGAACGGCTGCTGCTGATCCCCGGCGTCAGCTTCAGCTCGCGGGAGAACGTTACGGCGCAGGACTTCAACAGCGCCACCAACGTCATCTCCGACTTCGCCTCCGCCGGTCCCAGCACCGCGTTGAACTACCAGCTCGGCGCGTTCTACGACATCGGTCGGCACATGCGCATCAGCGCCACGGCCTCGCGCAAGACGCGCTTCGCCACCATCAAGGACCGCTACTCCTACCGGATGGGCACGGCCATCCCCAACCCGGAGCTGGCCCCCGAGACCTCGGACAACTTCGACCTGGCCTGGCGCGGCCTGCTTTTCGGCAAGCTGCTGCTGCAGCCCTCCGCCTTCCTCTCACGCATCAGCGATGCCATCATCAGCGTGGCCAACGTGGAGCCCGGCCGATCACAGATGCGGAACACAGGCCTGGCGCAGTTCCACGGCGTGGAGATGCTGGTGCAGTACGACGTCCGCAGGAACCTGGCCCTGGCGGCCAACTACACCTATATGGAACGGCGCAACCTCACCGATCCGGACATCCTCTTCACCGATGTACCCTGGACCAAAGTGTTCGGCTCGGTGCAGTACAGGCCGATCGAGCGCTTGCTGCTGGTGGTGGATGCGCAGTACTGCTCCCAGCGCTTCAGCTCCAGCTACGGCACCACGGCGCCCGCGTTCTCCCTGCTCAACGCCATGGCCACCGTCAAGGTGTGGAAGCACGCCGACATCGACGTGGGCATGAACAACATCCTCGACGAGAACTACATGCTGGTGGAAGGCTACCCCGAGGAAGGCCGGAACTTCTTCGTCACCTTGCGCGTGCACGGCAGCCGCTGATCCACCACCCCATCCACCGAACCTGAAATACCACCTTCCATGATCCGGACCATCCGCACCCTCGCCGCCGTCGCCTGCGCCTTCGCGCTCACCATGTGCGGCGGCACCCGCACCGACAAGGACGCACCCGCCACCGCACCCACGGAGGCCGCCGACAGCACCGCCCACAGCCACCACGGCGCGACGATGACCGCCGAGGACAGCGCGTCGTACATCAGCAAGCGGATCACCGTGTCCGGCGATGTGGAGCACGAGCTCACGCTCACGGTGGACTCGCTCAAGGCCATGAACGTGGCCACCATCGAGGACTTCGCCGTGGTGTGCCAGAGCGGCGACAGCACCAAGAAGGACCTCACCTGCAAAGGCGTGCTGCTGAAGGACATCCTGGACAAGGCCGCCATCGCCCAGCGCAACCACAAGGACCGCAACTTCTACATCGTGGCCCGCGCCTCCGACGGTTACATGGCCACCTTCTCCTGGGCCGAGCTGTACAACAACCCCACCGGGGCCGGTGTGTATGTGATCTTCGAGGAGAACGGGCAGCCGATCGAGGCGCAGGGCGACATGGTCCTGATCAGCCGCACCGACACCAAGACCGGCCCGCGCCACGTGTACTGGCTGAAAGGGATCGAGGTGCGGCGCGTGGGGTGAGCGGGCGGGGTCTCCGGCAATGACCGGTCGTGAACGGATCCCATGCCCCGGATCCACGAACTTCAGCCCGGAAATGCCGTGCTTCTCATGCCCGAACCCAACTGCACACGCGTTCACAAGGCGGGCGTCAGGCTCTCCATCTTTCTTCTGGTCATGGCCGGGGGCTGTGTGACGGGGACGCCGCAGGACGGCAGGCAGGCGGACGACCTGCCCGAGGGCTTCCTGCGATCGGGCGATACCATCCGCTACCACGATGTGGTGCTGGAGGGCGTGGATGCCGCAGGTTTCCGCGTGCTGGACGGGCCGTTCTGCACGGACGGACGCAGGGTGTTCCACTTCACCAGTTACCGGGAAGGTCGGAACTACTTCCTCACGAAGAAGCATCTGGTGCAGGAGCTCATCGGCGTCCATCCCGCCTCCTTCACCGTGCTCGGAGAGGACTATGCGAAGGATAGCGCCCAGGCCTGGCGGCGGAACGAGGCTTTCCCGGTGGCCGACATCCGGAGCCTCAAAGCCCTGAACGCATGGTTCCTGAAGGACGATGCACAGGCCTACCTCAATGGAGTGTCGGTCCCGGGGAGTCACGGTCGCAGCTTCGAGCTGATCGACATGGCCTATGCGAGCGACTCCACCGGGTACTACTACATCCATGACAGCGGCGACGACATGACCATCGCCCGCATCCCGTGCGAGGCGGCTTCCTTCCGCATCATCGACCACATCTACGCATCCGACAGGGAGCATGTCTTCCACCGGGGGACGATCATCGCCGATGCACGACCCGCCGCCTTCGTGGTGCTCGGTTCCTCCTACGCCAGGGACGATCGCAGTGTCTTTTTCCAAGAGCGACGGATCCCGGGCGCTGATCCCGGCAGCTTCACCCTCTTCAACGATAACGAACGATCGCGGGGCGACGTGTACTATGCCCAGGACAAGGACCACATCTATGTGAACGACGCGCCTTTCACCGGTGTGGACCGCACGTCCTTCCGCATCCTCGACGAAAAATACACGGTGGACAAGCACGCGGTGTATTACAGGATGAAGCGGATGCCGCAAGCCGACCCCGTCACCTTCAAGGTTTTCCCGCACTACATGGGCGACGCCGATGCCGAGGACAAGGACCGCCGGTACGGCGACGGCAAGGTCGTGGAGTGAGCGGGTCGGGACCGATCATTTCCTACTTTCGAGTGGTCGTCTAGACCCGTCGTCGCTCTACGTCCGAAACGGCAAAACACCACAGGCCATGAGCACCAAGACCAACGATCCGTCGGGAACACCACCCACCACCCGGGCGTTCGATCTGCTCGCCGGCATGTTCGCCGCACAAGTGATCGCCGCCATGGCCACCGC
Source organism: Flavobacteriales bacterium (assembly GCA_013360395.1). Taxonomy (GTDB): domain Bacteria; phylum Bacteroidota; class Bacteroidia; order Flavobacteriales_F; family PHOS-HE28; genus PHOS-HE28. The sequence goes on from JABWBQ010000080.1 coordinate 8,475, forward strand.
CCAGGTGTTCGATACCATCGGCCATGGCTCGAAGACGCCGGATGAAGTGGCCACCGCCTGTGGGCTGGACCGGAACACCCTGGCGCGGGCATTGCGCTTCCTCGAGGTTGTCGGCGTCGTGAACAAGGACAAGGATGCGTACGCGCTGACCGACGTGGGAAAGTGCTTCCTGAAGGATGTTCCGGGCAGCCTCCATGGGTCCGTCAGCTTCATCTCGGCCCCGCCATGGCGCGACAGTTGGAACAACTTCTCCCATTGCCTGCGCACCGGCGAGCCCGCATTCGACCACGTCTTCAAGCAGCCTTTCTTCACCTACCTCGACCGGAACCAGGAGTACGGCAAGCCCTTCAACCAGTACATGACCAGGATGACGACCATGGTCGCTCCCCTGGTCGCGGATGCGTACGATTTCGGCCAGTTCAAGACCGTTTGCGATGTCGGCGGCGGACAGGGGATCCTGCTCAAGGCGGTGCTGGAAAAGCATGGCGGCTGCAAGGGCATCCTGTTCGACATGGAGAACGCCCTCAAGGAACAAGTGCTGGGCGGGTTGGTCGATCGCACGGAGCTCGTGACGGGAAGTTTCTTCGAGAAGGTCCCGCGCGCGGATTGCCTGCTGCTGAAGACCGTGATCCATGACTGGAACGATGCGAACAGCATCCGCATCCTGACCAACTGCGGGGAGGCGCTCCACAAGGGCGGCAAGGTGCTCCTGGTGGAACAGGTCATCGAGCGACCCTTCACCATGATGGGCCTGTTCTACGACCTGCACATGCAGGTGATGCTGGGCGGCGCGGAACGGACGGAGGAGGAATTCGCGCAACTCCTCGCTGCGGCAGGTCTGAAGCTCAACAGGATCATCCCGACGCCTTCACCCATGAAGCTCATCGAGGCGGTCGCGGCCGGATGACCACCACGGCCGAGCGACGAACGACTGGATCCAGCGTGTAGTTCATCGATCCGCGCGGACGGACACGAACATTCGGGTGTTCTCCTTCGTCAAAGGTACATTTCTGACCCGGGTGGTGTCCGACACTCGCGAGGTCTGATCTTGCTTTTGCGTTCATTTTGTGCTGTTCTTCGCACGTTTTGAACGCAAATCGACCATCCCAGCCCTGGACGACCAAGGATCGGCACATCTTCGCTGACCGGCGTTGAACATCACGTGTCCGTTGATGGCCGGGCCGGGAGCCCTTGCGCACGCTTCCTTCGCGTTGGCCTGCAACACCGAGGACCACACGGTGAAGCGCTGGGGAGAGCCGCCCCAAGTGATCGGTGGGGTGCTGGCGGAGGAGTGCCGTGCCATGTAGCCGCAGCCGGTATCCGATTTCCTGCGCAGCGCTTGTTTTGAGTTTTCTAAAGTTGTACTTTAGAATTCTCAAAGATGAGATACACCGACCGCGACCTCGGGAAGGTCCTGCTGAAGGCCTCCCGTTCCTTTCCAGCCGTGGTGCTCACGGGGCCGCGCAGGGCGGGCAAGACCATGCTGCTGCGCAAGCTCTTCCCCAAGGCCTCGTACACCCTGTTGGAGGACCCCGACGTGATCGCCCGCATGCGCGCCGACCCCCAGGGCTTCCTTGATGAGCTGAAGCTGCCCGCCATCCTCGACGAGGTGCAGCACGTGCCGGAGCTGTTCTCGTACGTGCGCTCGCGCATCGACCGCAACCCGCGGCGTACGGGCCAGTGGTTCCTCACCGGTTCGCAGGAGGCCGCGCTGATGGGGGGCGTCACCGAATCGATGGCGGGGCGCGCGGCGGTGCTGCAGCTCTACCCCCTGTCCGTCACCGAATCGTCGCGTGTGGGCTTGCTGTACGGCGGCTATCCCGAGGCCGTGGCGCGCCCCAAAGGCGCCGGGCTCTGGTTCAGCAGCTATGTGCAGACCTACCTGGAACGCGACGTGCGGGCCGTGACCAACGTGCGCGACCTGGCCACCTTCCGGCGTTTCATGGCCCTGCTGGCCACCCGGCACGGACAGGTGCTCAACCGCACCGAGCTGGCCGCACCGCTGGGCGTGAGCGTGCCGACGATCAATCAATGGCTCGGCGTGCTGGAGACCACCCAGCAACTGATCATCGTGCCACCCTTCTATGAGAACCTGGGCAAGCGCCTGATCAAGTCGCCCAAGCTGTACTACGCCGACAGCGGCCTGGCCTGCCATCTGCTGGGCATCACCACCGCGGCCGAACTGGAGCGATCCCCCTTCCTGGGGGCGCTGTGGGAAGGCTTCGTGGCCTCCGAGCTCATCAAAAGGCAGGTGAACAGCGGCCAGCGCCGCGAACTGTACCACTTCCGCGACCATCAGGGGTTGGAAGTGGACTTCCTGCTGCCCACGCTCAACGGCGGCGTGGACATGATCGAGTGCAAGGCCACGCGCACCCCCGTGCCCGGCATGGCGGCGGCCCTGTCCCAGCTCACCCGGGCCTTCGAGGAAAAGCGCAAGCTCGCCCGTCCCGCGCGCTGCTTCATCCTGCACCGCAAAGGCGACCGACGAACCCCGAGAAGCCTTGTCCATGGCGTGAAAGCCATAGAGTTGATCGACTGGCTGCGGCTGGGCATATCTTCCGGCAGGTTGTGAGATTTCTAAAGTTGCACTTTAGAATTCTCATAGGTCATCCTCACGACGCACAGGCCCTCCCGGCCAAGAACCAAGCGCTGCACGAGCCTCTGCAGGTCATCCTGGCCAAGCCATGGCGGGCGCAACGGTTCAGCGGCCGTGCGATGGATGGTCACCCCCCTCCGACCGAAAGACCGGCGTGGACGGAATTCGCGGTATCTTCGGGTTCGGCAGTTCTCATCGATCCTGGCAACCCCGCCCACCGGAACCCTGCACGATGAACAGCGCAGACCTGTTCATTCCGACCGACGCCACCGAGAAGCGTTTCATCCGCTGCATCTGGCGTGTCGAGAGGCTTCACCAGCGGCCCTGCACCGAGACCATCCTGCCGAAGGGGACCGTTGAGCTCATCTTCAACTTCTCCGACCGGATCACGCACGTGGACCTGGAGACCGGCACCGCGACGGTGTTGCCCGACCTCTTCCTCAACGGCATCAACTTCAGGCCGTTCCAACTGCAGAAGCAGGGGCGGCAGTATTTCTTCGGGATCCAGCTCACCACCTTCGGGATGCGCGGCCTGTTCGGGGCGGGCGTCGGGGCCTACCATGACAAGGTGGTCGAGGGTGCGCACGTGTGCCGGTCGTTGCATGCGTTGTTCGGCCAGGTGCAGGCGCGCAAGGCATTCAGCGAACAGGTGCTGGTGATCCGCGCGTGGCTGGAGCGGCGGATCGCGGCCTCCCGGTCCAGCGACCGCGTCGGGCGGATGCATGACCTGTTCTCCTTCGACCGGCCCGGCGAGCTGGACGTGGCGCGGCTCTGCCGGGAGAAGGGCGTCAGCGACCGGCAACTGCGGCGGCTCTCCACGGAATGGCTGGGCATGAACACCGAGACCTTCCTGCTGTACCGCAAGTACCGCACGGCCCTGCACCTGTTGCACCGCACCGGCTTCTCCCTGGGCCAGGTGGGCTTGGAGGCGGGCTACTACGACCAGTCGCATTTCATCCGCGAGTTCCGCTCCTTCACCGGCATGACCCCCACCGCCTACCGGGCTTCGGTCACCGGGCTGCCCGGCCACATCCTGGGCTGAGGTCCGGATGTCCGCTCCGTACAATTCCGGCGCATGCGTCCGCCCTTGTTTTGGGTCACCATTCCCACGGGCCATGATCCACAAATTCTCCCTGATCGAGAAGATCCTGCTGTCGAACGACATCATCCCGCACCCCTTCGCGGACGCCTCCTCCTCGGTGGGGCTGGGCTTCGCTCTGGGCAGCGCGGTGAAGCTGAAGATCGCCGACCAGCTCACCATGGACCTGAAGGACGTCGGGGCCATCGCCCGCGCCGCGAACGTGAGCGAGGTGGGCGCCGAGTTGATCCTGGACTGCCTCGATGCGTTGGGCTACGTGCGCCGGCAGGGCCGCCAATACGCCTTCACCAAGCGTGGACATAAGGACCTCTCACCCGATTCACCACGGAACTTCAGGCACTTCATCCTGTTCTGCAACTACCTGTACAAGGGCTACCTGGAACTGGACGTGACCATCCGCGCGGGCAAGCGCGTGCATTCGAGCATGCTCGAGGAGATGACGGACCACGAATGGGAACTGTTCTCCCGGGCCATGATCGACATCTCCCGCACCAACGTCAAGGAGGTGGCCGGGAAGGTCCCGGTCCCGAAGAGCGCGACCCGGATGCTGGACCTCGGGGGCTCGCACGGGCTGTACAGCATCGAGCTCTGCAAGCGCCACCCCCAGCTGAAGGCCACGGTGGTGGACCTGCCGCCCGTGAAGAAGTACACCGACGAATGCGTGGCCGCGAACCAGGCCGGCGCGAAGGTCTCCTTCCTGGCCGCCGACTTCATGAAGGACGAGCTGCCGGCCGGCAACGACCTCATCCTGGCCTTCAACATCATCCACGGCCTGAACCCGGCGGAGAACGAGGCGCTCGCCCAGAAGGTGCACAAGGCGCTCAAGCCCGGCGGCCTTTACGTGATCCTGGACCAGATCAAAGGCATCGGCGGCGGTTCGCAGCTGTCGAAGGCCACCACCTCGTACATGGCGCTGAACCTGCTGCACCAGGCGGGCGGCAAGACCTACGCCAAGGCCGAGGTGGATGCGTTCACCAAGAAGGCCGGCTTCAGCAGCACCACGCTCAAGAAGCTGAACGCCCCCGGTTTCGGGGTGATCGTGTGCACGAAGTAGGTCGGGCGCCGTCTACGACCCGGCAGTGCCTCCTGACACTACCGGACCGAGGTGCGCTTGTCGTTCAGTATGGACCGCGGTGAGCGGATCGTCCGGTCTCTGCGATGTTGGTCCGCACAGCCCGCGTGAGTTACGCCAACGCCCCCTTCACCTGCCACGTGGTGACCAGGAAGAGGATGAAGCGGAAGGCATTGAGCGCGACCACCACGGCCGCGAGGGCGAGCACGGCACGCCACGTACTGCCCCTTCGATGCCGCCTGCACCGTTCACATCGCCTACCCACCCGGTGCCGCGCCGCGCATCGCGGCAACGGATGATGCTTCGTTCCA
>JABWBQ010000081.1 GCA_013360395.1 Flavobacteriales bacterium
GCCGCGGCGATGGCCGACCGGCGCAACAGGACCAACGCGGGCCCAAGCCCCAGCACAACGGCCAGGGCGGCGGGCATCCGCAGCAGCGCCAGCGGCACGAGCGTCCGGAGCGTCGGCAGGACGAGCGTCCACGCCCGAGCGGCCGCCCGGACTACGACAAGCTCACCCGCGAACTGTTCGCCGAGGAGGACCGTCGCGATAAGGACGACCGGACGCCCAAGGAAGAGAAGAAAGGCGGCCTGCTGCGCTGGTTCAAACGCTGATCCGCCGGTCGCTTGGAACTGCGAAGCCGGGCATGTGCCCGGCTTCGTGCTTCCCGTACGGCTACGGTCAGGGACCGGTGGATCCCGACGCTGGACGGGCCTTCAGCTCGGCCTGCAGCTGCCGGCTTGTCTTGCTGCTGCCGTCATGGCTCCATCCGGGCGGGCCGAAGATGTACATCAACTTGGCCTTCCACGTGGGGGCGCGCTTCACGTCCTTCCAGATCTCCTGGAACTCGAAGAGGTTGTGCACAAGCGGGTTGTACGTCTCCGGGTTGTGGCTGATGCCGTAACGCGGCACCACGCCCTCGATGGGCTCCTGCCACGTGCCGTACAGCCGGTCCCAGATCACCAGGATGCCGCCGTGGTTGCGGTCCAGGTATTCCGTGTTGCTGCTGTGGTGCACCACGTGCACCCACGGCGTGTTGAACACCTTGCCGAACCAGCCCAACGAAGGCACCAGCTGCGTGTGCAGGAAGAACTGGTAGAAGGAATTCACGATCAGGCAGGTGGCGATCATGATCGGCTCGAAGCCCACCAGCGGCATCCACATCCAGTAGATCGGCTTGAAGAACTCGATGAACCAGCCGTTGCGCACGCTCACCGTCAGGTTGAACATCTTGCCCGAATGGTGCGGCAGGTGCGCGGCCCACAGGAAGCGGATATTGTGCGCCAGTCGATGATGCCAGTAGAAGTTGTGGTCGTCGAACAACAGGCAGATCACCCAGATGTACCACGCGAAACCCAGGCTGTCGTAGCCCAGGTGCTCCACGCGGAAGGGCTCCGCCCACTTGAACAGGAAGAGCATGATGCTGATCTCGAACACGTTCGCGATCAGCTTGATCGCCGTGGCCCCCAGGCCCATCACCACGCCGGACCAGCTCTCCTTGAGGTCGAACAGGTGGCGGGCCATCCGGTACTCGCCGATCATCAGCAGGATGAACAGCGGGTAGATGTACTTGGCCCCCACGCCCTCGATGGGCAGCTCGGGCAGCTGGCGCCTCATGTCGAGCCACGCCTCGATCAGGTTGAACTCCATCGTTGATGCGGTCCGGTTTCGGTCCCGGCCAAAGCTAACCGGCCATCCCACCCCACCAAGGAACATCCGTCAGGCCCGGCAGCGACGCAGGTTCCATCTTTGCATCATGCGCTCCCATACGCTCTTCTTGTCGGTGTTTTACGGCATGCTGACCCTGGCCCAGCCGGTGATCAACGGTCCCATGCCCGGCCACAGCGACCTGTTGGAGGCCACCATCTGGATGCAGTGCCGCCGTCCATGCACGGCACGGTTGGAGTACTGGGCCCTGGACGGCCCGGACAGCGTTCTGCGCACCGAGGAGCTCACCAGCGATCCCCGCCGTGCGCATGCCATGGAGTTCCGCATGGACCAGGTGCGGCCGGGCACGACCTACGGCTACCGGGTGCTGGTGGACGGGGCGGTGGTGGACGCGGCGGACGACCTGCGCTTCCGCACCCAGCCTTTGTGGAAGTGGCGCACCGATCCACCGGCGTTCACCCTGGCGGTGGGCAGCTGCGCATACATCAACGAACCCGCGTACGACCGGCCCGGCAGGAGCTATGGCGACGGGTACACGGTGTTCAACGCCATCGCCGACCGGCGCCCCGACCTCATGCTCTGGCTGGGCGACAATGTGTACCTGCGCGAACCGGACTGGGGCTCGTGGACCGGCTACCTGCATCGCTACACCCATGCGCGCAGCGAACCCGCTTTGCAGCGCCTGTTGCGCACCACGCACCACTATGCCATCTGGGACGACCACGACTTCGGCCCCAACGATGCGGACGGCAGCTTCGTGGGCGCCGGCATGGCGCGCGAGGCCTTCGACGTGTTCTGGGCCAATCCCGGTCTGGGCGTCCCGGGGGCCATGCAGGGCATCACCACGGCCTTCAGCCACGCCGATGCCGACTTCTTCCTGATGGACGACCGCACCTACCGCGTGCCGCCGGACGTGGTGACCGACAGCGCCACGTTGCTCGGGCGCGGGCAGTTGGACTGGTTGATCCGCGCGCTGAAGTACAGCGATGCCACGTTCAAGTTCGTGGCCGTGGGTACCCAGGTGCTCAGCACGGCGGCCGACTTCGAGAACCACGCCACCTTCGCTGCCGAGCGCCGGGAACTGTTGGACCGCATCGACCGGGAAGGCATCACCGGCGTGGTCTTCCTCACCGGCGACCGCCATTTCACGGAGCTCAGCCGGCTGGACCTGCCCGACGGACGCTGGGTGCTGGACCTCACCGCCTCACCGCTCACCTCCGGCACGTACGGCCCCAAGTCGCCCAACACGCTGCAGGTGGAGGGCACATTGATGCGCGAGCGCGGTTTCTGCACCCTCACGGTGGAAGGGCCCAAGGGGGCGCGTGCGCTCACCGTACGTGCCTTCGACGCGCTGGGCACCGAGCGTTGGGCGCGCACCTTCGCACAGCCCGCACCGCGCCGGTAGCTCAAGGCTTGAAACGGCCGTAGTGGACGAGCTCCGCCAGGGGCTTTCGCGCCGATCGGGTCCGCTCCCGCTCCTGCAGGTGTTGCGGCAGTCCGGCGGCATCCCCGGGCCAGCCCAGCACGATCACCGTCACCAGGTCGTACACCTCGGGGATCGCGAAGGCCGCGCGGACCTTGGCGGGGCTGAAGCCGCCCAACTGGTGCATGCCCATGCCCATGGACGTGGCCTGCACGCCCAGCTGCCCCACGGCCAGGCCCAGGTCGTGCCGGGCGTGGTGGTTCTCGGCGTTGAGCCGATGCAGGATGCGGTGCACCAGGGCCAGCATCAACACCGGGGCCTTCTCCGCCCAGATCCTGTTGCTGTGATCAAGACCGTCCAACAGGGCGGCGTGGCCTTCCCCGTCGCGCCGGGTCACCAGGAAGCGCCACGGCTGTTCGTTCATGCTGCTCGGCGCCCAGCGTGCCGCCTCCAGCACCAGCGTCAGCTCCTCGTCGGTCACGGGCCTGTCGCTGTATGCACGCGGGCTGTACCGACCAGCGATGGCCGGCAACAGGCCGAGGGTGGAGCGTGGTTCGTTCATGCGCGGGTGCGGTGCACTGGCGACCGGTGGCCGTTGGGGCTCACCCCCGCAGGCCATCGAGGATCCTGTTCAGGGTTCGGGCGTCCTCCGGGGTGATCCGGGCTTGCTGCCGGTCCTGCACCGGACGCAGTTCCCGCTCCACCTCCTCCAGCAGCGCGAGCCCCTTGGCCGTGATGCTGGCGTACACCACGCGCCGGTCCCGGTCGCAGCGTTCGCGGCTCACCAGCTTCTTCTGGATCAGTTTGTCGGTGAGGCGCGTGGCGTTCGGGGCCCGGTCCAGCATCCGTTCCTTCACCTGGTGCATGGACAACCGTCCACGCGCCCCGCGCAGGATGCGCAAGATGTTGTACTGCTGCAAGCTCAGGTCATGGCCGGCCAATATCGGCGCATGGCCACCCTTGAACCAGTTGGCGGTGAACAGCACGTTCAACACGGCCTTGTGCTGCTCGTTCTCGAAGCGGCTCTTCAGTTCCTCCTCCAGGGAAGGCATGTGGCAAAACTAACCCGGGCGACCTGTTCCATGGAAGATGACCACCGTCGTCGTGGAGGGCTACCTTCGCACACCTTTCCGCACCATGCATCTCCAACCGCACCCTGCCTGCCTGGCCGCCTTCCTGGGCCTGTTCGTTGCCTGCGACCCCAAGCCCGCCTCGGACCCGACGGCCGGCACCGGGAGTTCCGAACCTACGGCGACGGCACCCCAGCTCGCCCCGGCTTCCGAGGAGGACGCATGGCGCAAACCCGAAGTGCTGGTCTCGATCATCCCGCCCGTGGTGGGCAAATCCGTGGCCGTGCTGTTCGCGGGCGACGGTTATTATGCCTTCAAGCTGGTGGAAGCCGGGGCTCGCGTGATCGCGATCGAACCCGATGGCGCCCAGGCCGGGCGGTTGAGGGAGGCGGCCGCGAAGAGGGGGATCGGCACGGACCGGCTCGAGGTGCGCCAGGTGGCGCAGGGCACGGGGCTCAACCCCGGCGAAGCCGACATGGCCTTCTGCTCCCGGTCGTACCTGACCGTGCCGGACCGCATCAACTACTTCCGCCAGGTACGCTCGGCGTTGAAGAGCCCGGCGCCGCTGGTGCTCGTCGATTTCGCCCCGGCGGAGAGCCCGGTGGGCCCGCCCGTCTCCGAGCGCATCTCCGAGCAGGCCGTCATGGACGAGATGGAGTTGCTGGGCTGCACCGACATCGGCGCCTACGGCAAGAAACTGCCCTACCAGTGGGTGGTGATCGCCATGGACTTCGTGCCCGACCCGGACGCTGTGGAGGTCGCGCCCTGAGCGGCGGTCATCAGCGCCCGGTCCGACCGGCCGGCACGGCCGGCCCTTGGTACTTGTAGAACAGATTGGCCCAGATGATCTTGCTGAGCGCGTAAAGCAGGGGACCGAACAGCACCTGCGCCGCCAGCACCGAGGCCACCAACACCCAAGTGGCCGCCGACGGGAACAGCACCGTGACCGCCACGTACACCGTCACGAAGTTGGCCACGGCCAGCGCATAGCTCACGTACATGGCGCCATAGTAGAAGCCCACCTCCCGGTGGTTGCTGCGCCCGCAGGTGGGGCAGTGCTGGCGCACCTCGCCCAGCTTACTGAACACGTACGGGTTGTCGTTCTCGAAGAAGGGCCCCTCGTGGCAGTGGGGGCATTTGAACCGGAGTATGCTGTACAGTTTTTGTCCCTTCCGCATTGTGGCGCAAAGTTCGTTCAACGGGCGGGTTTTGCCGAAATGAAGAAGGGAGAGGCGCCGCCTCTCCCTTCTTCATGCTCTTGGATCCTTGGGTTTACTCCCAGAACACCACCTTGAACTCCACGCGGCGGTTCTTGGCCCGGCCGGCGGAGGTCTTGTTGTCCGCCACGGGCACGGTCTCGCCGTGGCCGAAGCTGCGGGTGCGATCGGCCACCACGCCCTTGTCCGTGAGGTACTTCTTCACGGCGGCGGCGCGGTCGTCGCTGAGCTTCATGTTCTTGGCGTCGTCACCCTGGTCGTCGGTATGGCCGTGGATCTCCAGGTTGTAGCTGGGGTTCTCGGCCATCACCTTCACCACCTGGTCGAGGATGGAGAAGCTCTCCTTCTTGATCACGCTCTTGCCGCTCTCGAACTTCACGCCGGTGAGGGCCTTCTCGAAGAGCTTCTTGGTCTCTTCCTTGAGTTCGGGGCAGCCCTTCATGCTGGCCACGCCGGGCACGTCGGGGCAGCGGTCCACGTTGTCGGTGAAGCCGTCACCGTCGCGGTCGGGGCAGCCCTGTTTGTCCGCCGGGCCGGCCGCATCGGGGCAGGCGTCCAGCTTGTCGGTGACGCCGTCGCCGTCACGGTCGGGGCAGCCGCCCAGGGTGGGCAGGCCGGGTTCCTGCGGGCACTTGTCCTCCTTGTCGATCACGCCGTCGCCGTCGGTGTCCGGCTCGGGGTGCACCGTCAGGCTCACACCGTCGATGTAGTAGTAGGCACGCTGGCTGTCGCCGCCCTCGATCACCTTGGACTTGTCCATGCCGGCGGCCGGGAACGCCCCGATGATGATGAACTTCTCGGTGCCGTCGGCCACGAAGCTGCCCTTCACCTCGGTCCAGTTCTGCTTGTCGCTCACCATGTCGGCGCTGGAGACCTGCGGCTTCTCGGTGAGGAAGGTGCGGTGGTTGTATGCCAGCTTGTTGGGCGAGAAGTAGGCGCCCACATGGCTCACGGCGCGGTCGCTCTTGCTGCCCAGCTTCACCCGCAGCACCACGTCGTACTCCTGGCCGGCGGTCAGCGGGCTGCTGAGCTCCTGCTGCAGGTACTCGCTGTAGCTCTGGGAGGCCGGGCGGAACGGACCTTCGTTGTGGTCCAGCACGCGCTTCCAGTTGCGGCGCTGGTCGTCCTTGTAGGCCACGAAACCGGCATAACGCTCGCCCTCGAAGGCGGCGGTGCTGCCCAGGTCATTGTCCGGCACGCCCACGTAGCAGGCGTCCTTGTTGAACAGGTCGGCCGAGCCGGCGTTGGCGTTGGACCAACCGGTGGCCAGGTGGAGCTGGTCCCAGGTCTTCACGGTCCCGGTGGTTTCTTCGAAGCCCGGGTTCTTCACCAGGTTCGGGCCGGTCTGGGCCACCGCCTGCAACGACAACAGGGCCGGGGCCAGGAACATGGAGTAGTGCAACTTCATGGTGTTCGGATTGGTGCGCTGGCGCTTCCCCTGTTGGGGCTTCGCTGCGGCGCAAATGTAACCGACCGTCCCGAATGGGGACCAACAGCGGTCAGTTGATAACGGGCTCCACGCTCACCGCGTCGATATAGTAGTAGGCGAACTTGTTGTCCGGTCCCTCCACGATCCGGGTGGCGTCGAAGCCTACGTAGGGAAAGGTGCCGATGATCAGGTAGCGCTCGCCCCCGTCCGCCTCGAAGGTGCCGTCCACCTCCACCCATGCGCCCCGGCGGTCCATCACCGTGGCCGAGGCCACCTGGGCCTTTTCCTGCAGGAAGCGCCGATGGTCGCCGTGGAGCGCCACGGGCGAGCAGTACGCCCCCAGGCCGCTCACCGCCCGGTCGCTCAAGGGGGCCAGCGCCGCGCGGAACCGCACCCGCACCGTCTCGCCCGCTTCCAGCGCCCGCACCAGCTCCACCTGGATGTACTCCGCGTACACGTTCCATCCCGGAGCGAAGGGGTCCTGCCGACCTTCCTGGTACGCGTCGAAGCGGCCGTCGTCCTTCCAGGCGAAAAGCCCGGCGTAGCGGTCCCCTTCGGCCGGTTCCATCGCTCCGTACTGGTTGGCCGACACACCCACGTCCGGGTCGCTGGCGTCGCGGCTGAAGAGGTCGGCGTAGCCCAGGGTCACCGCTTCCCATCCCACGGCCCTGCCGATCTGGTCCGGCGCGGTCACTTTGCCCTTCACCTGCTCGAACCCGCCGTTGGGCACCAACTCCTGCGCCCGGACCGCATGGAACATCGGCACCAAGGCGGCCACGGCCAGCAGCAGCGTACGCATGGCCGCAAGGTAGTGTTCAGCGCTTCAGCCGGTCGGCGAACACCTTGCGGAACTTCTCCAGCTTGGGCCGGATGACGAGCTGGCAATAGCCCTGCTCACCGTTGCGGGCGTAGTAGTCCTGGTGGTGCTCCTCGGCGGGGTAGAACGCCGTGAGGTCGGCGATCTCGGTGACGATCGGGGCCGGGAAGGCGCCGCTGGCATCCAGCCGCGCCTTGTAGGTGGCGGCCAGGGCCTTCTGGGCGGGCGTGGTGGCGAACACGGCCGAACGGTACTGGGTGCCCACGTCGGCCCCCTGCCGGTTCAGTGTCGTGGGATCGTGGGTCTGCCAGAACACCTCCAGCAGGGCGTCGAAGCTGATGCGCGACGGGTCGTATACGATGCGGGCCACTTCGGCATGGCCGGTGGTGCCCGTGCACACCTCCTTGTAGCTGGGGTTCTTCACGTGCCCGCCCGCGTAGCCGCTGGTCACCTCCAACACGCCGTCGAGTTCACTGAAGACGGCTTCGATGCACCAGAAGCAACCTGCACCGAAAACGGCGGTGTCCGTTCCTGAAGGAGGGATCTGCATGGTGTGTTCGTTCGGTGCGGGGGTGTTCATGCCGGGAAGGCCGGGGCCTTGGCAGGCCACGGTGCCCAAGGCGAGAAGGACGGTGGAGGGGCGCATCGCCAAGCCAACGCGGAGGTGGGCCGCCTCGTGCGCAGACCGTGCCAAAGATCGTGAACGGGACCACCACCCCCACCGGTCCACGAACGGAAAGGTCCGGCACAGGGCCGGACCTTCCTTCGAGCGGGAAACGGGGCTCGAACCCGCGACCCTCAGCTTGGGAAGCTGATGCTCTACCAACTGAGCTACTCCCGCGTGCTCGTGCGGACCCCGTCGCTCCAAGCGACCCCGGGATCCGGCGCCGAATATACTTCAGCATGGTGCGATGTGCCGCGGCGCAGGCGGCGCACGGCGTGCCACCGGCCTTCCCGGCGCATCGGTAACACCGTCTTAACAGCGGACCGTCCCGGGTGTTCGTTGCTTTGCGGCAGATACCAGCCCATGACCGGAAGTGCTGCCCCCAAGGTGTTGTTGGTGGACGACGATCCGGACATCCTTGAACTGTTGCGGTACAACCTGGAACGCGAGGGCTACCGGGCGATCACGGCCGGCGACGGCCGCGAGGCGCTGCGCCTGGCCGAGGCCGAACGACCGGACCTGGTGGTGCTGGACGTGATGATGCCCGGGATGGACGGCATGGAGGTCTGCGCCGCCCTGCGCGCCATGCCCGGGCTGGGGGACACGCTGATCACCTTCCTCACGGCGCGGGGCGAGGACTACAGCCAGATCGCCGGCTTCGATGCGGGCGCCGATGACTACATCACCAAGCCCGTGCGGCCGAAGTTGTTCGTGACCAAGGTGAAGGCCCTGTTGAAACGCAGCCCGGCCGAACAGCGACCGGGGAAGACCCTCCAGGCCGGCGGCATCCGGGTGGACCTGGAAAAGGTGCTGGTCTTCCGCGGCGACGAGCCGCTGCAACTGCCCAAGAAGGAATTCGAGCTGCTGGTGCTGCTGATGAGCAAGCCCGGCAAGGTGTTCAAGCGGGAGGAGATCTACGCCCACATCTGGGGCAACGACCTGTTCGTGGGCGACCGCACCATCGACGTGCACATCCGCAAGCTGCGCGAGAAGATCGGCGAGGAACGCATCCGCACCGTCATCGGCATCGGGTACAAGTTCGACGCCTGACCGGCATCCGCCTATATTTGCCGCCCTCATCGCCCCGGGCCACCCGCGGGTGAGGGGCCTCGGGGTGTAGCTCAGCCCGGTTAGAGCGCTACGTTCGGGACGTAGAGGCCGGTGGTTCGAATCCACTCACCCCGACCGGATCCGGAAGCCCTGGTGACCTTGTCGCCAGGGCTTCCCGCTTTTCCAGGGCCGGCCTGCCTCCGCATGACAGGGTGGCCCGGGCGGTGCGACCCCGCGAAGTCCCTTGGGCCCAGCGGCTTGCCACCGGCCGTTGCCTGCGTGGCCCCGGCCGTTCGTCGAACGGCACGATTTTTCATCCACCACGGAGGCATCCCTACCCGGCGGTCGACCGTCTTTCCAGAGAATGCCATGTCACGCGCCTACAAAATAGCGCTGATCCTCAAGAGCCGCAGCAGCCTGCCGGTCTACAAGGACCTCACCAAGCTCTCCGACCGGGAGTTGGATGAACAGGTGCTGGCCCTGGTGTCCCGCATGCGCCGCAACGAGAGCGCCGTCATCGCGCGGATGGTCCTGCGCCAGCCCACCTTCAGCCTCAACTGAGGCCCTGAACGGCGGGGAACGGGGCATGCCCGGTGCGCGGGTGCCCTCCCCTGTTCCATGCGGGGCGCCATCCCGCCGACCGACCGCGGTAAGACGGCGATCCTATATTTGCGCCATTCGCAAGACCATGAGCGACCATTCCCACGACGGGCACTTCCCGGAAGAAGCCGAGCAGAACGAGATCGGAGGCCCGGTGGTGCTGGCCCTGATGATCCTCGCGCTGATCGTGCTGGCCATCTGGGCCGCGAACTAAGGGGTCGCATCCCCCGACCGCGCCAGGTACTCGTCCCGCCGGACGAGCATGAACCAGTTGTCCCCCAGGTCCAGGTAGCCCTGCTCGAAGCAGAACACGTAGGTGTTACCGGCCTTGGTGCGGTGCACGTTGGTGTGGTACATGAAGTTGAGGCCGCGTTCCACCAGCTTGTCCCGGTGCACACGCGTCTTGCCCTCGGGCCCGGTGTTCAGTTCGCTCAGCACCCGGCGGTTCCGCTTGAGGGCGTTCACCACGTTGCGCACATAGTTGATGGGCGCGTTGTTGGCCTGGTAGTGATACTGGTTGCGGCAGGCGTCGGAGCAGAAGCGCTTGTCCAACCGGCCCACGATGCGTTCGCCGCATTCCAGGCACACACGTTCGTTCAGGGCGGGCATGGGGACGCGAAATGTACACGATCGGGCCTTGCGCCACCGGCCATTCCGATGCTGGAGGCGGTTCCCCTCCCGCGCCCCGATCGGCCTCCACCCGCCGCCGGTCCGGAGGTCGACCATGCCTGGGGCCTGGGGCCCGCCCCGAAAGCCACCGCTGCAGGGACCGCGCGCTGGCCCGGTCTTTGGAACGGAGGTCGCATGCGCACGCTGGCCACCCTCCTGCTCTCCGCCTTTGCCGCCTTGGCCCACGCGCAGGGCTCGGAGACCACCACCAGCAACGACTCGGGCACCTTCGTGCTGCACCGCTTCACCACGGGCGAGCTCAGCACCAAGGCCTGGATGGACCGCGACGGACGGTGGGGCCGCAGTTGGGCCTACGACCGTCGGGGGCGGGTGATCTACCAGCAGCAAACGCGCCGCGTCGGCGGCCATGCCACCGTGGACTTCCGCTACCATCCCAACGGCGGGGTGAGCCGGGCCGACTACAGCACCATGCCCGATGGCGGCATCCAGTGGTACCGGAGCACCACCACCTTCGACGAGGAGGGCCGGCAGACCGGTTTTAGCGAGGATGGCTGGGACAACGACGGCCCCATCGGTCCCCGCGTCGCGGTGCCCACCACGCCTGCACGCCGTCCGCAGGAGCAGGTGGTGGAACAACGCCTTTTCGCCAACGAGTACTTCGTGGTGAACGCGTCCCGAAGCCCGGTGCGGGTGGCCATCCGTCCCAAGGAACGCAGCCCCATCGCCAGCGATGTGGACGCCACCATGCTCCACGGGGACACCGTCCGGGGTGGTCAGTTCAGCATGGGCGAGCTTTGGGTGGACCCGCTGACCCGGGTGGCCGTGAACGTCCGTGCGGCCAGGGGCCGCAGAAAGCTGGGCGTCGTGCGCACGGACACCGTCGTGGTGAACGAGGAGCACCGCCGGTACTACTTCATCCTGGGGAGGATCGGCCGTTGAAGGCCCCGGGGCGCACTGCGGAAAGAGATCCCCGCCGTGCGCTATCGACTTTCGGTGCCGCTCTTGCCCGCAGGCGCGGCCTTCTCCAAGGGAAGCAGGTTGAAGTAGCTGGCCTTGAAGCGGCCGTCCACCACGTCGCCCTGCACTTCGGCCTTGTGCACCGTGAGGCAGAAACCGTTGGCGTCGTGCGGGTGGCCGTACTCGTCAATGGCCACACCGTCCACGTAGAGGGCCTGGGTCGTCCCGTCGTCCTTCGGAAGCCGGACGGCCACATCGCAGCCTTCGCCGGGCAGCCCGAACTTGCACTCGCCGCAGGAGGTCTCCACCACCAGCAGCGGTCGCTTGGGATCCGGCTTGCGGGCCAACTCGCGGGCCGGCTGGCCCAGGCTGTACAACGGGAGCAGCAGTGCGATGAGGAGCGGGAGGAAAGCAGGCGTGCGCATGGTGCGGGAATGTGGGGGCGAAGGTACGACCGTGCGAAGGCCTCGCCGGGCCGGCGCACACGTGCAGCAGGCGCCACAGGGCCACGTGCCGCAAAGCAGGGGACTGTCATGCGCCGCCCCGGACCTTGCCCGGATCGTGGTGGCGCCGGTATTTTTGTTCATCCCGACCTTGACCGCATGCGTGCCTCTGTCCTCCTCGCCCTGCTGACCGCCGCGCCCCTGTGCGGCCAGGACTGCGACATCCCATTCACGGACTCGCTCTTCGCCGTGCAGGTGGAGCCCGACCTGTGGTACGGCAACGCCCTGCGCTTTGACGGCGGAACCGACAGCCTGCGGATGGACCTGTACAAGCCGGTGGGCGATGGGCAGACCGAGCGGCCGCTGGTGGTGCTGATCCACGGCGGCGGCTTCCATACCGGCCACCGCAACGAGCTGGACGCGCTGGCCGGGGAGCTGGCCGAGCGCGGCTGGGCGGCGGCCACCATCAGCTACCGCCTGGGCTTCTACGGCTCGTGGCTCTTCGCACCGCCCTACGCCAACGACCCCGCCGAGGTGCGCCGCGCCATCCACCGGGCCATGCAGGACGCCAAGGGCGCCGTGCGTTTCCTGAAGGGCCGCCACCAGCAGGACAGCACCAGCACCACCTCGGTGTTCGCCCTGGGGTTCAGCGCGGGCGCCATCACAGCCCTGCATACCGCCTACCTGGACCAGCCCGCCGAACGCCCCGCCGACTGCGGGGCCATCGCGCCCGTGCAGCACTTCCTCAACACCTACCAGCGCCCCGACCTGGGCGATATCGACGGCGACCTCCACCAGAACGGGCACGACGCCTCGTTGATGGGCGTGGTGAACTTCTACGGCGCGTTGATGGACACGGCGTACCTCGAGTCGCCCAACGATCCGGCGCTCTTCTCCTACCACCAGACCGGCGACCCGGTGGTGGGTTGCGGGGTGCAGCGACCCTATTGGGGCATCGGCCTGGGCCTGCCGGACAACAACCCGTACCTGCACGGTTCCTGTGCGATCGATGGACATGCCCAGCAACTGGGCTTCGCCCCCGGCCATTACCAGTTCTTGCTGCATGCGGGCAATGCGCACGCGCTGCACGACCCGCCCGCGGTGACCGCCCAGGCGGTGCAATGGATGCGCGACCTGTTCTGCGGCCTCTCCACCGCCATCGCGCCGGGCACGACCCTGCCGGCCGTTCTGGCCCCCAACCCGGCCGGGCGGTCGGTCACCCTCACCACCGGCACCGACGCCCCCGTCGCCTTCGACCTGTGGGATGCGAGCGGCCGCATGCTGCGGCAGGGGACCATCCGCGGGGGACGTGCCGAGCTCGACCTGGCCGGGCTCTCCACCGGGGTGTACACCGTACACCTTCAAGCCGCGGTCGGCCATGCCCACCTGCGGCTGGTGAAGGACTGAGGCCCTGCACGTCGTCCTGCTCCTTTGCTGGTCCGGTCCGAGCGGCCTTCCGCTGGAGGTGAGTTCTCTATGGTCGCACTTCGGGTATCTCATGGATGGACAACCCGATGTCTTGTCCTGAAATAGGTTGACACCAACAACCAACCGAAGATGGGACTTTCAAAAGAGTTCAGAGTGAACAAGCAGTACAGCGAGGAACTGAAGAAG
>JABWBQ010000017.1 GCA_013360395.1 Flavobacteriales bacterium
CCTGCGCCGACTGGATCGTGGCGCGCCTGAAAGCCTCGGGCGCCACCGTCACCGAGCAGCGCGGCCGCGTCACCGCCTTCAACGGCAACCCGCTGCCCCTGCGCAACATCATCGGCAGCTGGCGCCCCGCGGCCCGCGACCGCATCCTGCTGCTGGCGCACTACGACACGCGGCCCTTCGCCGACCAGGACGAGGAGCGTCGCAACGAGCCGATCCCCGGCGCCAACGACGGGGGGAGCGGGGTCGGCGTGCTGCTGGAGATCGCACGCCACCTGGCCGCGGTCGCGGATACGGCCATGCTCGGGGTGGACATGCTCTTCACCGATGTGGAGGACTACGGGGAGCCCACCGGTGCCATGACCATGGAAGGTAACAGCATCGACACCTGGGCGCTGGGCAGCCGGTATTGGGCGATGAACCCGCACGTGCAGGGCTACACCGCGCGCTTCGGCGTGCTGCTGGACATGTGCGGGGCCCGCGACGCACGCTTCTACCAGGAATCGATCAGCATGCAGTACGCCCCCCAGGTGGTGCGCAAGCTCTGGCGCACGGCCGCCGCGCTGGGGCACGGCGACCGGTTCGTGGCCGAGACGCGGCACTTCGTGGGCACCGACGACCACCTGCCCATCAACGAGCTGCTGCGGATCCCCACCGCCGACATCATCGAGCATCACGAGGGCACGCGGGCCTTCCACCCCAGCTGGCACACGCACGACGACAACATGGACGTGATCGACCGCGCCACCTTGCAGGCCGTGGGCTCCACGGTGATGGAGGTGGTGTGGAAGGAGCGGTGAGGCGGCGTATTTTCCGGACATGACACCTGGTTCATCGGGCTTTCCACCCGGGGTGGTGCGCTGGACCGGACGAGCACTGCTGGTGCTCGCGGCCGTGACCCCGGTCTCGGTGAAGCTCTACACCCCTGGTGTGGACCTCGAGGTGATCACCCCGGTGGAGCCGCTGGTGGCTTGTTGCGGACTTGGACTGCTCGCGCTGCTCGTCCGCCACCCCAAGGCGCTGTGGAAGGCGGGTCTCCGCGTTGCCCGACCGACCGTCGTCGCTGCGGCCGCGCTCGTGCTGATCGCCGCGCTCTCCGCATCGGCCAGCGGAATGCCGGTGGTGGCCTGGAAGGCCTTTACGGTCCGGGCGGCATATACCGCCGTCCTTCTCGGGCTGCCCCTGCTGGTGCTTCAGCGGGACACACGTTGGTTGATCCGCGCCCTCGATGTCCATGCGGCCAGCTTCACGATGGTGTTGTTGTGGGCCTTGTGGGTACAGACGGGGACCGGGTTCGACCGGGCCGGCGCGGGCTACACGGCGTTCCCGTTCTACACCGACCATACCGTGCATTCGGCGGCATTGGTCTTCGTGCTCTCCTGGGTGATCGGTCGCACGGCCGTGCTCTGGCGGTCCGTTCGATCCTGGCAACGCCTGCTGCTTGTGATCTGGGGCATGGTTCTGCTGTTCGGGCTCTGGGCGTCCTTCTGCAGGGCGGCGTGGCTCAGTGTTGGGGTGGTGCTGGTGCTGCTGCCGGTCGCATTGCTGCCCCAACGCTGGCGTGTGATCGCCGCCGTCGCCACTCTGCTGGCGATGGCAACGGTGCTTCTCCTGCTCTGGCGGTCACCGGCCGGTCAGACGATCCATGGCAACTCCGACGATGCCGGTGTGCGCGAAAGCCTGCTTTCCATCACCAACACCTCGACCGACGCGAGCAACCGGGAACGCCTGAACCGATGGCGGTGCGCGGTGCGGATGTTCAAGGCCGATCCATGGCTGGGCACTGGACCGGGCACCTACCAGTTCCTCTACGTGGCCCATCAGCGGCCCGAGGAGATGACCTACCTCAGCGTACGCGAGCCCGGCTCAGCATCACGGATCAAGCGGACATGGAGCCTGACCCCGGACACCTTCGTCCGCAGCAACCCCCAGACGCTCTACGACAGTGGGGGAACGGCGCATTCGGAGTACTTTCTCGCGTTGGCCGAACTGGGCATCACAGGGTTCGTGGCCTGGTGCGCGCTGCTGGGCTGCGTGTTGTGGTGTTCGCGGCGCACTTGGTGGGGTCCGATGCCGTTCCATATCCGGGTCACGGGGCTGGTGGTGGGGGCGGCCATGGCCGCCTACGGCATCCACGCCCTGTTCAACAACTACCTGGATGATGCCAAGCTGGCCTTCCCGTTCTGGACGATGATCGCCGTGCTTCAGTTGGTCAGATCGTTCGTGCCAGGGGATCGCTCCCTGTCGAACGCGCGCCAGTCCTGAATCCAGGTGGGGCCCTGTTTGTGCCAGAGCACCATTAACACCAAGGCCAGGACGGTGACCAAGCCCGACATGGTGACGGTGGTCAGGGCGGCCTTCAAGCGTGGAGAGGTCACGAGATCGGGCTCGGCTTTCCTGATCAGGGTGAGCGGGGGCAGGGCGTCACGCGCCAACCCGGCGCGGGCGGCCTCGGCCACCATGAGCCTGCTGAACAGGTCCTCCTTGGTGCGCGCCAGGGCGGCGATAATGGACATGAACTGAAGATCCAGATGCTCCCGCAGGGTGTCGTTCAACGGCGGGCCGACCGAGGTGGTGCGGGTCCGGTCGATGAGCCCAAGCAGGTGATCGGCCTGCTCCTGACCGCGCCGCTCGGCCCGGTTCACCAGGTCCTCCTGCTGGGCCAGTTGATGCTCGATCCGGTCGCGGGTCTCCCGATCGGTGAGGCGAAGCAGTTCGTCGTGGATGGCCATGGCCATCGCGGCGGCCAGGTCCCGGTCCCTGTCGGATACGGTGATGCGCAGGGTATTGGGGTCGATGATGTCGGCACGGATGTTCCGCTCGAGGTACAGCCGGACCAATTGTTCGGCGAAGCGATGGTCCGGGTCGATCCCATAATGGACGCGAAGGTTGAAGGTGTCCACCAAACGGTCCAGCACCGCCGACCCCGTCGCCAAGTGCTGAAGGCGGGTGACCGTCAGGTTTGGCGCGAAATTCCGTTCCGGCCCACGCGGCTGTCCGGTGGGTTCAGGCGCTGCCCAGATCACGATGTGCGAGCGGTAGGGCACCGGAAAGATCGCGAGGTAGGTGCCCGTGAAGAGCGCACAGAACGCTGCAATGCCGCACAGGACCCAGCGCCGTGCCTTCAACATGTCCGTCACCGATGCATGTTCGCGCGGGGTCACCCCCGATCGTTGTCGCGCTGTCGGGGGTGAGGAGATGGATGGCATCTCCACCTCTTGAAGCTCGGAACCAGCAGGCATGGCTGTCGCAAGATAACCGCACGGGGTTGAACCGCGATACGGCATCTCACGAACAGGAAGGGCCCACCGAACCGGTGGGCCCTTCCTGTTCGTGACCGCCCCTCAGCGTTTCACAAAGCGTTCCTGCAGCAACACGCCGTCCAGCGCCACCTGCACCACGTACACGCCCGGGGCGATGTCCGCGATGTCCAGCACGGGCTCGTGGAGCATGGTGCGCCGCACGGGCTGCCCGGAGGCGTTCAGGATGGTGGCCGTGGCGTTGCGCAATGGGCTCTCCGCGCTCAGGTACAGCAGGTCCGCCGCCGGGTTGGGATAGGTGTTCAGCCGCGGCTGCGGGGGTGTGGCGGCAAGGCCCGTGGAAAGACCTTCGATCACATGCACCGTGCCGTTGACCGCCGGGGTGCTGACGATGTCCACGATGCCGCTCGGCCAGTAAATGGTCACCTGGTCCACCTGGTTCTCCGACCCGAGCCCGAAGTGGGCATTGAGCGTGCTCATGTACCGGAAACCGTCGCCGCTGCGGATGTCCCGGATCTGCGTGCCGGTGGGCGTCAGGATCTCCACGCGTGCCCCGATGCCGTTGGTGTTGCTCACCGTGCCCTCCAGGGTCACCTTCAGCCAGTTGTTGCCGGTGAGCGCGTTCAGGTGCACGGTGCCGCTGTTCACGATGTCCAGGTAGCCGTCGTTGTTCAGGTCGCCCACCGGTCCGTTGGTGGGGACCACGGTGTGCGGGCTGAAGGTCATGTCGCCGTTGTTGCGCATCAGCCTGCCCCCGCCCAGCACATCCAGCCAGCCGTCGTTGTCGAAGTCGTGCGTGATCCATTCGATGCTCATGCCGGTGAGCGCGTCGAAGCCCGAGGCGGAGGTCACGTTGGTGAAGGTGCTGCCGTCGTTGCGCATCAGCTTGTGGCCGCCGTTGGTGAAGGAGCTCGCCCCCTGCACCACGTCCATGTCCCCGTCGTTGTCGTAGTCGCCCCAGGCCGAGCTCCAGCTCTGCTGGTTGTCCGCGAGGTTCATCAACGCGGCCACCTCGGTCCAGGTGCCATCGCCGTTGTTGCGGTGCAGCTGGTCGATGTTGGCCGGTCCGTTACCGCCGCGGCACTTGGCGATGAACAGGTCCACGTCGTGGTCGTTGTCGTAGTCCACCCAGATGCTGCCGTAGTTGCCCCCGTCGTACGTGTCGCCCAGGCCACCTTGGTAGTAGGTGAGGTTGCCCTGCCCGTCGTTGAGGTAGTACACGTTGGGCTCCACGTCGTGGCAGATGAAGGCGTCGAGATGGCCGTCGTTGTTGATGTCCACATAGTTGGACCGCTGGCAGAAGATCCACTCGGGCTGGGACATTTCGGTGTAGCCGGTGGCATCGGCATTGGCCAGCATGAAGGTCGCTCCGCCGCCGGCGTAGAGCAGGTCGTTCTGCCCGTTCCCATCCAGGTCGCCGGCCGCCAGGCTCCAGCTGGGGCTGTTGTCGGCCTGGGTGGTGGGGAACACCGTCTGCACCAGCCCGCCGCCGGATTGTTGATGGCCGATCGTGATCTGGGTATCGGTCACGCGCACCACATCGTCCAGGTGGTCGCCGTTCATGTCCACGGCGGCCAGGCTGCTGCCGCTGCTGGCGGGCAGGGTGAGGGGGGTGAAGCTGAACACCGGGACCACCAGGGGCGCTTCGGTCAGCGAGAAGGCGAAGCCGCTGGCGCTCCAGCGGTTGTCGAAGGCGATGTGGTACGTGGTGCCGGCCGCCACGTTGAAGCTGACGAGCGCCGAGAGGTTGGGACCCGAGTCGTCGTCGCCGGCCAGGCAGGACAGTGCCCCGCAGCCGCCCGTGTACACATGCACGCGACTGTCCGTCACCGGGCCGATGGCCGTGTTGATGGTGACGGTGTAGGCGCCGGTGGGGGTGTAGCTGTACCACTCGCCGGCCGTGGCGCCGGCGCCGTTCGGGGCGCACACCGGAGTGGGCACCTGGCTGCCGTCCACATTGGGCACGGTGTGAACGCCGGCAGTGATCGGCACGGCCGTGGCACAGGTGTTCTGGGCCGCGGTGGGCAGGGCGGCGGCCAGGGCCGCAACGAGAGGAAGGTGGTGTTTCATGGCTTGACGGGTCAGGGACAGGGTGGGCCGAGGGTGTTGATCCACTGGTCGATCAGGGCCAGGCCCTCACGGTGCACGAGGGTGCGGCCCAGCAGGGGCATCCGCACGGCGGCGTCGGTGGAGCCCAGGCGCAGGTGCATCATGGAGCGTGCCGTGTCGCCGGCGGCCACGATGTACGTCATGGCCGGGTCGATGGGGTCGTCCGGCGGCACGCACACCCCGAGGTTCGCCGGGTCGTGCGTGTCCTGATAGGCCAGCCGCAGCGGGCGGTAGTCGCAATGGCGCTGGTCCGCGTGGCAATGGGCGCACTGCATGTCGAGGTAGCCGCGCACGCGGTCCTCCAGGGGCAGCGTGATGTCCTTCCAGTCCGGTGTGGCCGCGATCCCCGGCGGGAGCCCCGGCGCCAGGTAGCCTTCCTGCACCCACCGGTCCAGCTGGTTCATGGTGCCGTCCGCATAGACCATGTCCGCGTTCAGGTTGCGGGGCAGGGGCCCGATGGGCAGCGGGTCGGTGTTCACCTTGTGGCAGGTGAAGCACTCGGAGGCCGAGGGGATGCGGTAGGTCGTGCTCATCGCCCCGTGCTCGGCGTCGGTCCAGCTCACGGGCAGGTAGCCCCCGCCCATGTCCAGGTGGGCTTCGGTCTGCTCGGGGTTCCAGATGTAATTGGCGAACTCCCAGGCACCGTTGCGGCGGAACATCATCCGGGTCTCGATGATGCGGCGTTCCCCGTCCGGCGCCACGTTGTCGTACCAGATGTTCTTGAGCAGCACGGCGCCTTCCTCGAAGTCCAGGGGCACATGGTCGCCTGCGTAGTGGGCCTGGACACCCTCGGGCATCCACACGTAGCGGCTCTTCAGGGCGTGGTCGGTGAACAGGGTGTTGATGGGTGCGAAGGGCAGCACGCCTTCGTTGGGTTCCAGCCGGTCGAGGGGGCCGGTGAAGAAGCGGTAGGTGCTCAGGGTGGGGTAGGGCACGTCCGCCAGGTCGAAGACGACCGGTGCAGCGGCGGGGCCTGGCGCGGGTTCCAGCACCTCGTGCGCACAGGCCGCCAGCACGATCGTGCCCACGCAGGCCGCACCCAGGCCCGGTGGAACGCGGAGGCGGGACGGCATACCCATGACCGAAGATAGACGCTCCATCCCGTTCCGCCGACGCCTGGCTGTCGGCCGGCCGGTGTTCCACGGTCGGCCTAACTTGCCCGCATGTCCGACGCCACCCCGTCCGCGCCCCCATCCACCGAGGCGGACAAGCGCCTGTTCCTGCTGGATGCCTTCGCCCTCATCTACCGGGCCTACTTCAGCTTCATCCGGGCGCCCCGGGTGAACAGCAAGGGCTTCAACACCAGCGCGGCGTTCGGGTTCACCACCACGCTGCTGGACCTGATCAAGCGTGAACAGCCCACGCACCTCGCCGTGGTCTTTGATACGTCCGCGCCCACCGACCGCCACCTCGAGCACACCGAGTACAAGGCCAACCGGGAGGAGATGCCCGACGACATCCGCAGCAACGTGCCCTACATCCGGCGGATCATCGAGGCGCTGAACATCCCCGTGCTGGAGAGCGACGGCTACGAGGCCGACGATGTGATCGGCACCCTGGCGAAGAAGGCCGAGGCCGAGGGATACACCACCTACATGGTGACCCCGGACAAGGATTTCGGCCAATTGGTCACCGACCGGATCATCATGTACAAGCCCGGGCGCGGTGGCGATCCGCCCGAGAAGCTGGGGCCCAGGGAGGTGTGTGAGCGCTGGGGCCTGCAGCGCACCGACCAGGTGAGGGACATCCTGGGCCTGATGGGCGATGCGGTGGACAACATCCCGGGCATACCGGGCATCGGGGAGAAAACGGCGATGAAGCTGGTGCAGCAGTTCGGCAGCCTGGAGGGTGTGATCGAGAACGCGGACAAGCTGAAAGGCAAGCAGCAGGAGAACGTGATCGCCTTCGCCGAGCAGGGCAGGCTGAGCAAGAAGCTCGCCACCATCCTGATCGACGCGCCGGTGGCACTGGACCACGACGCGCTGCGCTTGGAGGCGCCGGACAAGGACAAGGTGCTGGAGGTGTTCAGCGAGCTGGAGTTCCGGACCCTGGCCGCGCGGGTGCTGGCCCCGGCGGACCCGGGCGGGGCCGATGCAGGCCGGTCCACGGCGCCGCGCAAGGGCCGGCCCGCCGCCGCCCAGCAGGACCTCTTCGGCACCGAGGTGGACGCTGCGGGCAACGTGCAGGTGAAGGAGTTCGCCACCATCGACACGGTGGGGCACCGCTATCTGCTGGAGGACACGGACGAGAAGATGTACATGCTCGCGGCACAGCTGAGGAAACAGCCGCGGTTCTGCTTCGACACCGAGACCACCGGCACCGACGAGCGCACCGCGGAGCTCGTGGGGCTCGCCTTCAGCTTCAAGGCGCACGAGGGCTATTACGTGCCCGTGCCCGCCGATCCGGACGAGGCCCGGCGCATCGTGGGGATCTTCAAGCCCGTGCTGGAGAACGAGGCCATCGGCAAGGTGGCCCAGAACGCCAAGTACGACATCCGCGTACTGGCGCGCTACGGCGTGGAGGTCCGTGGACCGCTCTTCGACACCATGGTGGCGCACTTCCTGTTGAAGCCCGACCAGCAGAAGCACGGCATGGACTTCCTCAGCGAGACCTACCTCGGCTACCGCCCGGTGAGCATCACCACGCTGATCGGCGAGAAGGGCCGGGGCAAGGTGCAGCGGAGCATGCGCGATGTGGACATCCAGGCGGTGAAGGAATACAGTGCGGAGGATGCGGATGTGACCTGGCAGCTCGCACAGCGGTTCGAGCCGCTGCTGAAGGCCGACGCGGTGGACGGGCTCTTCAACGACGTGGAGATGCCGCTGGTGCACGTGCTGGCCGACATGGAGAGCGAGGGCATCCGCATCGACATCCCGGCCCTGCGGCAGTTCAGTGCCGAGCTGGGTGCGGACCTGGTGCGGCTGCAGGACGAGATCCACCGGGCCTGCGGCCTGAACTTCAACATCGACAGCCCGAAGCAGCTGGGCGACGTGCTCTTCGAGACGCTGAAGCTCGGTGGCGACAAGGTGAAGAAGACGGCCAAGACCGGGCAGTACCAGACCAGCGAGGACATTCTGCAGGAGCTGAGCGGCGCGCATCCGGCCGTTCCCCTCATCCTGGACTACCGCAGCCTGCGCAAGCTGAAGGGCACCTACGTGGACACCCTGCCCGAGGCCGCCGACCCCGTGACGCACCGGGTGCACACCAGCTACCTGCAGACCGTGGCCGCCACGGGCCGGCTGGCCAGCAACGACCCCAACCTGCAGAACATCCCCATCCGCACCGAGAAGGGTCGTGAGATCCGCAAGGCCTTCGTGCCGCGCGATGCGGACCACCTGCTGCTCAGCGCCGACTACAGCCAGATCGAGCTGCGCATCATCGCCCACATGAGCGGCGACCGCAACATGCAGGAGGCCTTCCGCCAGGGGCTGGACATCCACGCGGCCACGGCCGCCAAGGTCTTCAACGTGGACATCGCCGCGGTGACGCGTGAACAGCGGGGCCGCGCCAAGGCGGTCAACTTCGGCATCGCTTACGGCCAGGGGGCCTTCGGGCTCGCGCAGAACCTGGGCATTCCACGCACCGAGGCCCGGGCGATCATCGACGACTACTTCGCACAGTTCCCCGGGGTGCGCAACTACATGGACGAAATGATCGGCTTCTGCCGCACCCACGGGTACATCAAGACCCTCATGGGGCGCCGGCGTTACCTGCCGGACATCACCAGCGCCAACAACACCGTGCGGGCGCAGGCCGAACGCATCGCCATCAACGCGCCCATGCAGGGCAGCGCGGCCGACATCATCAAGGTGGCCATGGTCGCCATCCACCGGGGGATCAAGCAGCAGGGCCTGCGCAGCCGGCTGTTGTTGCAGGTGCACGATGAACTGGTGCTCGACGTGCATCGGTCGGAGATGGAGACCGTGCGGACCTTGGTGCGTGCGTGCATGGAAGGTGCCATGGCGCTGGACGTGCCGCTGGTTGTTGACATGGGCGTGGGGAAAAACTGGCTGGAGGCGCACTGAGCCGGGGTCGGTGGGGCCGGACCTTTACCGCAGACTGGACCCCATGATGCACACCTCCCGGACCGTGTGGCCCATGCTGGCCGCATTGGCCTTGCTGGTCGCCTGCGGCGGCGGCGACGGCGGCCAACAGGACACCCTGAACGTGCCCGACGCCTCCGATTCCGCCGCCCAGGCCGACCGTATGCGCAAGACCCGCAACATCTTCTACAACATCCCGTCCCCCATGGAGACGGCGGCGTTGCTCAAGAAGGCCGGTGCCGAATACGACAAGGCCATCCTCAACGACGTGAAGAACGTGGACCGCTACACCGCGGCCAGCAAACAGGCGCTCAACCTGGGCATCTACGGGGCCGACCTGAGCTACACCAGCGTCAACAACCAGACCCAGGAGAGCATGTTCTACACCAGCTGCGCCAAGAAACTGGCCGACCGGCTGGGGGTGAGCAATGCCTTCAACGACACCACGCTGGAGCGGATGGAGAAGAACATGAACGACCGCGATTCGCTGCTGGGCATCATCAGCGAGACCTTCTGGAACGTGGACGCCTACCTCAAGGAGAACGAACGGGGCAACATCAGCGCGCTCATGATCGCCGGCGGCTGGGTGGAGGGCCTGTACATCGCCACCCAGGTGGCCAAGGCCAACGCCACCCCCGAGCTGCGTCAGCGCATCGCCGAGCAGCGGCTCAGCCTGGGCGACCTGCTGGGGCTGATGGACACCTACGTGGGCACCGACGAGGCGCTGGCCGGCGCCAAGGCCGACCTGAAGGCCCTGGCCGAGCTTTTCGGTCCCCCGGCGGAGGCCGGTTCCGCCCAGGTGACCCAGGACAACGGGGTGGCCGTGATCGGGGGCGGCCAACCGGCCGTGACCCTCACCGATGACCAGTTGAAGGCGATCACCGAGAGGACCGCCGCCATCCGCAACGCCTACATCAATTGAGCCCCGCCATGACCGCCATGCGAACGATCCTCGCCCACGCAGCCCTGGCCGGTGCTCTCCTGCTGGCCGCAGGGACCGCCCAGGCACAGTGCCGCAGCTTCGCCAAGAACAAATGCGTGCCCGAACTGGCACCGTACAAGTTCAACGAGTCCTTCAACGCCGCCCAGCTCGCCCCTGGTGAGGAGGCCGAGGTCAACCTCACCTTCTACAGCGGCCAGGAGTACCGGGTGATGGTGTGCGCGCACCCCATCCTCGGCGAGGTGAACTGGAAGCTGGTGGACGCCTCCAACAAGATCGTGTTCGAGAGCCTGGCCGATGAGCCCAAGCACCACTTCGACCTGCGCATGGCCTCCACCCAGCAGATGAAGGTGGTGGTGTGGGTGCCGGGCAAGGCACGCACCGACATGGTGCATGTGGGTTGCGTGGCGATCCTCGTGGGCTTCAAGGAGTGACCCCGGGCAAGTTCCCGTGTGCACGAAGGCCCGGTCAACGACCGGGCCTTCGTGCGTGCTGGCGGAGCGTGGGTCACTCCCGGGTGAAGCGGGCGAGCTGCGTGCGGCCGTTCCGGTGCACCACGGCCACGTACATGCCGGGCGAGAGGTCCTCCACGGGTAGGTCCATGCGCACAGGGCCTGCGGGCAGCTTGTGCTCGGGCAGCCGGGCCACCAGGCGGCCCACGGGGTCCAGCACCTCCACCTGCACCGCGCCGCCCTCGGGCAGGTCCATCACCAGGCTTGCGGTGGTACCGGCGGGGTTGGGCACCACCAACGGTGCCCCGCCGTTGGCCGCTACTTCGTCAATGCCCACCGGGCCGCCGTTCACGTTGATGTGGTCGATGAACAGGTTGTTGCCCCCGTCGCTCTCGAAGCGGAACTTGAAGCGGAAGTCGCCCACGTGGTATGCGTTGCTGATGTTGTCCACCACCGACTCGGCCCACTGGCCATCGCCGTTGGGCGTGAAGGGACCGGCCTGCAACGGTGCGGTGCTGAGCACTCCGTTGCCGTACAGGATGTCCCGCATGCTCCAGGTGGCGCCGCAGTCCTTGCTCACGAACACCTTGAGCACATCGTTGTTCTGGGTGTTGCGCTGCGCGTAGGCATAGCGGTAGGAGAGCACGATGTCCGTGGCATTGCTCATGTCCAGGGTGTTGCTCACCAGCTCGTCCACCTGGCCGGCCTGGCTCACGTAATTGTTCAGCCGCACGCTCTTGGCGCTCTGGAACCCGGCGGTGCCCACCAGTTGGAAGGTGCCGTTGCTGCCCAGATCGTTCACCGCCCAATCGGCATTGGGCATGGTGGTGGCGGACTCGAATCCTTCACTGTAGGGCACGGCCAGGCCGGTGGCGGGCATCACCATCATGTAGTCGTTCACCTGGGTGCTCACCTGGTCGTTGCCGTTGCCCGCCACCAGGGTCACGGGGTACAGCCCGGGCGTGGCATAGGTCACCGTGGGGTTCTGGTCGGTGCTGGAGGCCGGCGTGCCGCCCGGGAAGGTCCATTCCCAAGTGGTGGCGCCGTGGTAGCTGATGTCGGTGAACTGCACGGTGCCCCCGGCGCACACCTCGCGCAGGTCGCTGGTGAAGGCCGCTGCGCAAAGCACGTTGACGCCGGTGGTGCCGGTGGCCGCCAGGTTGGCGGGCTGCCACAGCTGGTTGCGCTGGGCGGTGCCCGAGTTCAGGGCGGCGTGCATCCGGGCCTTCTGGCCTTCGGTGAACATCTTCGAACAATAGGAGTACTCCATGTAGTTCTCCACGTTGTCCAGCGGGCTGTTGCACGAGGCGCCGGAGAGGTTGCAGCTCATCCAGCCCACGGTGTTCGGCGTGTCCGCCACGTTGTCGTCCTCGTTGCAGTTGCTGAGCAGCCCCGGTTCGTTGGTGGGGCCCCAGCAGTGGGACAGGTTGATCCAGTGGCCCACCTCGTGGGTGAGGGTGCGCGACCGGCCGGGGCTGCTGGTGCCGATGCTGCCCGTGTAGCTGTGCAGCAGCACGATGCCGTCGGCGCCCGCCGCCCATGGGTTGTTGACCATGCCCGGCGTCAGCGTATAGCCGGCCGCCCCGTCCGCGTAGGCGCAGACCCACACGTTCAGGTACTTGTTGCGCGGCCATTGGATCAGGTCCTTCATGGTCTGGGTGCCGTCGTTGGTCAGCACGCTTTGCACGCGATTGATCCCGCTGGTGCAGTTGCCGTCGGGGTCCAGCTGGGCCAGGCGGAAGGTGATGCCCACATCGGCCACGATGCCCAGGAACTCGGGCCGCACGTTGTCCCAATCGTCGTTCAGCTTGTTGAAATCGTCGTTCAGTACGCGGATGGCGTCATGCACCTGGGCGTCACTGATGTTCTCCGGTCCGTTGTTGTGGATGATGTGGAACACCACCGGCAGCACGTAGTTGTTGCCGCCGCGCTCCGCATCGCCCACCTGGGTGTATTGCTGGGTGAAGGCTTCCAACGCGGCCTCGTCCTGGGCGACCTGCAGGAGCCGCTGCGGGTCGTTGTGGTGCAGGGGGGCCAGGTGCTCCAGGCCGTGCGTGCTGCAGTGGAAGGGCACATCCTGTTGGGCGGTGGCGGGGCCCAAGGGGGCCAGGACCGCCAGCAACAGCGGCCCGAGGAAAGGCTTGTGGTTCATGATCGGGGACCGCCCGCGAAAGGGCGGGCGCAAAATACTGGGACGGGCCATGCCAACGGCCGGTCACCCCTCCCGCATTTCGTCCCCATCCTTGGGATCCGAGCCCCAAGGAACCCGGCTCCGCCGACCCGCTGCGACCAGCGGTGCCGCGG
This sequence comes from Flavobacteriales bacterium, assembly GCA_013360395.1. Lineage (GTDB taxonomy): Bacteria > Bacteroidota > Bacteroidia > Flavobacteriales_F > PHOS-HE28 > PHOS-HE28. Next base: position 13,106 of record JABWBQ010000017.1, read on the forward strand.
CTGGTCGCCATTTCCCGGGTCTCAGCCGATGGCCGTCCCCAGATCGTCGATCAGGTCGGCGGCGTCCTCCGTGCCCACGCTCAGGCGGATCAGCGTGTCGGCCAGGCCGTTGCGGAGCCGTTCCTCCCGGGGGATGCTGGCGTGGGTCATGCTGGCCGGGTGGCCGATCAGGCTTTCCACGCCTCCCAGCGATTCGGCCAGGGCGAACAGGCGGGTGCGCGAGAGCACGCGCGTGGCGTCCTCCATGCGGTCCCCCTTCAGGGTGAAGCTCACCATGCCGCCGAAGCCGCGCATCTGGGTGCGTGCCGCCGCGTGGCCGCTGTGCTCCGGCAGGCCCGGCCAGTACACCCTTTCCACCTTGGGGTGTTCCTTCAGGAAGTGCGCCACGGCCTCGCCGTTGCTGCAATGGCGTTCCATGCGCAGATGCAGGGTCTTCAGGCCGCGCAGCACCAGGAAGCAGTCCATCGGGCCGGGGGTGGCACCGCAGCTGTTCTGTACGAAGGCCAGGCGTTCGGCCAGGCCGTCGTCGTTCACCACCAGCGCACCCATCACCACGTCACTATGGCCGCCCAGATATTTGGTGGCCGAGTGCATCACAATGTCGGCGCCCAGGTCCAGGGGGTTCTGCAGGGCGGGGCTGGCGAAGGTGTTGTCCACCGCCAGCCAGCAGCCTTTGGCCTTGGCCAGGCCGGCGAGGGCGGCGATGTCGATCACCTTCAGCAGCGGGTTGGTGGGGGTCTCGGCCCAGATCAGGCGCGTGGCCGGCGTCAGGGCCTTTTCCACCCGGGCCGGGTCGGCCATGTCCACGAAGCTGAAACGGATGCCGAAGCCCTCGAAGACCTTGGTGAACAGCCGGTAGGTGCCGCCGTACAGATCGTTGGTGCTCACCACATGGTCCCCCGGCTTCAGCAGCTTCAGCAGGGCATCGATGCTGGCCATGCCCGTGGCGAAGCACAGGCCGTGGCGGCCGTTCTCCAAGGTGGCCAGCGCCCGTTGCAGCGCGGTGCGGGTGGGGTTGTGGGTGCGGCTGTACTCGTAGCCCTTGTGGTCGCCGGGGGCGGCCTGCACGTAGGTGCTCGTCTGGTAGATCGGCGTCATGATGGCGCCGGTGGCGGGGTCGGGCTCCGTGCCGGCGTGGACGGCCTTGGTGCCGAAGCGGTGTTCCATGGTGCGGTGCTGGCTTTTTGCGAAAGCCGCGCGAAGGTATGCCGGGCCGCGACCGGTCCTTGCCGGTATATGGCGGCCATCTACCTTAGCCCGGCCTCCGGGACGGAGGACCTTACCCCCACCGCCCGGGCACCCGCGGACCAAGGCGGACCCAAACAGCGCTGCGGCGCCATCCCCCATGTCAAAGCAGAACAAAGCCCTGGACGCCTTCATGGCCCAGGTGCAGGAACGCAACCCCAACGAGCCGGAATTCCTGCAGGCCGTGCACGAGGTGGCCGAAATGGTGGTGCCCTTCATCGAGGGTGAGCCCAGGTACCGGGGCATGATGCTGCTGGAAAGGATGGTGGAGCCCGAACGCACCATCATGTTCCGGGTGCCCTGGGTGGACGACAAGGGCCACATCCGGGTGAACCGGGGCTATCGCGTGGAGTTCAACAGCGCGATCGGGCCATACAAGGGCGGACTGCGCTTCCACCCGAGCGTCAACCTGAGCATCCTCAAGTTCCTGGGCTTCGAGCAGGTGTTCAAGAACAGCCTCACCACCTTGCCCATGGGCGGTGGCAAGGGCGGCAGCGACTTCGACCCCAAGGGCAAGAGCGATGCCGAGGTGATGCGTTTCTGCCAGAGCTTCATGTCCGAACTGTTCCGCCACATCGGGGCCGACACGGACGTGCCGGCGGGCGACATCGGCGTGGGCGGCCGCGAGATCGGCTTCCTTTTCGGCCAGTACAAGCGCCTGGCCAACGAGTTCACCGGCGTGCTCACCGGCAAGGGCATCACCTGGGGCGGCTCCCTGATCCGGCCCGAGGCCACCGGGTACGGCTGCGTGTATTTCGTCGAGGAGATGATGAAGGAGCACGGGCAGGACCTCAAGGGCAGGACCGTGGCGGTGAGCGGGAGCGGCAACGTGGCGCAGTACGCCATAGAGAAGGCCACGCAGCTCGGCGCCAAGGTGATCTCCTGCAGCGACAGCGATGGCAGCATCCACGACCCGGCGGGCATCACCGGCGAGAAGCTCGCGTACATCATGGCGTTGAAGAACGAGCGGCGCGGCCGCATCGAGGAATACGCCAAGCGGTTCAAGGGAAGCTCCTACCGCAAGGGGGCACGCGTGTGGGACGTGGTGCCCAAGTGCGACGTGGCCCTGCCGTGCGCCACGCAGAACGAGCTGGACGGCAGGAACGCACGCGACCTGGTGAAGAAGGGGGTGAAGTACGTGGCGGAAGGGGCCAACATGCCCACCACGCCCGAAGGCATCACGGTCCTCCATGCGGCGGGGGTGGCCTTCGCGCCCGGCAAGGCCAGCAATGCGGGCGGTGTGGCCACCAGCGGCCTCGAGATGAGCCAGAACAGCCTGCGCCTGAGCTGGGGCCGCGACGAGGTGGACCACCGGCTCCAAGGGATCATGAAGGACATCCACACCGCCTGTGTGCGCCACGGCCAGGAAGGCCGGAAGGTGAACTACGTGAAGGGCGCCAACATCGCCGGCTTCGTCAAGGTGGCCGACGCCATGTTGGAGCAGGGCGTGGTGTAGGCGCAGCACCCGGGCCGCGGGAGGGAGCGTTCCTGTGGTGATCCGGCGACATTCGCCGCCCGGTCCGGGGTGTCAAGATCCCAAGCCCATCGGCGACCCGGCTTGGTACGCACCGGACCGCGGCCCACCTTTGGGCCAAACAAGCCCGGATGCGCGCCGCCCTTCCTCTTCTGTTCCTGTTCCTCCACGACCTGCACGCCCAGGTGCAGCCGGTCACCCCGCAGCCCGCCGCCGAACTGCCGACATGGGTGCAGTTGATGTACGCACCCGATGCCGACCCCGGTGCCGTCCAGGCCGCCTACGACGCCTATTACGCCACGCATCCCTTCGTCAAGAACGGCCACACGCAGTACTTCAAGCGCTGGAAACGCAGCATGGGGCGTACCCTGGTGCCCATGGACCCGGCCCAGCGTGCCACCTACGCCCAGGACCTGCGCCGCTACCTGGATGCCTGCGAAGCCCTGCAAGCCGACCGCGCCGCCAACTGGAGCTGCATCGGCCCGTTCGACTGGGACCATGGCGCGGCCGCCAAGAGCTACGCCTGCGGCGCCGCCCACGTGTACACCGTGGAGCAGAGCCCCGCCAACGCTAACCTGCTCCTGGCCGGCACGGCCAGCGCCGGCGTGTGGAAGAGCACCGACAAGGGCCTCAACTGGACCAACGTGTCCAAGGGCATGGTGATCGGCTCGGTGGTCAGCGTGGAGCTCGACCACATCGTGCAGAACACGGCCTACTTCGGCGCCTCGGGCGACCTATGGAAGACCACCGACGGGGGCACCACGTGGACGAGCGTCGGCGACGCGGCGTTCCAGGCCGCCGACCACGACATCAACGACATCGTGCTGCACCCCATCAACAACCAGGTCCTGTTCGTGTGCAGCAGCCAGGGCCTGTACCGCAGCACCAACGGGGGCTCCGCCTTCACCCAGGTGCAGACCGGCACCTGGCAGGAGCTCGAATTCAAGCCCGGGGACCCCAACACCGTGTACGCCATCAAGCAGACCGGCAACCGCACCGAGTTCTGGCGCAGCACCAACAGCGGGGTCAGCTTCACCCAGGTGGGCACCAACTGGCCCCTGCCCACCAGCCCCGACGAGCAGGAACGCACCGAGATCGCCGTGAGCGTCGCCGCACCCAACACCGTGTATGCCCTCTGCACCGGTGTGGCCGACGGGGGCAGCGGGCTGTACGGCATCTACAAGAGCACCGACAATGGCAGCACCTGGAGCTTTCAGTGCTGCGGCACGGGGCCCGGCGGGGTGCCCTCGCCCACCAACCTCAACCTCATGGGCTGGGATGATGCCGGCCAGGACGACGGCGGCCAGTACTACTACGACCTGGCCCTGGCGGCCGATCCGGCCAACGCCAACAAGCTGCAGGTGGGCGCGGTGAACCGCTGGGTCAGCACCGACGGTGGTGCCACCTTCACCTGCCCGGCCAAGTGGAGCCACAGCAACAAGGTGGACTATGTCCATGCCGACATCCACGACATCCGCTACTACGGCACCGACCTGTGGGTGGCGTGCGACGGCGGCATCTTCCACAGCACCGACGGTGGCGCCACCTTCACGCGCCGCATGAACGGGATCGCGGGCACGGATTTCTGGGGCTTCGGCCAGGGCGGATGGACCGGTGCGCAGGTGATGCTCGGCGGCACCTACCACAACGGCACCCTGCTGAAGGACAACAACGTGTACCTGGGCGGATGGGTGAGCACCGACGGCGGCGACAACTACCGGGGCTTTGTGCATCCGCAGTACGACCGCCGTGCGCTGAGCGACTACGGGTACAAGGTGCTCAGCGGCGACCGCACCGTGGACAACAGCAACGGCCCCTGGTCGCGCCAGCCCAACGCCAGCTACATCACGGGGGAGAGCAGCGAGGTGGCCTGGCACCCCAACCTGGTGAACAGCGCCTTCGTGGGCGAGGGCAACAGCCTGTGGCGCACCGACGATAACGGCGGCTCCTTCGTGCAGGTCCACGACTTCGGGGCCAAGGTCACCGCCATCGAGGTGTCCTTCAGCGACCCCAACACGCTGTACGTGTGCACCTACCCGGGCTGGTGGGACGTGAAGAAGGTCTGGCGCAGCACCGACGGCGGCGCCAACTGGACGGACATCACCCCGTCCAGCGCCCAACTCAGCGGCAACACCTGGGTGCCCTACGACATCGCCGTGAGCGGCACCGACCCGCAGACCCTGTGGCTGGTGCGCACCTCGCAGTACGGCAACTCGCCCGTCCTCGACGGTCACGTGGTGTACCGCAGCACCAACGGCGGAGGCACCTGGACCAACATCACCGATGCGAACCTCAACGGTGAATGGCCCACCAACATCGTCCACCAGCTGGGTAGCGATGGGGGCCTGTACATCGGCACCCGCCGTGCGGTGTACTTCCGCCGGGATGCGGCGCCCGCATGGACCCTCTGGAACGCGGGCCTGCCCGCCCGGACCTTCAGCACCCGCCTGCTGATCAACTACCGCGAGGGCAAGGTGCGCAACGGCACCGACCGCAGCGTGTGGGAGAGCGCCGTGGAGGTGCCCGGCCAGCCGCTGGCCAACTTCTGCGCCGACCGGCGCACGGCCACCTGCCTGGCGCCCGACATCCAGTTCTGGGACAACAGCGCGCTCCACGGCAGCGGCGCCACCTGGAGCTGGAGCTTCCCCGGCGGCTCGCCCGCCACGAGCAGCGTGCGCGCGCCGGTGGTCACTTACAGCACCCCGGGCAGCTACGACGTCACCCTCACCGTCACCGACGTCCACGGCACCAGCACGCGGACCATCCCGGGCTTCATCACCGTGCCGGCGGGCGGGGTCGCCACGCCGGTGCTCGCCAACGGCGAGGACCAGTTGACGGTGCCCGCGGGCTGGCTGCTGGAGAACCCCGACGGGCTGGAGACGTGGTCCAACATGGCGCTCAACATCGGGCCGGACGGCAACCCCACCCGCGCCTGGCGTATGGACAACTACTACTACAACGCGCCCGGACAGCAGGACCGGCTGGTGAGCCCCGTGGTCACACTGGCCGGCAGCGCCGGCACCCGGCTGCAGTTCCACCACGCCTACAAGCAGTACGGCAGCGGCTACGACGACGGCCTGCGTGTGGAGATCAGCACCGATTGCGGACAGGGCTGGACCACGCTGTACTACGAGGAGGGCGCCGCCCTGTCCACCACCACCACGGGCAGCAGCCCCTGGGCCCCGGGGGCTGCCAACCAGTGGGAGTTGCACGACCTCGACCTCAGCGCCTACGACGGCCAGCAGGTGGTGCTCCGCTTCTCCGCCGTGAACGACTACGGCGACCGGCTGTACCTGGACAACATCGCCATCCTCAACGGAGGCCTGCGCGTGGCCGTGAAGCTCATGCTGGAGGGGCCCTACGACGCGAACACCGGACGCATGCGCGACCTACTGCGCACCAACGGGCTCATCCCCGCGGCCGAGCCCTACACCGCGTTGGGCTTCACCCAGGCGGCCGATGGGGGCGGGGAGGTCCTGCAGCCCGGCATCACCGGCATCACCGGTGACGATGCCGTGGTGGACTGGGTGCTGGTGGAACTGCGCGACGCCGTGAACCCCGCCACCATCGTGGCCACGCGGTCGGCCCTGGTGCAGCGTGATGGGGATGTGGTGGCCGAGGACGGTGCCTCGCCCGTGGCCCTGCTGGCGGTGCCCGGCAACTACCACCTGGCGGTACGCCACCGCAACCACCTGGGCGTGATGTCGGCCGCTCCCCTCACCCTGTCCAACGGGACCACCGCGCTGGACCTAACCCTCGCGGGCACGCCCACCTGGGGTACGGCCGCACGCAAGGCGGTGAACGGGGTGCAGGTGCTTTGGACCGGCAACGCACTGCCCGATGCCATCCTGCGCTATGCCGGGGGGAACAACGACCGCGACCCCATCCTGGTGGCCGTGGGCGGCACGGTACCCACGGCCACCCTGGCGGGCTATCGGGTGGAGGACACCAACCTGGACGGCTGGGTGAAGTACGCCGGCGGCGCCAACGACCGCGACCTGTTGCTGGTGAACATCGGCGGCGCGGTGCCCACGGGCACACGCACGCAACAACTGCCCTGAGGGCGTTGTTCAGGGTGATCCGACGAGGGGTTCAGCAGAACTCCTCGTAGGCCATCCGCAGGTTGTCCGCGATCATCTCCGCGCTGCGGCCCTCGATGTGGTGGCGCTCCAGGAAGTGCACCAACTTACCGTCCTTCAGCAGGGCCATGCTGGGGCTGCTGGGCGGGTAGGGCAGGAAATGCTTACGGGCCTGCATCGTGGCCTCGCCATCCACCCCGGCGAACACCGTCACCAGCCTGGCGGGGCGTTTGGGGCCGTTCAGGCTCAGTTTCACACCGGGACGCGCCGCACCTGCCGCGCAGCCGCACACGCTGTTCACCACGCACAGCACCGTTCCGGGGCCGGTCAGGGCCTTGTCCACTTGTTCAGGGGTCTTGAGTTCCTCAAAGCCGACGCTGGTCAGGTCGGTCTTCATCGGGGCTACGAGCTCAGGGGGGTACATCGGTACTTCTTGGGTTTCGGGTCGTTCCTCGGAACGGCTGCAAATGTACGCGGTGCTGCGGGGGGCGTGACCGGGAGGGACGGGCTTCGGAGCGCGCGCACAGGGCCTTCAGGCCACCGGGTCGCGGCCGCGGGAACTTCTCTCTTGCGCGTGTGGCCCGGGGAGCAGGGTTTGCGGCGTTCGGTCCCTCACCGGCGCAGGTCTTCCAGCGCCTCACGGGTGAACAGCCGCAGACCCAGTTGATAGATCGGCGCGGTGAGCTGCTCGTCCAGGCCCTTGCTGCGGGCCACGAGGCGGTAACCCCAACCCAACTGGAAGGCCGCATAGCGCCAGAACCGGTACTGCACGGTCATCAGCGGTTCGTAGACCCAGAGCGTGGTGCGCTGCAGCACGCGGCGATCGCCCGCCAGGTCCTCATAGGTCAGCGAACCGCGCCCCACGCCCACCTGCACGGGGATGGACACCGACCAGCGGCGGCGCTGCAGGAAGGTGTAGCTGATGTACGGTGCCAGGTAGCCCATGCGGAGCCGTGTGGGCGCCACCCGCTCGTTCCCATCCTCCGGAACGGTGCGATCCTTTTCCACCTGGGTGAGCAGGAACTGGTAGCCCAGGCCGTAACGCAGGCGGCCGCCGTGCTCGAGCCCCACCCGGACACCCGCGACGGTCACGCCACGGTTGCTGATGAAGGAGCCCCGCGTGTCCAGCCCCAGGTTCCAGCGCGGCCGTTGGTGCAGCAGGTGGCCCAGGCTGTCGAGCAACTGCGCCGGTACCAGGCAGGGCAGCAGCAGGGCCAGGCACAGGGAGGTGGCAATGCGGCACCGGGGCCCTGCCGTGGTGTGGCGGTTCACTGGCCGGTGCGTGGACCGTGCGCGCATCAGGGCTTGCCGGAAAATGGAATGTCCGCACCCAAAGGTGCGGACATTCCAACGGCCGTGGTGCCATGCTCAGCCGTGCTCCTCCGCTTCGCCGTGCTCCAGTGGAACGGTCTGCGGCACGAAATCCTCCGCCTTGCCCGGCTTGCTGTAGTCATACGGCCAGCGGTGCACCGTGGGGATGGCGCCCGGCCAGTTGCCGTGGATGTGTTCCACCGGCGTGGTCCATTCCAGGGTATTGCTCCTCCAGGGGTTCTGCACCGCCTTGGGGCCACGGAACACACTGTAGAAGAAGTTGTAGAGGAACAGCAGCTGCGCCAGGCCGCCCAGGATGGCGAACAGGGTGATCAGTACGTTGAGGTCCATCACCCCCTCGAACATGGGGAACTCCGAATAGCTGTAGTAGCGGCGCGGGGCACCGGCCAGGCCCACGAAGTGCATGGGGAGGAACACCCCGAAGGCGGCCACGAAGGTGAGCCAGAAGTGCACGTAGCCCAGCTTGGTGTTCATCATGCGGCCGTACATCTTGGGGAACCAGTGGTACACCCCGGCGAACATGCCGAAGATGGCGCTCACACCCATCACCACGTGGAAGTGGGCCACCACGAAGTAGGTGTCGTGCACCTGGATGTCCAGCGCGCTGTCCGCCAGGATGATGCCCGTGAGGCCGCCGGCGATGAAGGAGGCCACCAGGCCGATGCTGAAGAGCATCGCCGGGGTCATCACCAGGTTGCCGCGCCACAGGGTGGTCAGGTAGTTGAAGACCTTGACGGCGCTGGGGATGGCGATCAGCAGGGTGGTGAACACGAACACCGAGCCCAGGAAGGGGTTCATGCCGCTGATGAACATATGGTGGGCCCAGACCAGGAAGCTCAGGAAGCCGATGGTGAGGATCGAGCCGATCATGGCGCGGTAGCCGAAGATGGGCTTGCGGGCGTTGGTGGCGATCACCTCCGAGGTGATGCCCAGGGCGGGCAGCAGCACGATGTACACCTCGGGGTGCCCCAGGAACCAGAACAGGTGCTGGAACAGCAGGGGGCTGCCGCCCACATGGTCCAGCGCCTCACCGGCCACGTGGATGTCGCTCAGGTAGAAGCTGGTGCCCAGGCTGCGGTCCATCAGCAGCAGCAGGGCCGCGCTCAGCAGCACGGGGAAGCTCAGCAGGCCCACCACCGCGGTGGCGAAGAAGGCCCAGACGGTGAGGGGCATGCGGGTCATCTTCATGCCCTTGGTGCGCAGGTTGAGCACCGTCACCACATAGTTGAGGCTGCCCAGCAGCGAACTGGCGATGAAGATGGCCATGCTCACCAGCCAGATGGTCATGCCGGCACCGGAGCCGGGCATGGCCTGCGGCAGTGCGCTCAGCGGCGGGTACACCGTCCAGCCCGAGCTGGCAGGACCGCCTTCCACGAACAGCGAGGCCAGCATCAGCACCGAGCTCAGGAAGAAAAGCCAGTAGCTCAGCATGTTCAGGAAGCCGCTGGCCATGTCGCGCGCGCCCACCTGCAGGGGGATCAGCAGGTTGCTGAAGGTGCCGCTGAGGCCGGCCGTGAGCACGAAGAACACCATGATGGTGCCGTGGATGGTCACCAGGCCCATGTACATGTTGGGGTCGAGCACGCCCTTGGGCGCCCACTTGGAGCCCAGCAGGAACTCCGAGAGGGCGAAGCTCTCGCCGGGCCAGGCCAGTTGCAGGCGGAACAGCAGGCTCATCATGAACCCGATCACCGCCATGATGATGGCCGTGATCAGGAACTGCTTGCTGATCATCTTATGGTCCTGCGAGAAGATGTACTTCGACACGAAGCTCTCCTCGTGGTGGTGTTGCGCATGCCCGGCGTGGGCGTGGGGAGCGGTGGCTACGGATCCCATGGTTCGGCGGGTCGTGGGTTCAGGGCTTCAGGGCGGCGGTGGCGTCGGTGCTGTCCGCAGGGGCGGCGGTGCTGTCCGTCGGCGCCGGGGGCGCGGGTGTGGGTGCGACGGCCATCGGCGGGGCCTGGAAGGGCTTGGTGCGGGCCTGGGCATACCAGGCGTCGTAGGTGCCCTGGTCCTCCACCACCAGCGGCATCTGCATGTTGTAGTGGCTGGCCCCGCAGATCTTGTTGCAGAGCAGGATGTACTCGAAGGCCTCGTTGCCCGTCACCTGCCGCATGCTGTCGGTGGTGATGGTGGGCACCATCTTGAAGGTGGTGGTCATGCCCGGCACGGCGTTCATCTGGGCGCGCAGGTGGGGGATGTAGGCGCTGTGGATCACGTCGCGGCTGCGGATCAGCAGGAGCACCTCCTTGCGCAGCGGCAGGTGGAACTCCTTGGTCACCACATCGTCGGCCCCGTGCATGTAGGCGCTGGCCTCGCCCTTCTCGGCGATGTCCTGCTCCATGAGGGTGCGCAGGTTCACGATGCGGCCGGCCTGGCGCTCGATGCCCGCGATGCGGTCGCGGATCTCCTCCGCCCTGCTGTCGGGCAGGATGGCGTGTTGCAGCAGGGAGTCGAGCCCGGCCTTTTCGGCGGCCAGCGCGGCCAGGCGGATGGCGATGCGCTCCTTGGTGACGATGCCCAGCGGGTTCTCCCCGTCGATCAGGCGGAAATCGGTGGCGCCCAGCATGCCGTCATCGCCCGGGTAGCGCGCCGTCCAGTCGAACTGCTTGGCGTACAGCTCCACCTGCAGCGCATCGGGGGCGGCCGGTCCGGTGATGTCCTGCCAGGTGCGCAGGCCATAGATGATGATCACCGCCAGGAACGAGGCGGGCACCACCGTCCACACCAGCTCCAGCTTGTTGTTGTGCGCGTAGTAGTAGGCCTTGCGGTCGGCGCGGTAGGCGTATTTGCCGGCGAACCAGAACAGCAGTGTGCTGGTCACGAAGAAGACCAGCAGGATGATGGCCCAGTTGAAGTTCATCAGGGTGTCGATCTCCTCACCGTGCGCGCTGGCCGCCACAGGCAGCATCTCGTCGGCGTAGGCCCAGATCAGCCAGATGAAAAAGGCGTAGTACACCACCATGAACACCCACCAGAGGGTGGCGTTCATGCGGTTATCGGCCGGGGAGATGTCCTCCTCACGTTTGCCGCGCAGTTTCGAGGTCAGTTCATAGACCCGCGCCAGCTGGGCCACCGCCAGGATGGCCAGGACCAGGACCAGGAGGATCAGCAGCTTCGTCATCGTTCGCCTGTTGGGATACCCTCGGGTACGGGTGTTCGTTCGTCAGATGGAATGGTGCACGGCCTCCTCCAGATAGGGGTGCTGCACCGGGGTGAGCGGGGCCTTGGTGAGCGTGGTGAGCACGGTGTGGATCAGCAGGCCCAGGAAGAGCAGGAACATGCCCACCTCCAGCAGGCCCACGCCGTGGAAGTGGTGGCCCAGCGCGCCGGGCATCACGATCTGCAGCACGTCCAGCCAGTGCCCCACGATGATCACCGCCCCCACGCCGATCAGGAAGCGGGGGTTGCGCTTGGCGTCGCGGCTCATCAGCAGCACCATGGGCACGGCGAAGTTGATGAAGAACATGGTCCAGAGCAGACCCGGGTGGTGGTCGATGCGGGACTGGAACCAGGTGACCTCCTCGGGGATGTTGGCGTACCAGATCAGCATGAACTGGCTGAACCAGAGGTAGCTCCACAGGAAGCTGATGGCGAACACCCACTTGCCCATGTCGTGGACGTGGCTGTTGTTCACCTGGGGCATGTAGCCCTTGCGGCGCAGGTAGAGCACCAGCACCACGGCGGTCACCATGGCGCTCACCCACATACCGCTGAACACGTACCAGCCGAAGAGGGTGCTGAACCAGTGCGCATCGATGCTCATCAGCCAGTCCCAGGCCAGGATGCTGCTGAACACGGCGAAAAGGACCAGGAACAGGGCGCCGCGACGGTACATCAGCAGATGGCGCTTCACCAGGGCCTCGCCGCTCAGTTCATCCAAGGCCAGGCTCTGCTTGCGGAACCAGCGCGCGAAGAGGATGAAGGTGGCCATGTAGGCGATGGTGCGCACCCAGAAGAAGGGCAGGTTGAGGAAGGCGCTCTTGCCGGCGATCAGCGCATCGTAGTGCTCGGCGTTGGTCGGGTCGGTCACGCGCGGGTCCATCCAGTGCCAGATGTGGTGGAGCCCCAGGCTGCCGGCCGCCAGGCACAGCACCACCACGCCGGCCCCGATGGGCAGGAAGCCCAGGATGCCCTCGTACACGCGCTTGACCATCACGCTCCAGGCGGTCTCGGTGGCGTTCTGCAGCGCATAGAAGAACAGGGTGCCCAGCGCGATGCCGAAAAAGAAGAAGCCGTTCACGAAGAGGTTAGCCCAGGTGCGCTGATGGTGGTCGGTATGGTCGCCGAGGATGCCGATGACGGTGGCCGCGGCACCGATCGCCATGAGCGCGATGCTGATCGTGCGGGCCCGTTTGCTGAAGGTGAAGTTCATCGCTGGTCCTTGTTCGTGCGGGTTCACTTGGCGGCGGTGGCGGTGCTGTCGGCGGCGGGCACCGGCGTGTCGCGCAGGAGCTTGCCGCCGTTCTGAAGGTACTGCACGTAGCGGGTCACAGCCCAACGCTCCTCCTTGTCCAGCTGCGAGGCATGGCCGCCCATGGCCACGTTCTTGCCGTAGGTGATGCTGTGGAAGATCTTGCCCTCGGGCATATCCTTCAGGATGGTGAGGTAGCTGGGCGGCGGCGGATAGTTGCCGTTCTTGACCACGCTGCCGTCGCCCTCGCCCTTGGCGCCATGGCAGTGCAGGCAGAACTTGTCGTAGATCACCTTGCCGCGGTCCACCACGGGCTGGGTCATGGGCAGGGGGCTCTTCAGCTCCAGGCCGGCCCGCTCATAGCCCTCCTGCGTGGCGGGGTAGGGGTAGTGGAAGTTGAAGGCCGCCTTGGCGGGGTCGAAGCTGAAGGGCACCGTGCCGGCCACCGGCAGGCGGGCGCTGGGGGTGGAGCGCTGGGCCGCAGCCTTCTCCTCGCCCACGAGGTAGGGGTCCTGGCCGGGGTCCACGTAGGCCTCCACCGAGGGGCTGCGGTACATGTCGGGCATGTACTCGATGCCGGGGCTGTTGGGATCGCCCCCGCAGGCCTGCAGCAGGGCTGCGGCGAGCAGGGCGGGGATGACGGCGGTCGGGTGCGGCTTGCGCATGGCTCAGCGTTCGCGTTCGTTGATCTCCAGGACCGGTGTGCCGCGCAGCAGGCCCACGATGGCCTCGGCGCCCAGGTGGTTGTCCTCGGTGCGCACCTCCATGATGAACTTGTCGTCGGTGCTGCGCGGGTCGGGGTTGCGCGCCGGCATGCCCGGCAGCGTCTTGTTGCGGATCAGGTAGGTGATGGCCATGCCGTGCGCCGCGCAGAACACGGTGAACTCGAAGGCCACCGGGATGAAGGCCGGCAGGTTCTGGTACAGCGTGAAGCTCGGCTTGCCCCCGATGTTCATGGGCCAGTCGTAGATCATGAAGTACCAGAAGCCCAGCATGGACAGCGCCAGGCCGGTCATGCCGTACATGAAGGAGGCGATGGCCAGGCGCGTGCGCTTCACGCCGATGATCGGGTCCAGCCCGTGCACCGGGAAGGGGCTGAACACGTCGCGCACCTTGACGCCTGCGCCCACCAGCGTGCGCGCGGCGCCTTTCAGCACCTCGGGGTCATCGTAGACCGCGTAAACGACCTTGTTGGCCATGGGCTCAGTGATGGTGATGTTGGGCCTGCTGCTTGTAGCTCTCGCCGCTGATCTTCAGGATGCTCTTGATCTCGTTGAGGGCCAGCACCGGGAAGAAGCGTGCGAACAGCAGGTACAGGGTGAAGAAGATGCCGATGGTGCCCACGAAGATGCCCACGTCCACCCAGGTGGGATGGAACATGTTCCAGGCGCTGGGCAGGTAGTCGCGGTGCAGGCTGGTCACGATGATCACGAAGCGCTCGAACCACATGCCGATGTTCACCACGATGCTCATGAAGAAGGTGAAGGCCAGGTTGGTGCGCAGTTTCTTGAACCAGAACACCTGCGGGCTGATCACGTTGCAGGTCATCATGGCCCAGTAGCTCCACCAGTAGGGGCCGGTGGCGCGGTTGATGAAGGCGTAGCTCTCGTACTCCACGCCGCTGTACCAGCTGATGAACAGCTCGGTGATGTACGCCACGCCCACGATGGAGCCGGTGACGATGATCACGATGTTCATGTACTCGATGTGCTTGATGGTGATGTAGCTCTCGAGCTTCATCACCTTGCGCATCACCAACAGCAGGGTCTGCACCATGGCGAAGCCACTGAACACGGCGCCGCTCACGAAGTAGGGCGGGAAGATGGTGGTGTGCCAGCCGGGGATCACGCTGGTGGCGAAGTCGAAGCTCACCACCGAGTGCACCGAGAACACCAGCGGGGTGGCGATGCCGGCGAGCACCAGGCTCACCTCCTCGAAACGCGTCCACGCCTTGGCGTTGCCCGTCCAGCCGAAGCTCAGCAGGCCATAGACGCGCTTCATGCCCGGGCTGGTCACCTTGTCGCGGATGGTGGCGAAGTCGGGGATCAGGCCGATGTACCAGAACACCAGCGACACGGTGAAATAGGTGCTGATGGCGAAGACGTCCCAGAGCAGCGGGCTGTTGAAGTTCACCCACAGCGACCCGAAGGTGTTGGGCAGCGGCAGGAACCAGTAGGCCATCCACACCCGGCCCATGTGGATCACCGGGAAGGTGAACGCCATGATCACGGCGAAGATGGTCATGGCCTCGGCCGAGCGGTTCACGGCCATGCGCCACTTCTGGCGGAACAGCAGCAGCACCGCGCTGATCAGGGTGCCGGCGTGGCCGATGCCCACCCACCACACGAAGTTGGTGATGTCCCAGGCCCAGTCCACCGTTTTGTTGAGGCCCCACACCCCCACGCCCGTGCCGATCAGGTACAGGATGCAGCCGATGCCATAGAGGGCGATCAGGCTGCTGATGGTGATCAGGACGTACCAGGCGCGCGGAGCCTTGTTCTCGATGGGCGCCACGATATCGTTGGTGATGTCGTGGTAGGTCTTGTGCCCCAGGATGAGCGGCTGGCGGATCGCGGATTCGGAATGCATGGGTCCGGTCGGTTTTCCTTAGGCGTGATGGGCTTGGGCGGTCTCCTCGATGTTGCGCACCTTGGCCAGGTAGCTCACGTTCGGCTTCACGCCGATCTCCTCCAGGGCCATGTACGCACGCTCCTCGCCGTGCAGCTTGGTCACGCGGCTGGCCGTGTCGTTGAGGTCGCCGAACACGATGGCGCCTGTGCCGCAGGCGGCGCTGCAGGCGGTCTGCACGGCGCCGTCGGCCAGCGGGGTGCCGGCCTTCTTGGCCTCCAGTTTGCCGGCCTGGATGCGCTGTACGCACATGCTGCACTTCTCGATGACGCCGCGGCTGCGCACCACCACGTCCGGGTTCAGCACCAGGCGGCCCAGTTCGCTGCCGGCCGGGTTGGTGGCCGAGAACTTGTCCGTGAGGTAGTTGAACCAGTTGAAGCGCCGCACCTTGTACGGGCAGTTGTTGGCGCAGTAGCGCGTGCCCACGCAGCGGTTGTACGCCATCTGGTTGAGGCCCTCGTTGCTGTGCATGGTCGCCACCACCGGGCACACCGTCTCGCACGGCGCGTGGTTGCAGTGCTGGCACATCATGGGCATGAAGACCACCCGCGGCGTCTCGCTGGGCACCTCCATGTCCAGGTACATCTCGATCTTGCCGAGGCCCTCCTCCTTGGCGCGCTCCTTGGTCATGTCGGAGCTGAAGTAGCGGTCGATGCGCAGCCAGTGCATCTCGCGGCTGCGCCGCACCTCGTCCTTGCCCACCACCGGCACGTTGTTCTCGCTGGTGCAGGCGGTGACGCAGGCCCCGCAGCCCGTGCAGGTGTTCAGGTCGATGCTCAGGCCCCAGCGGTGGCCCACGCCTTCCACGGCATGCTCCTCCCAGAGGTCGAACTCCTTCACCGGCAGCCGGTCGCGGGCGTCAATGGCCCCGTCCTTGTTCACGTCCTCATGCACCGCCAGCTCGTGCTGGTGGTTGTAGGTGCCCTTGGGGTCGTGCTTGGCCCAGGTGGACAGGGTGGTCTCCTTGACCACGCTGTGCCGGTCCATGTGGGTCAGGTGCGTCTGGGTGATGGCGATCGGGTAGGTGGTGCCCGTGGGGGTCACCGCCACGTTGCCCACGGCCATGCTGGCCGTGCCGTTCACCAGGGTCACGAAGGGCCAGGCGTTGCGGCCCACCGGGGTCGCGGTGCCGTCCGCGTTGGGCAGGCATGCGGCCTTGCCCACCTTCTCACCGTTGGCGCCGCGGCCGTAACCCACCGCGATGGCGATGGTGCCGGCCTTCTGGCCCGGGGCGGGCACCACCGGCAACTGCAGCTCCGCGCCGTTGGCCGACACGGTGACCACGCTCGCCGGGCTCTCCTGGCCCAGGTAGGTCTGCAGGCCCAGCCGCTTCATGTCGCTCGGGGCCATCAGCACGTAGTTGTCCCAGGTCACCTTGGTGAGCGGGTCGGGCAGCTCCTGCAGCCACGGGTTGTTGGCATGGCGGCCGTCGCCGATACCCTCCTTGGTGTAGAGCACCAGTTCCCATTCGCCACCGGCGGCGTTCTTGCCGGCCGCAGCGGCGGCGGCGGCCACGTCCCCGGCGAAGGGCACGGGGGTGTTGGCGTTGGTGTAGGCCTCGTACACCCCGTCGTGCAGGCTGTTCTGCCACACGGAGTTGAAGGGCGGCAGGGTGGCGGCGTCGGCGCGGGCGGCCAGGGCGGCCTCCCAGGTGGACTTGATCAGGTCGTGATAGCTGCCTGTGGCACCGGACCAGCGCAGAAGGCTCTCCTGCCACTGGCGCGTATCGAACAGCGGGCGGATCACCGGCTGGCTCAGGGCGTAGCGGCCCACCTTGGGCATGTGGTCGTCCCAGGCCTCCAGGTAGTGGTGGTCCGGGCAGGCCCACTGGCACAGGCTGGCCGTCTCGTCGGCGTGGGTGCTCATGCACACGGTGAGGTCCACCTTGGCCAGGCCGGCCTTGAAGTCGGCGGCGTTGGGCAGGCAGTAGGCCGGGTTGGTGCCGGCGATCAGCAGGGCGCCCACCTGTCCGGCGTTCATGTCCTTCACCAGCTGGGCCATGGCGGCGTCGTCGCCCTGGAAGAACCAGCTGTGGTTGGCCAGGTCGATGGTGCTGCCGTAAGCGCCCAACAGGTCGTTGGTGCGGTTCACCAGCACCTGCACGGCCTCGTCGTTGCTGCCACAGAGCACCAGGGCCTTGCCCTTGGCGGCCCACAGCGCATCGGCGGCGGCGGCCAGTTGCGGATGGTCCAGCCCCCCACCGGCCGTGCCCGCGCCGGCTTTGCGGGCCACCGCGTCGTGCAGACCGATCACCGAACGGGCCAGCTCGCTGGGCTTGATGGCCACGCGCTCGTCCGCGTTGGCGCCCGTGATGCTCATGCGCGTTTCGAACTGCCAGTGCTTGCTCATGGCCCCGTCCTCGGGGCGACGGCGGCTGGCGTACTGCCAGGCATGCTCGGTGGTGCTGCCCCAGCTGCTCAGGAAGTCGCAGTCCATGGACACCAGCACGTCGGCCTTGGTGAGGTCGTAGGAGGGCATCACCCGCAGGCCGAAGCTCTTCTCGTTGGCCTTGGTGACGCCGGCATGGCTGATGCTGTCGAATTGCACATGGTCCACCGGCGCACCGGAGGCCGCGGGCTGGCCTTCGGCCGCAGGCTTGGCACCGAAGCGGTTGCGCAGCTGGCCGATGGCCGCCTTGGCGCTGGGGCTGATCAGGGTGGGGGTGAGCACCACGATGCGCTTGCCGGCGGTGCTGAGCTCGGCCAGTTTGCCGGCGATCACCTTGTCGGCCTCGGCCCAGGTGGAGGCCGTCATGCCCTCGGCGCCCTTCATCATGGGGCCTTGCAGGCGCTCTCCGTCGTAGAGCGACAGCACCGAGCTGTTGATGCGGGCGTTGATGGTGCCCTTGTCCAGCCTGGGGTTGCGGTTGATGCCGTGGCGCGGGTTCCCCATGATATGGATGGGGCGCCCCTCGCGCGTTTTCACCAGGATGCTGGCATAGTCCTGTCCGTCGTAGTAGGTGCTGGCGTACCAGGTGGGCACCCCGGGCACGATCTCCTCGGGCTTGTTGACGTACGGGATGCTCTTGATCACCGGCGTCTCGCAAGCCGCCAGGCTGGCGGCGCCCAGGCCGAAGCCCAGGAACTTCAGGAAGTCGCGGCGGCCCGTGGTGGCTCCGGTCAGGCCCTTGTCGGCCAGCATCTCATCGATGGGCATCGGGGCGCGGAACTCATCGTCCCGGCCTTTGGTCGCTTCGGCGACCTGGTCCAGCTGGGCCAGGTCCTGCCAGTAACGCTTGGTGCTCGACATGCGGCGCAGCGGTGTTCTTAGTAGTGGCACTTGGCGCATTCCCAGCCACCAAGCTCCTTCACGGTGATCTTCTCGTCCTCCAGGTACTGCTTCAGCTCGCGATGGCCCAGCTTCTCGTCCTTCTCCAGGCGGGCCATGATCTCGTCGTAGTAACCGTTACCGGCCATCTTCACCTCCTTGTCCTTGTGGCACTGGATGCACCAGCCCATGGTCAGGGGGGCCCATTGCTCGGCCTGGTCCATCTGTTCATCGATGGGGCCGTGGCATTCCTGGCATTCCAGCTTGCCCACGGCCACGTGCTGCTCGTGGCTGAAGAAGGCGAGGTCCGGCAGGTTGTGCACCTTCACCCACTGGATGGGTTTGGGGGTGCCCGTGTAGGCCATGCCGTCCCAACCGGTGGCCTCGTGGATCTTCTTGATCTCGGCGTTGCTCCACGGGTTGCGCTGCGATTCGGTCACGGCCTGGTGGCAGTTCATGCACACGTTGGCGCTGGGGATGCCGGCATGCTTGCTCTTCTCGGCACCGCTGTGGCAGTACTGGCAGTTGATGGCCAGGTTGCCCTTGTCGGCCTTGCCCGCGTGCAGTGTGTGGTCGAAACGAATGGGCTGTTCGGGTTTGTAGTGCGCCACGGTGTCGCCGCCGTACACCCCGATGGTGAGCGCCCAGTCCCAGGCCGCCGTGATGCCCCAGGTGAGCAGCAGCAGGCCCAGCACCGAGGCGAAGACCTTGTTGTGCCAGACCCAGTTCTTGAATCCCTGCCAGGCCGTGCGGTCCGGCAGCGGGCCCTTGCCCTCGGCCTCGCGCACCGCATTGTTCAGGCTCTTGCGCACACCGCCCAGGCTCAGGGCCACCACCAGCAGCAACAGCCCGATCACCAGCACCCAGGGCCAGAAGGACACCTCCTGCGGTTCACCGGCCGGCGCCGGGGTGCCGGCCGCAGGGGCCTTCGCCGCAGCGGGCGCGTAGTTGTCCGCGTAGTACAGCACCGCATCGATCTCCTCGTTGCTCACCGCCATGGGCGTCATCAACGCCTTGTTCCACTTGGCGAAGAGCTCGTTGGCATAGGGATTGCCGCTCTTGATCACATCGGTGCTGTTGCGCACCCAGGCATAGATGTCCCCCTTGCCCTCCCAACGGGCCCTGGCCCCCTTGAGCGCCGGACCGGTCATGTCCTTGTCCGGTTTGTGGCAGCTGGCACAGTTGCCTTTGAAGACCTTTTCCCCGGTGGCGTACAACGCAGCGTCCGCCGGCTGGGCCAGCGAAGGCGCAGCGGTCAGCGTGAGTGCTAGGACGAACAATGCGTGGAACAGCCCGGGCGAACGGAAGGAGAACCTTGATTGACGCGGCATTCCGGACGTTTTATGAAGGGGTACCCCCTCTTTGGACCGGCGCAAAAATAAACGGCGGCGCTTACCGCGAACGGGCGCCAGTCGGGGAACAGGAGCCGGTCATGTTATTTAGGATCATTCTAAACACGGTCGCGCTGCACAGGGCGCCAATACCTTTGTGCGTCATGCATCGCCGCCTTGGGTCCACCTTGTTCGCCGTTCTGGTGGCGGGCTTCGTGGCCGCCCAGGACGGGGAGGACACGAGCGCGGTGCGTTGGACCGGTGAGGCGCGGGCGCTGCGTTTCCTGGCGGACTACCCCACCCTGGAGCACGTGATCGATGGCTACCGGGTGCAGATCCACCTGGGCAGCAAGACGGACGCGGTGAAAGTGCGCGGGGCCTTTTTGCAACGGCATCCGGACGTGCCGGCCTACCTGAGCTACCTGGCGCCCAACTTCCGGATCCGGGTGGGCGACCTGCGCGACCGCGTGGAGGCTGAGCGCCTGCGCAACGAGCTGCGCGGCGAATACCCGGGTTGCTACGTGGTGCAGGACCGGATCGCCCCGCCGCCGCTCCCGGCACGTTCGCCAACGCCCTGACAGGGCGATCACCTTGCGTGCAGGGTGGGTGGCGCCGTACGCCCACCCTTGGGCTTCGTTCCCTGCCGGTTCACTACCTTGGCGGCCCCTTCGCCGGACCGCCATGGGCGGCCCGATGCCCTGTGCGCCTGGCGTGGTCCGGGGTGGTCGTCGGTCCTTCGAAGGGACAGCACCGCATGCGGAACGCAGCCACCGCCCTACGCCATGTGCTGCCGGTACTGGCAGCCTGTGCCTGCGTTCCCGCCACGGCGCAGTACTTCCGCACCACGGACTACTGGAAGACGCACCGCAACGAGATCACCATCGGGTTGGGTGCTTCCAACTTTCTGGGCGAGCTCGGCGGTCGCGACCAGATCGGCAGTTCGTTCATCTGGGACCTGGAACTGAGCCAGACGCGTCCGGCCTTCAGCATCGCCCACCGGTACTACATGCGGGAGAAGCTCTGCCTGCGCACCCAGCTGGCCTACGGGGTGCTGGCCGGGAACGACAACCTCACGGAGGAGCCCGCGCGCAAACGGCGCAACCTGTCCTTCCGCTCGGATGTCGTCGAACTGGCGATGTTCCTGGAGTACCACCCGTACACCGAGGAGCTCGGCCACCTGTACGACATCCGCGGGGTGAAGGGGCAGCGGTCCTCGCGGGTGGGTGTGTACGCTTTCCTCGGCGTGGGCGGCCTCTACTTCAACCCCAAGGCCAAGTTCAACAACGCCTGGGTGGAGCTGAAGCCGTTGCGCACCGAAGGCCAGGGCTTGGAAGGCGGTCCGGACGAATACAGCAACTTCAGTCTGTGCATCCCCATGGGCATCGGCATCCGCAAGCAGCTCACCAAGCAGCTGAGCGTGGGCCTGGAGATGCAGTACACCAAGACGTTCACCGACTACATCGACGACGTCAGCGGCACGTATTACGACAACGAGCTGGTCGCCGAGGCCAACGGGGGTGCGGGCAGCCCGTCGGGTGCCATGGCGGCCTTCCTCGCCGACCCGCAGCCCGAGCCGATGCGTTACCATGCGGGCGAACAGCGCGGCGATCCGGACGACCTGGACGCCTACCTCTTCCTGCGAGCCCATCTGCACTACAAGCTGTACAAGTACAAGACGCGCAGCAAGAAGTACCGCACGCGCCTGCGCCGCCAGAAGATCGTGTTCTGAGCGCGGACCGGCCGATGCGCGCCTGCCCGTGCCGCCACCGGCCGGCGGACCCCTGCGACCACTTCCCGTATGGGCCGGCCTTGAGCCCGTGACCCTGCCCCCGGTCGTCGACGCCGCAGTGCCGATGGATGGAGCGGCCATCGCTGCACCGTGCACGGCCTGATGCCGCTGGGACCGGGAGCGCGGGCAACGGCCTGTGCCATGAACGTGGCAGGGCCGCCCACCGGACGGCCCTGCCGATGGTTCCGTGGGCCGGCGATCAGCCGTCGAGGGTCTGCTTCACCTCCACGAGCTCGAAGGCCTCGATATGGTCGCCCACCTTGATGTCGTTGAACTTCTCCACGTTGAGGCCGCACTCGTAGCCGTGGGTCACCTCCTTCACGTCGTCCTTGAAGCGTTTGAGGCTGCCCAGGTCGCCGGTGTACACCACGATGCCGTCGCGGATCACGCGCACCTTGTTGGTGCGCTTGAGCTTGCCGTCGAGCACGAAGCAGCCTGCCACGGTGCCCACTTTGCTGATGCGGAAGGTCTCGCGCACCTCGGCCGTGCCGGTGACCTTCTCCACCTCCTTGGGCGCCAGCATGCCCTCCATGGCCTGCTTGATCTCTTCGATGGCGTCGTAGATGATGGAATACAGGCGGATGTCGATCTCCTCGGTCTCGGCCAGTTTGCGGGCGCCCGGGGTGGGCCGCACCTGGAAGCCGATGATGATGGCGTCCGAGGCGGTGGCCAGCAGCACGTCGCTCTCGGCGATGGGGCCCACGGCCTTGTGGATGACGTTGACCTTGATCTTCTCGGTACTGAGCTTGAGCAGCGAGTCGGTGAGGGCCTCCACCGAACCGTCCACATCGCCCTTGACGATGATGTTGAGCTCCTTGAAGTCGCCGATGGCCAAGCGGCGGCCGATCTCGTCCAGCGTGATGTGCTTGTGGGTACGGATGCCCTGCTCACGCTGCAGCTGCTGGCGGCGCGTGGCGATCTGGCGGGCCTCCCGCTCGTCCTCCAGCACATAGAAGTGGTCACCGGCATTGGGTGCCCCGTCCAGGCCCAGGATGGACACGGGCGTGGAGGGCCCGGCCTCGTTGACGGCCTGCCCGCGCTCGTTGAACATGTTGCGCACCCGCCCGCTGAACTGGCCTGCGAGCAGCACATCGCCCTTGCGCAGGGTGCCGCCCTCCACCAGGATGGTGGTGACGTAGCCGCGGCCCTGCTCCAGGGTGCTCTCGATCACCACGCCCACGGCCCGTTTGCCGGGGTCGGCCTTCAGGTCCAGCAGCTCGGCCTCCAGCAGCACCTTGTCCAACAGGTTGTCGATGCCGATGCCCTTCTTGGCACTGATCTCCTGGCTCTGGAACTTGCCGCCCCACTCCTCCACCAGGATGTTCATCTGGCTGAGCTCCTCGCGGATCTTGTCGGGGTTGGCCCCCTCCTTGTCGATCTTGTTGAGGGCGAAGACCATGGGCACCCCGGCGGCCTGGGCGTGGTTGATGGCCTCGCGCGTCTGCGGCATCACACTGTCGTCCGCCGAGATGACGATGATGGCGATGTCGGTGACCTGTGCACCGCGGGCACGCATGGCGGTGAACGCCTCGTGGCCCGGGGTGTCCAGGAAGGTGATGTGCCGGCCGCCCTTGAGCTGCACGCTGTAGGCGCCGATGTGCTGGGTGATGCCCCCGGCCTCGCCGGCCACCACATTGGCGTTGCGCACGTGGTCCAGCAAGGAGGTCTTGCCGTGGTCCACGTGTCCCATGACGGTGACGATGGGCGGGCGCGGCACCATGCGGCGCTCGTCGTCGGGTTCCACCGGGATGTTCTCCTGCACCTCGGCGCCCACGAACTCCACCTTGAAGCCGTACTCGTCGGCGATCACCGAGAGGGTCTCGGCGTCGAGGCGCTGGTTGATGCTCACCATGAGGCCCAGGCTGAAGCAGGCCTTGATGATGTCGGTGACGGGCACGCCCATCATGGAGGCCAGTTCGCTGGCGGTGACGAACTCGGTGACCTTGAGGGTCTTGCCGGCCAGTTCGCGGGCGGCCTGTTCCTCCTCGAAGCGTTGGAAGCGCTCGGCGCGCTTGTCGCGGCGGATCTTGGCGCCCTTGCTCTTGCCGCCGGTGAGGCGGGCGAGGGTCTCGCTCACCTTGCGCTTCACGGCGTTCTCGTCGAGCTCGCCGGGGCGGCCGCCGGGCCGGTTGGCCGCATCGCGCTGCTCCTGCTGCACGGCGCGGTCCACGTTCACGGGACCGGGTTTCACGATGCGTTTGCGGCGGCCGCGTTCGCCACCCTGGTCGCCCGTGCGGTCGGCCGGTTTGCGCTCCTTCTGCACGGGCAGCTCGATCTTGCCCACGGTCTTGGGGCCGGTGAGCTTCTCGGCACGGGCCCGGATAAGCTCCGGCTCGGCCGGGGCAGGCGGAGGTGCGGCGGGTGTCGGGGTGGCCGGGGGGGCGGGTGCAGCGGGAGCCGGGGGCGCCGTGTCCTTGGGGGCCTCCTCCTTGGGAGCCTTGTCGCGGGTGGCCGGGGCCTCGGCGGCTTTCTTGCGCGGGCTGAGGTCGATCTTGTCCAAGACCTTCACCGTCGGCTTTTCCACCCGGGCCTTGATGGTCTCGGGCGCGGAGGCGGCGGTCGGGGCGGGGGCAGGCGAGGCGGGTGCGGCGGGTTCCTCGGCGGCAGGGCGCGCGGCGGTCTTCTCCGGGGCCAGGCTGATGGTCTCGCGTTCCTGCCGCAGCTGCACGGTGGCCTTGCTCTGCTCCTTGATCGCCTTGTCGGTGCCGAACTCGGCCAGCAGCAGGTCATAGAGCTCCCCGGGGAGCTTGGTGTTGGGGTTGCTCTCCACCTTGTGGCCCTTCTTCTCCAGGAACTCCAACACGGTCTGGACCGCAAGGTTGAACTCGCGGGCCACCTTGCTCAATCGCACGCCTTTGTCCGCTGCTTCGCTCATTCGGTTCGCGTTGTCCTTTCGCCTTTCTCCGTGCGGTCCCCGGCTCAGCCTTCCAGCTCGGCCTTCAGGATCCGCACCACTTCATTGATGGTCTCCTCCTCCAGGTCGGTGCGCTTCACCAGCTCATCGACCGGGATGTCCAGCACACTGCGCGCCGTGTCGCAGCCGATGGCCTTGAGCTCGTCGAGGATCCAGTGCTCGATCTCGTCGGCGAATTCCTCCAGGTCCACATCGTCGGTGACCTCGTCGGTCTCGCGGTACACGTCGATCTCGTAGCCGGTGAGGCGGCTGGCCAGTTTGATGTTGTGCCCGCCCTTGCCGATGGCCAGGGCCACCTGGTCGGGCTTCATGTACACCTCGGCGCGCTTGTGCTCGGCGTCCAGTTTGATGTTGCCGATCTTGGCGGGGCTCAGGGCACGCTGGATCAGCAGCTGCTCGTTGCCGGTGTAATTGATCACGTCGATGTTCTCGTTGCGCAGCTCGCGCACGATGCCGTGGATGCGGCTGCCCTTCATGCCCACGCAGGCGCCCACCGGGTCGATGCGGTCGTCGTAGCTCTCCACGGCCACCTTGGCGCGCTCGCCGGGCTCGCGCACGATGCGTTTGATGGTGATCAGCCCGTCGGCCACCTCGGGCACCTCCTGCTCGAACAGCTTGGCCAGGAACTCCGGCGCGGTGCGGCTCAGCACCACCACCGGCGTGTTGTTGCGCATCTCCACCTTCCACACCACGGCCCGCACGCTGTCGCCCTTTTTGAAGAAGTCGCTCTTGATCTGCTGGTCCTTGGGCAGGATCAGCTCGTTGCCCTCGTCGTCCAGGATCAGGGTCTCACGCTTCCACACCTGGTACACCTCGCCGGTCATGATCTCGCCCACCCGCTCCTTGTACTTGTTGTAGAGGTGGTCCTTCTCCAGTTCGAGGATGCGGCTCTGCAGGTTTTGCTTCAGGCTCAGGATGTTGCGGCGGCCGAAGTCGGCGATCTTCACTTCCTGGCTCACTTCCTCGCCCACCTCGAAGTCGGGCTCGATCTTGCGGGCCTCGGCCAGCTCGATCTCCAGGTTGTCGTCCTCGCTCATGCCGTCCTCGACGATCTTGCGGTTGAGCCAGATCTCCAGGTCACCCTTGTCGGGGTTGATGATGATGTCCACGTTGGCTTCCTCGCCGAAGCGTTTCTTCACCACTCCCCTGAATACGTCCTCCAGGATGCCCATCATGGTCACCCGGTCGATGTTCTTGAGGTCCTTGAATTCCCCGAAGGATTCGATGAGGTTCACGGTGCTCATGGCACGGTCATTTGAACTTTAGGCTGGCTTGTGTGGAAAGGATGTCGGCGAAGGGCAGTGCGAGCACCTCGGGGCCGAACTTGTCCGGCCGGCCCTTGACCTTGCTGTGGACCAGCGGCAGCAGGTGCAGGGCGGTGCTGTCCACGGCCTCCAAACGGCCCTCCAGGGCACGCCCGTCGGCGAGCTTCACCACCACCAGGCGGCCGATGTGCTTGGTGTACTGGGCGGGCACCTTGAAGGGGCGGCCCATGCCCGGGCTGCCCACCTGCAGTTCCAGGTCGTGCCCCTGGGCGTCCAGGTCGGCGCGCAGGGCACGGTTCAGCGCAACCAGCTGCTCCAAGGTGATGGCTTGGGGGTCGTCCACCTCCACCACCACCTTGTCGCCCGGTCGCACCTCCACGTCCACCAGGAAATGGCCGGTGCCCGCCAGATGGCGCTCCACGAGTTGCCGCATGCTCCCTGCGTCGATCATCGTCACGGACGGTCGGGGAACAAAAAAGAGGGGCCGTCCCCTCTTCCTCGCTCATCCGACTGACGGGGCAAAGGTACGCATCCGCCGCGATCGGCCAAGCGGGCCTCAGGCGAAGGCCTGCATGTCGCACAAGCGCCGGTAGTGGCCGCCGGCGCCGTGCAGTTGGGCATGGGTGCCCCGTTCCACGATGGCGCCGTCCACCACCACGCAGATCTGGTCGCAGTGCTGGATGGTGCTCAGCCGGTGGGCGATCACCAGGCTGGTGCGCCCTTCCATCATCTTGAAGAGGGCATCCTGCACCAGGCGCTCGCTCTCGGTGTCCAGGGCGCTGGTGGCCTCGTCCAGGATCAGGATGGGGGGGTTCTTCAGCACGGCCCGGGCGATGGCCAGGCGTTGCTTCTGGCCGCCGCTGAGGCGGTTGCCCATGTCGCCGATGTTGGTCTGGTAGCCCTGTTCCAGCCGCATGATGAAGTCGTGCGCATTGGCGATGCGCGCCGCACGTTCGATGTCGGCGGTGGCCACCCCGGGCTGCCCGAAGGCGATGTTGTTGGCCACCGTGTCGTTGAACAGGATGCTGTCCTGGGTCACGATGCCCATCAGGGCGCGCAGGTCCTTGAGCCGCAGGTCGCGCACGTCGATACCGTCGATGCGCACACTGCCGCCGGTGACGTCGTGGAACCGCGGGAGCAGGCCGGCGAGGGTGCTCTTGCCGCCGCCGCTGGTGCCCACCAGCGCCACGCTGCGCCCCTTGGGCAGTTCCAGGTCGATGGTGCGCAGTACGGGCCGCTCGTCGTAGGCGAAACGCACGCCCTCGAAGGTCACCCGGTCGGCGAAGGTCGCGATGGGCCGGGCATCAGGCCGCTCCTTCACGCTGTTCTCCACGGCCAGCAGGTCGAAGATGCGTTCGGCGCTGGCGCCGCCCTTGCGGATCCAGTAATAGCCCGTGGTGAAGCTCTTGGCGGGCGCCAGCAGCTGGCTGAACAGGATGATGTAGCCGATGAAGGCCCCACCGCTCAGGGTGGCGTCCTGCCCGATCACCAGGCTGCCGCCCAGGTACACCAGCACCACCATCACCAGCGCGCCGAGGAATTCGCTGAGCGGCGAGGCCATGTCGCGCCGCCGCAAGGTGAACACGTTGAGCCGGTTGAGCATCTCGTTCTCGCGGCGGAAGCGTCGGCGCATCTGCTCCTCGCCGTTGAAGGCCTTCACCACCCGCATGCCCGTGAGGGTCTCCTCCACCGTGCTCAGCAGGTCGGCCGCCTTCTGCTGGGCGCGCAGGCCCTCCTTGCGCAGGCTCTTCCCGATGCGGCCGATCAACAGCCCGCTCAACGGCAGCAGCAGCAGGGCGATGAGGGTGAGCTTCCACGAGATCCCGATCATCAGCGCCAGGGAGAGCAGGATGGTGAGCGGCTCGCGGAACACCATCTCGATGTAGTTCATGATGCTGAACTCCACCTCCTGCACATCGCCGGTGATGCGCGCGATGGTGTTGCCCTTGCGCTCCCCGGTATGGAAGCGCATGGGCAGGTCCAGGATCTTGTCGTAGACCTCGTTGCGCAGGTCCCGCACGGCCCGGTTGCGCAAGATGCCGATGGCCCACAGGGCGAAATACCGCAGCAGGTTCTTCAGCAGGAAGCACAGGGCCACCACCACACAGATGAACACCAGGCCGCCCATCCGGCCATGCTCCTCGATGTAGGCCGCCATGCGCCAGTTGAAGAGCTCGGGCAGCCGCTTGAGCCCCTCCACGCTCAGGCCCACGTCGGGGCGCGCGGTGGGCGGCGGCGCCTGGCCGAACAGCAGGTTGAGGAAGGGGATGAAGACCAGCAGCGACGCCAGGTGGAACACCGTGCTGCCCAGGTTGAACAACACGTTGAGCACCGCGTACCCCCGGTAGGGCCGCGCATAACGCAGGACGCGGAAGAAGTTGCGCATACCCAGGGACCCCGCTGCCGCAGGGCGGGCCCAAAGGTAGCCGCCCACGCCGCGGCGGGCCGGTATCTTCGCGGCCCATGGACAGCATCCGCCAGAACAAGGTGAACAGCCTGCTGCAGGAGGAGCTCGCCGGCATCTTCCAATTGGAGGCTCCGCGCCTGCTGCCCGGCACCCTCATCACGGTGAGCGCCGTGCGTGTCAGCCCCGACCTGGGCGTGGCCAGGGCCTACCTCAGCCTCTTCCCCGTGAAGGACAAACAGGCCGCCCTGGACCGCATCCGCGGCGAGGCCCATCACCTGCGCGGGCTGCTGGGGCGGCGCATCGGCCGGCAGGTGCGCGTGGTGCCCGAACTCCATTTCCACATCGACGATTCCCTCGACCGTGCCGAGGAGATCGACAAGCTCCTGAAGCAGTAGAACGTGCCAGGAGGGCTGCGGCCCGCGCCATACCCGACCGCCCCGTTCGACACCCACCCACATCGGTAACCCGCGAAGGGCGATGCAATACGACCCCGTCAAACGCCAGCTCGGCTCCTTCTTCAACCGCGCGCCCCTCCTGCGCAAGCTGTTCTACCGCCTGCTGGACCTGCTGCTGCTGCGCGCCTGGCATGTGCACAAGGAATTGCGCGCCTGGGCGAAGGACAAGCACGACAAGGCCGTCCACCTCTACGATGCGGGTGCGGGCTACGGCCAGTACAGCTACTGGCTCAGCGGCCGCCTGCCCCGGGCGCGGATCACCGCCATCGACGTCAAGGAGGAGCAGGTGGCCGACTGTAACGGGTTCTTCCGCGCCATCGGCCGCCCGCAGGTGACCTTCCAGGTGGGTGATGTGACCCGGTTCCAACAGCCGGCCAGCTTCGATCTGGTGGTGTGCGTGGACGTGATGGAGCACATCCTGGAGGACGAGGCGGCGCTGCGCTGCTACAGTACCTCGCTGAAGCCGGGCGGCATGCTCCTCATCAGCACGCCCAGCGACCAGGGAGGCAGCGATGTGCACGATGCGGGGGAGGGCTCCTTCATCGAGGAACACGTGCGCGACGGCTATAACATCGAGGACCTCAAGGCCAAGTGCCTGCGCAACGGGTTCGCCCGGGTGGAGGCCCGCTACAGCTATGGGGCGCCCGGCAGGCTCAGCTGGCGGCTCAGCATGAAATGGCCGCTGCTGATGCTGAACACAAGCAAGCTCTTCTTCGTGGTCCTGCCGTTGTACTACCTGGTGGCCTATCCTATCGCCTGGGTGCTCAACCTGCTCGATGTGTCCATGGAGCACCGCACGGGCACCGGGCTGATCGTGAAGGCGTGGCGGTAGGCCCGGGGGCGGGCGGCGCCATCCGCCGTTCGCACCGTGTTCCGCACAGGCGCCCCGCACCGATCTTCACGCCGTGAACCTCCCGCTCCGCTTCGCACGACGCTACCTGCTGGCCTCCCGCAAGGCCACGGGACGGCGGGCCAACGCGGTGAACCTGATCACCTGGATCAGCATCGTGGTGGTGGCCGTGGTCACCGGCGCCATGGTGGTGGTGCTCAGCACCCTGAACGGCATCAACCGGTTGGTGGATTCCATCTACAGCCCCTTCGACCAGGACCTCACCATCACGCCCGTGCGGGGCAAGACGCTCGCGCGCGACAGCCTCGACGTGGAGGCGCTGCGCACGGCCGCCGGGGCCGAACGGGCCAGCTGGGTGATCGAGGAGAACGTGCTGCTGCAGTGCAACGGCCAGCAGGCGGTGGCCACCCTGAAGGCCGTGGAGCCGCAGTACCTGGGCATGAGCGGCATGGAGCGGCACCTCTTCAGCGGAGAGCCGGTGCTGGAGGGGGCGCAGGGCCCCACCGCGTTGCTGGGGCTGGGCCTGAAGATGGACCTGGGCGTGCCGCTGGACGACGGCGTGCTCACCCCCCTGCGCATCAGCGCACCGGTGCGCGGGCGCAAGCTGAGCACCTACCGGCGGGGGGCGTTCGAACAGGCCGACCTGGCGGTGAGCGGCACGTTCAGCATCAACATGGAGTTCGACACGCGGTATGTGCTGGTGCCGCTTGAACTGGGTGCCGCGCTGCTGCACTACGGGCGGGAGGCCAGCGCGCTGGAGCTCCAACTGCCCCCCCGTGCCGACGCCGACCGGGCCGCCGGGGTCCTGCGCACCGCGCTGGGCGATCGCTACCTGGTGCGCACCCGGCATCAGAAGAACGCCCTGATGTACAGCACCAACGCCAGCGAGAAGTGGTTCACCTTCGTGGTGTTGAGCTTCATCGGCCTCATCGGGGCCTTCAACATCATCGCGTCGCTGACGATGATGATGATCGACAAGCAGGGCGACATGCGCACCCTGATGGCGCTTGGTGCGGACGAAGGCATGGTGCGGCGCGTGTTCCTCTTCGAGGGCCTGCTGATCACGGGCGTGGGTGCGGCGGCGGGCCTGGTGCTCGGGCTGGGGACCTGCTGGGCCCAGCAGCGGTTCGGGCTCCTCACCCTCAGCGGGTCGGTGGTGGACAGCTACCCGGTGGAGGTGCTGCCGGCCGACCTGCTGCTGGTGGTGGGGGCCGTGGTGGCGATCGGCCTGCTGGCCACCTGGCTGCCGTTGCGCGCGCTGAGCCGGCGCTTCCTCTACGCCACCGCCGCCAGGGCGTAGGCCGCCTTCACCTCATCGAGGATGGCCTCCAGGGTGGCCGGGTCGCGTTCGGTGCACAACCGCAGCCGAAGCTCCTTCACGTTCGGCAGGCCCTTGAGGTAGCTGCCGTAGTGGCGCCGCATCTCCACCACGCCCTCCCACGGACCCTTCCAGGCGATGGAGGTGCGCAGGTGCTCCCGCACGACCTCCACACGCTCCGCCACGGAAGGCGGGGGGCGGTGGGTGCCGGTGGCCAGGTAGTGCTTGATCTCCCCGAAGATCCACGGGTGGCCGATGCTGGCACGGCCGATCATCACCCCGTCCACCCCGTAGCGGGCACGGTTCTCCACGGCTTTCTCCGGGGTGTCCACATCGCCGTTGCCGAAGATGGGGATGTGCATGCGCGGGTTGTTCTTCACGGCGCCGATCAGCGTCCAGTCCGCCGGGCCCTTGTAGAGCTGCGCTCGGGTGCGGCCATGGATGCTCAGCGCGGCGATGCCGATGTCCTGCAGGCGCTCGGCCACCTCGACGATGTTCCTGCTCCTGTCGTCCCAGCCCAGGCGCGTCTTCACCGTCACGGGCAGCTTCACGGCCTTCACCACCTTCTCGGTGAGGCGCACCATCTTGTCCACGTCCAGCAGCAGGCAGGCACCGGCGCCCTTGTTCACCACCTTGTGCACCGGGCAGCCGTAGTTGATGTCGATGAGGTCCGGGCCGGCGGCCTCGGCGATGCGGGCGGCCTCCTCCATGGCGTCCTCGCCGCCGCCGAAGAGCTGGATGCCGATGGGGCGTTCGGCCTCGAAGATGTCGAGCTTTTTAAGCCCCTTGGCGGCCTTGCGGATCAGGCCTTCGCTGCTGATGAACTCGGTGTACATCAGGTCGGCCCCATGCTTCTTGCACAAGGCACGGAAGGGCGGGTCGCTGACGTCCTCCATGGGGGCCAGCAACAGCGGGAATTCCGGCAGTTCGATGGGGCCGATGCGGGGCATGGGCGATGCGTCCGGCAAAGGTACGGGGGCGGGTGGGGCGGGGTCCACGGCGCGGCCTTCCGGCGCTCCCGGAACGAACACGCCCCGCTTGCGCGGGGCGGCTTGGCGGAGAGAGAGGGATTCGAACCCCCGATACCCTGTTAAGGTATACGCACTTTCCAGGCGCGCGCCTTCAACCGCTCGGCCATCTCTCCGAAAAGGGCCACGAAGTTACGAAAGGCGTCCATGGCTCACCCCGCGCTCATCTCCCCGCACAGGGGCTGCAGGAAGCGCTCGCGCAGCGGGCCGTCGCCGTAGCCCTGGCCCAGCAGGAACATGAGCTTGGTGACGGCCGCCTCCACGGTCATGTCGTGGGCGCTGAGGATGCCCATGTCCACGAAGGCCCGGCTGGTGAGGTAGCGCCCCTGCTCCACGCGCCCGCCGATGCACTGGGTGGTGTTCACCAGCAGCACGCCCCGCCCGACGGCCTCGCGCAGGGTGTCGAGGAAGGCCGCCTCGGTGGGGCCGTTGCCGCTGCCGAAGGTGGTGAGGACCACCGCACGCAGATCGGGTGTGGCCAGGGCGTGCCGCACCCAGTCCGGACGGATGCCCGGGAAGAGCCGCAGCACGCCCACGTGGTCGTCCACGGCGGTATGCACCTTCAGCGGACCCGGGCGGAGGGGCAGTATGGCGTGGCGGTCGTAGCGGATGTGCACCCCGGCCTCGGCCAGCCTTGGGTGGTTGGGGCTGCGGAAGGCCTCGAAGCGTTCGGCATGCACCTTCACCGTGCGGTTGCCCCGGTACAGGCTGTATTCGAAGTACACCGCCACCTCGGGCACCACGGGACGGCCGTTCTCCCAGGCCGCGGCGATCTCGATGGCGGTGATCAGGTTCTCCCGGGCATCGGTGCGGATGGTGCCGATGGGCAGCTGCGACCCGGTAAGGACCACGGGTTTGGCCAGGCCCTCCAGCAGGAAGCTCAGCGCGCTGGCGGTATAGGCCATGGTGTCGCTGCCGTGCAGCACCACGAAGCCGTCGTAGCGGTCGTAGTGCTCGCCGATGATGCGCGCCACACGCACCCAGTCCGCGGGCCGCATGTCGCTGCTGTCGATCGGCTCCGGGAAGGCCACCGAGCCCAGCTTCACCCCGATGCGTTCCAGTTCGGGCACCTGCTCCTCGAGGTGTTCGAGGTCCATGGGGCGAAGGGCGCCGGTGCGCGGATCGGCCCACATGCCGATGGTGCCTCCGGTGTAGATGATGAGGACGGAACGCTGGCTCATCGGCCGAAGAGGTTCGTGGCGTTGGCGGTGGTGATGCGTGCGATCTCTTCCACGGTGCGGCCGGTGGTCCTGGCCAGCTCGGCCGCCACCAGCGGGATGTACGCGCTCTCGTTGCGCTTGCCGCGGTGGGGCACGGGCGCGAGGTAGGGCGCATCGGTCTCCAGCACGCAGCGCTCCGGGCCCAGTTCGGCCATCACGCCGGCCAGGCCGCTCCTCGGGTAGGTGATCACCCCGCCGATGCCCAGCAGGAAGCCTTCCAAGGCCAGCACCCGGCGCCCCTCGGCCGCCGTGCCGCCGAAGCAGTGGAACACCCCGCGCAGGCTTTCGTCCTTCTCCTCCTCCACGATGGTCACGGTCTCCTCGAAGCTGTTGCGGCAGTGGATCACCACCGGCAGGCGCAGCGCCTTCGCCCACCGCAGATGCTGGCGGAACACATCCTGCTGCTGCTTGAGCCAGGTCCTGTCCCAGTACAGGTCGATGCCGATCTCGCCCACGGCGCAATACCGGCCGCTGCGCAGCTCGCGCTCCATCACGGCCATGGCCTCCGTGTTGTGCTCACCCACCGAACAGGGATGCAGGCCCATCATGGGGAAGCAGCGTCCGGGGTGCGCGTCGGCCAGGGCGTTCATGGCCGCGATGCTCTCCACATCGATGTTCGGCAGGAACAGCCGGGTCACGCCGGCCTGCAGGGCGCGCTGGAGCATGGCCTCGCGGTCGTCCTCGAACTGCGCACCGTACAGGTGGGCGTGGGTGTCCACGAACATGCGCCGCAAAAGTAGACCGTGCCCCGGGCCTCGCGGTGCGGTGCGGCACGGACGGGCGCGCCGGTCGTGCCGCACGTGCCCCGGCAACGCGCAACTTTGCATGCGCGGGGCCTTCACGATCGACCTCGTGAACGCCGGTCCATGAAGATCCTCGTCCTGCGCTTCTCCTCCATCGGCGACATCGTGCTCACCAGCCCGGTGCTGCGTGGCCTCAAGGAGCAGGTCCCCGGCGCGGAGGTGCACGTGGCCACCAAGGCCGCCTTCGCCGACCTGCTGCGCTTCAGCCCGCATGTGCATCAGGTGCATGCCCTCCACGGCGGGGACCTCGGCGACCTCATCGACCGCCTGAAGCGGGAGCGTTTCGATCGGGTGATCGACCTGCACCACAACCTGCGCACGGCCCGGATCAAGCGTGCCCTGGGGGTGAAGGCGCACAGCTTCCACAAGTTGAACATCGAAAAGTGGCTGCTGGTGAACCTGCGGATCGACCGCATGCCCCGCGTGCACATCGTGGACCGCTACCTGGCCACGGCGGCGCACCTGGGCGTGAAGAACGACGGCCGCGGGCTGGAGCTGTTCATCCCCGCGGACCGGGAGGTCGGCCCCGAAGCATTGCCCGGGAGCCACCGCGCAGGCTACGTGGCGATGGCCATCGGTGCGGCCCACGCCACCAAGCGCCTGCCCGTGCACCGGCTGGTGGAGCTCGCCGCCCTGGTGCCGGGCCCCCTGGTGCTCATCGGTGGTGCGGGCGACCGGGAGGTGGCGCAGGCCATCGCCACGGCCGTGGGCGGGCGGGTGTTCGATGCCACGGGCCGCTTCGACCTGCTGGGGAGCGCCTCGTTGATCCGCGGGGCCCGGGCCGTGATCGCCCACGACAGCGGGGCCATGCACATCGCCTGTGCGTTCCAGCGCCCCGTGGTGAGCATCTGGGGCAGCACCGTCCCCCTGTTCGGCATGGGGCCCTACATCCCCCTGCATCCCGAACGTGCGCACCTCAGCGAGGTGGAAGGGCTTTCGTGCAGGCCCTGCAGCAAGATCGGCTTCGCGCAATGCCCCAAGGGCCATTTCCATTGCATGGAGCGGCAGGACCTTCGGCGGATCGCCGACCTTGCCTCCCGATGAGCTGGGAGATCTACATCCAGGACCTGCCCGATGTCGCCACGGTGCGGGACATCCCCGAGGGTTTCAGGCCGCGGCCCATCGGCGAGCGGCAGCAGCTGGCCGAGCGGATCCGCGCGGTCTTCCCCATGGCCGAGGCGCAGGACAACGACTGGTTCTTCGTGAGGGCGCCCGAGATGGACCTGAGCCTGCAGTTGCACATGGAGGATGCCCGGCGGGTGCGCTACATCGTGGTCCATGTGCACGGAGGTGCGCTGAGCGCCTGCGGGGTGGCGGCCTTGTTGCGTGCGCTGGACCTGCGTGCGCTGGACACGGCCACGGGCGACCTGTTCGATGCCCGGACGCTGGAGGAAGGGCTGTGACCCCGGGGTCCGTGCCCGGTCACTCGAAGAGCGCCTTCAGCTCGGTGGCCTCGCCGGGCTTCATCTTGCCGCTCAGGATCAACCGCAGTTGTCGGCGGCGCAACGCGCCATCGTACCGCCGCTGTTGCTCCTCGTTGCCCGGCACGGCATCGGGCACCACGGTGGGCTGGCCCGTCTGGTCCACGGCCACGAAGGTGTAGATGGCGCTGTTGCACTTGATCTTCATGCCCGTCACCGGGTCCTCCACCCACACGTCGGCCCACACCTCCATGCTGCTGTTGAACGCGCGGCTCACGTTGGCGCGGATGGTCACCAGGTCGCCCAACTTGATCGGCCGGTCGAAGCTCACGTGATTCACCGCCACGGTGACCGAGACGCGCTTGCAGTGGCGGTGGGCGCTGATCGCGCAGGTGATGTCCAGCCACTCGAGCAGCCGCCCGCCGAACAGGTTGCCCTGCGTGTTGGTGTCGTTGGGCAGTACGAAGTGCGTGGTCTCCGCCAGGCTCTCGTCAACCGCCTTGCTTCCAAGAGGGTTCATGGGCGATCGTAGAAAAGGACGCGGCCATCATCGGTGCCGGTGATGAACTGCGTGCCGTTGAACAGGCAGGGCGCCCGGTGGTGCGGGTCCTTGTTCTCCGGGAACCGCAGCTGCTGGAGCACCTTGCCCGCAGCATCCCGGAACTCCACGCCACCCTGTGCCACCGCCACGGCCGTCACCGTACCATCCTGTGCCTGCAGCTGCTGGTAGAACCGGTCGAAGGTGCTGTTCTTCAGGTCCAGCCCCATGGCCTTCACGGCCCGTGGGTCGGGGATCCAGTTGTGCTCGTGCAGCATCTTGTCCTGTTTGCCGCTGCGCACGTCCCACACTTCACGCTTGCCGCTGTGGCCGATCAGCACCACCAGTTCGCCGTTGTTGTTGAAGGCCGCGTGATACACCGCCGTGCTTCCGTCCTGGGCGTAGGGGAAGGCATGCACACGCCGGGCCCCTTCGATGTCCCACAGCTCGGCGCCCTTGTCGGTGCCCACCAGGATGCGGTCGCCCTTGGGCGCCACCGCCAGGCAGGTCACCTGGCTTTTGGCCAGTTTCAGGGTCCGGGTCGCAGGCTCCTTCACCACTTGGGCGGTGAGGGGGAGCGCGGTGGCCAGCAAGGCGGGCAGGAGCAGATGGCGCATCGTTCGGGGATGGGTCCCCTTTGCCGGTGGCACGGGGGCGCCAAAAGTAGTGCGTGCGTTGCGGGCCCCGGGTGGGTCAGCGCACCAGCAGCCAGGCGCCCGCAACGGCCCCCTGCTGCAGTTCGGCCAGTGCGGCAACCGCCTCGGCCCGGCTGGCATAGCTGGCCACCGCCACGCGATGAAGCCCGCGATGCTGGTCGAGGATCCGGGCCTGGAACCCGCGTTGCGTCATGTCCGCCACGTAGTTGCGGGCGTTCTCCTCGATGCTGAAGCAGCCCCCGATCACATGGAAGCGGGCTTCGGGCACCACCGGCACGGCCACATGGGTGGAATCGACCGCGGCCACCGGCGCATCGCCCAAGTGTACCGGCGTGGGCGGATGCCCTTCGCCCAGCAGGGAGAGCTGCACCACGCCATGGCCTTCGGGGACCGGGACATGGAAGGCCGTGTCCTCCTCGACCACGGGTGCGACACCACCGTGGCGGGGCGCGTACTTGGACGGCTCCTCGCCCCAAAGCAGCAGGCCGCTGCGCTGCGTGTCGTTCCAGCTGTGCCGCACGAGGTAGCCCGCGCCCACCAGGAACAGCAGTCCGGTGGCGGCAGCGGCGGCCCACAGCAGGGGGTGGCGCCCATCGTCGGCCGGTCCGGGCGCGGTGGGCATGGCACGCACCACCGGACCTGCGCCGGTGGGTT